>NZ_MDCR01000274.1 GCF_001723055.1 Streptomyces niveus
CCACGTACTCCATGACGATGTAGCCGTCCATGGAGCCGGTGCGCTGGTCGAGATGTTCCACGAAGTTGTAGATGCGGACGATGTTGGAGTGCTCGATCTCGGCGAGGAAGCGCCGCTCGGAGATCGCGGCCTCCATGGCGTCCTGGTCACCCGTGTCCAGCAGGCCCTTGAGGACCACCCAGCGGTCGGAGACCGCGCGGTCGACGGCGAGATAGATCCAGCCCAGACCGCCGTGCGCCAGACAGCCCGCGACCTCGTACTGCCCGTGGACGATGTCGCCCCCGCGCAGCTTCGGCACGAACGAGTACGGGTGCCCGCACTTGGTGCAGAACCCTTCCGTACGCCCCGGCCGCTCACCGCGCGCCCGGCCCACCGGCGCCCCGCAGTCCGAACGCGAGCAGTACCGCTTGCGCTCCGGGACCTCGGCGCTCGCCATCACGGCCGACCGCGGATCGGGCCGCGGCACGTCCGGTACGGAGACGAGGCCCGCGCCCAGCCGGTTGCGCCCCGACGCGCCCGTGGCGACGCCCGAACTGCGCACCGAAACCGACCGGTTGGAGAGCCGGCCCGACAGCGAACGCGACAGCCGTCCCGAGACCGAGCGCCGCGACGTCGACGAGCGCGAGGAGGCACGCGACGACGCGCGCGACGAGCCGGTGCGCGCCGAACCGCTGCCCTTGCCGCTGGCCCTGCTGTCCCTGCCGCCGCCGGTGATCCCGGTCGGCGGGGAGGACACCATGCCGGTCGGCGAGACGACCGGAGCCAGACCGCAGGTGTCGCAGTACAGCTCACCGCCGCCCATGTCCTCGTAACCGCCCTCGCAACCGGGGCGCTGGCAACTCCTCGTCCCGCTCATCGTTCCCCCCGTTCGCCCAAGCCGTTCCATGTCCTGCCCCGTACTCTGCCGACTCTGCCGACGCTCACGCGCTCCCCCCGCGGTCGGTGGGCCCGGACTGCCGCTGGGCCAGCGCCTCGGCTGCCGCCTGCTGGTAGCGCAGCACCGCCTGCTCGGCCACGCGCAGATCGCAGGGCGCGCTCCACAGCATCCGGCGGGCCGCGTCGTAGCGCTCGGTCAGCACCATGTCCTCGGCGAGCCCGTGCCGGGCCACCTTCGCCTTGTACGCGTCGAGCCTGCCGCGCAGCTCGGCCCGGACCGCGAGCGGCGCCGTGACGGCCGTCAACGAGGCGCGGGCCCGGTGCAGTTCGTCCTCCGCCTCGCGCTCCAGGGACTCCAGCAGCGGGGAGAGGCGGTGCCACTGCGCGTGCCTGCGGTACTCGGCGGCCGTCGACAGCCGCTCCTGGAGCGCCGTCGGCGGCCCGCTCACCGCGGGCACCTCGGACGCGGCGATCTTCGCCAGCACCTCGCCCCGCGCCGACCGGGCCTCGGTGAGCGTACGGTCGGCGCGCGACAGCACGTCCCGCAGCCGCAGCAGCCGCGCCTCCGAGTCCTGGCGCACCGTCAGCACCGCGTCGATCTCCCGGCGTACGTCCTCCAGGGCGCGGGCCGCCCGGTCGTAGCGCTCGGTGTCCGGCCTGCCGCCGCCGGGCGCCGAACTGCCGTGCACCGGCTGCCAGAACGCCAGCGGATCGGAGATCACCTGGGCGCGCAGCGTGGCCAGCTCGTCGGTGATGGCCTCCAGGTCGTCACCGGCCGGGTGCTCCCCGGGCCGTACGCCGGCGGAGTGCGCCAGCGAACGGGTGCGGTTCAGCTCGGCGGCCAGCAGATCTATCCGGGCGGGCAGCGCCGACCAGACGGAGTCCGAGGCCACGACCATGTCCAGCGACTGCGCGTACAGCTCGTTCATCCGCGCGACCAGCTCGGCGAGCGTGAAGTGCTCGGAGAGCCTGGCCGGGCCGGTGAGGGACGGGGTGGCGGCGGCCGAGCCCGCGACCGTGACGCTGCGGCCCCGCAGCCGCTCGGTCAGGTCCACCAGATCCTGCTGGTTGAGCCACCGCAGCCTGGCGCGGGCCTCACGGGCACCGCGCAGGGCGGCGGCGTAGGCGTCGAAGTAGCTCCACAGCAGGGTGATCGCCTGCTCGGTGGTGGCCCAGCGGTCCTTGGTGACTCCGCTGAGGGCGGCCCCTTCGAGCAGCCGGCGGCCCGCGTGGTCCTGGAGGGCGAGCAGGGACGTCTCGATCGCCTCGTGCTCGGCGCCGAGGCGCGCGAGGGCGCGGTCCGCCTCGTCCCGGTCCATGGCAGGACCGGCCGGCTTCCCCGTCGAGCCGGGGAAGGAGCCCGCGTCGCCCATCGATCACCTCTCCGCTCTGCCCTGACCGTTTCCGTCACCGGTGCGCGGTCCTGCGCCCTGCGTCCTGCGCCCGCGATCCCTCGCTTCTCGCCACCCGCTCCTCAGTCCTTGTACTTCGCCTCCGGCGGGCCTTTTATGCCGGGCAGTCCGGCCTTCAGCCACCGGTCGTACGACTTCATCCAGGGGCTGTCGGCGCCGCCCGCGCGGTACTCCTCCAGCACCTGGTTGACCCGGCGCACCAGGTCGTCGTTGCCGAGCTTGGCCGCGACGCCGTAGTACTCCTTGGTGAACGGCTCGCCCACCAGCTCGACCGCCGGGTCCTGCGCGGCCTGCCCGGCCGCCAGCGCGTTGTCCGTGACGATCGCGTCGACCTCGCCCATCTGGAGCCGTACCAGACAGTCCAGCTGGTTGGGCACCGTCAGGATGTCCTTGTCCTTCGGCGTCCCGTCGTCCTCGTCCTCGAAGATCGCGCCGAACGAGTTCTTCACCAGCTCGTCGTAGGCCGTCGTGCTGTCCGCCGAGCAGACGCGCTTGCCGGACAGGGACTCGTCGTACCCCGTGATGCCGGAGTCCTTGGGAGCCAGTATCTGCTGGCCGGCCTCGAAGTAGGCGGTGGAGAACGCGACCTGTTCACTGCGCGCGCAGTTGATCGTCATGGTCCGTACGACCAGGTCGACCCCGCTGTCGGTGTCCGTGTTCAGGGCGTCGACCCGCTGGTTGGTGGGAATGGCGCGAAAGACGATGTCCTTGGGCGAGCCGAGGATGTCCGTGGCGATGGCCCGCGCCAGGTCGATGTCGAAGCCCTCGATGGTCTTGGTGGCGGGATCGCGGTAGCCCCAGCGGTAACTGCTCTGGTCGATGCCGACGATCAGATGACCGCGCGCCTTGATCTTGTCGATCGTCGGCCCGTCCTCGCGCGAGGCCCGCAGACTGCGCTCCGGCTCCTCGCAGTCCGCCTCCTCGGCGGCGGGCGCGGCCTGCGTGGCGGCCTGCCGCGCCTCCCCGCGGTCGTCGGCCCGGTCGGCGCGGGACAGCGGCAGCAGGGTGAGCGTCGCGGCCAGCGCGACGACGGCGGCGACCGTGACTCCCGTACGGCGGCCGGTGGGCCGGCCGTGGGTGTCGGTGGCGTCGGTGTTCATTCCTCCCCCTGTCACCGGTACTCCGAAAGCCTGCGGTTGACACCCAGGATGGCGCCGACCGCACCGAGCAGGCCCAGCACGAGGGCCCCGATCGCCAGGCCGAACAGGGCGCCGCGGCCCGCCTTCGCGGAGTCCGTGAACTCTTCCTGCTCGTGGCCGATGGCCTTCTCCAGCTCGTCGTCCACGGTGTCGAACGTCTGGCCCGTCGAGGCGTTGTCGCCGATGACCTTGTCCACCGCGTCGTCGTAGTTGCCGGCCTTGTCCGTGGCGTTCGCCGACTTGTGCCGGTACTGCCACTCGGTGGTCGCCGCGCGGGCGCTTTCGACCGGCGCGCGCCCCGTCTTGTCGTCGGCGAGCTTGTCCGCCTTCGACAACGCCTCACCGAGAGCGGTCATATGGGACTGGTAGTCCACCTCGTACTGGTCCTTCTGGGGCTCGTCGCCCTTCTTCTCCGTGAGGACGGCGCCCCGCGCGACCAGCGTCAGATTCTCGCTCGCGCGGGCCTTCAGCGAGCTGATCCGGGCGTCGTTGAGGACCTTCAGCGACGCCTGCCCGTTCGTGTTCGCGTTGTTCAGCTCGACGCGCGCCACCGTGTGGCCCACCGCCAGCCACAGCAGCACCACCGTGGCGGCTGCCGTCGCCGCCAGCAGACCGTGGTTGAACACCCTGTTCGTCCGCAGGTAGTTACGGCGCTGCGCCCACGCGAGGACCCCCAGCGCGACGACACCGGCGGCGAGGCCCAGGAACGGCCACAGCCGGGCGTCCTCGTGGTCCTGGTCGAGCCGGGCCGTCTCCGACGCGTACAGCTTCTCGGCCGCCGGCAGGATCTCCTGCGTCATCAGCTGGTTGGCGTAGCGCAGATAGGCGCCGCCCAGCGGCAGTCCCTGCCGGTTGTTGGCCCGCGCGCGCTCGACCAGACCGGTGTAGCGCGGCAGTTTCTCGTTGATGGTGGCGATCTGGCGGCCCGAGTCGCTGGAGCTGTCCGTGCTCGACGCGGCGTCGACCAGCAGCTCGGACGCCGTCGTGATGTCGTCCCGATAGCCCTTCTGCACCGACGCGGGCTCCTGGGCGCCCGCCAGGAAGCCGCTGGAGGCGGCCGTGTCGGCGGAGGCGAGCGAGCCGTAGATCTTCGCCGCGACCGCGCTCAGCGGCTGGCTGCGCTCGACGACGTCGTCGGCGGCGGAGTACCGGTCGGCGACCTCGAAGGACGTCACCGCCCCGAACACCACGACCAGCAGGGCCAGTAGCGCCCCGATGATCTGGAGTCGCCCCGGCTCCGTCGTCGCCGCGGCGCGCACGCGCTCCCTGCCCTCGGCCCACGCACCGCGCGGTGCCGGTGGCGGCGCGGGCGGTGGAGCGGACGGCGCGGGCGCGTGCGTCGGCGCCGGAACAGGCGCTGTGCGCACATTCGGCGGGTATGTCACTTGACCTCCCCCTCGGTCACTGACGACGGCGTCGCGCCCCTCGGCGGACGGAGGGACAAGTCCCGGCCAGCAGTATGGCCGCAGGAACCGGCATCCACACAAGCCTTGACGTGATCTTGTGCGGACGAAGCCCGGCCTTGTGCGGACGAACCGGACGATGAAGCACTATCCCCCCACCGTGCTCCCCCATTGAATACGTCACGGACCCGTGATCGGTTCCCGTTCCGAGGGGTCCGATCACGGGTCCGGCGGCGACACGCGCCCCGCCTCAGCCGTCGTAGTGCGCCCGCAGCCTCGCGTGCGCCTCCGCCTGCGCCCCGGTGTGGTCAAGACCCAGCAGACCGGCGCCCAGCACCGGCGGCGCCGTCACCACGCCCACCACGGCCTTCGGCGCGCGGGCCGCCAGCAACTCCCGGACCCCGTCGTCCAGTCGGGGATGCCGGGCCGCCAGCACACTGCCGCCCAGCAGCACCGGCACCTCCTCGTCCAGCAGTCCCAGCCGCTCCAGCGCCACCCCCGCCAGCGCCACGACCTCGGTGGCGAGCCGGTCGACCACCGACGCGGCCACCGCGTCGCCCGCCGCGCTCGTGGCGAAGAGGACCGGCGTCAGCTCGTGCCTGCGCGCGAACGGGATATGACCCAGGTGCAGCGCCTCGATCAGCGCGTACACCGAGCCGAGGCCGAAGTGCCCCGGCACCGTGCGCATCAGCTCCGTCGGCTCGCCCCGCCCGTCCTCGGCGCGCGCCGCGAACCACAGCGCCTCCTCCGCGAGCCCGGAACCGCCGCCCCAGTCGCCGGAGATCCGGCCGATGGCGGGGAAGCGCGCCGTACGCCCGTCGGGGAGCATGCCCACGCAGTTGATGCCCGCGCCGCACACGACGGCCACTCCGCGCGGTTCGGCGCCGCCGGGCAGCCCGGCGCGCAGTATCGCGAACGTGTCGTTGCGCACCTCCGTGGTGCGGCCCCAGCCGCGCCGCTGCACCGCCGCCGCCAACTCCCTCTCCTCCACCGGGAGATCGGCGTTGGCCAGACACGCCGAGACATGCCCGGCGATGCCCTCCGTACGAAGGCCCGCGTCGGCCGCGGCGTCGGCGACGATCGCGGCCAGCTTGTCGATCGCCGGCTCCACGCCCACCACCGGCGGCTGGAAGCCGCCGCCGCGCGCCGCGCCGAGCACATACCCGTCGGCACCGATCACGGTCACATCGGTCTTGCTGTTCCCGGCGTCGACGGCCAGGACGCTCCCGCGCCCCGCCGCCGGCTCGGTCCGGCTCATGCCCACGCGAGGTGCTCCCGGTTGTGCGCGATCAGTCGGTCGGTGAGGCCGTCGGCGTACTCGTACTGACCGATCAACGGGTGGGACAGCAGCGCCTTGTAGACGCGGTCGCGCCCCCCGTGCAGCGCGGCCTGGAGCGCCAGGTCCTCGTACGCGGTGACATTGGCGATCAGCCCCGCGTACAGCGGGTCCACCGCGGGCACGGCCAGCGGCGTCGCCCCCGAGGCGTCGACCCTGGCCTGGACCTCGATCACCGCGTCGTCGGCGAGGAACGGCAGCGTGCCGTTGTTGTACGTGTTGACGACCTGGACCGGGCTGCCGCCGCTGCCGGCGTCACCCAGCAGCGAGGCGGCGAGATCGACCGCGGCCTCGCTGTAGAAGGCGCCGCCGCGCTTCGCCAGCAGCTCCGGCTTCTCGTCCAGCGCCGGATCGCCGTACATCGCGAGCAACTGCGCCTCCATCTCGGCCACTTCGGCGGCCCGCGACGGCTTGGTGCCCAGCTCCCTGACGACCTCGTCGTGCGCGTAGAAGTAGCGCAGGTAGTAGGAGGGCACCACGCCAAGGGTGTCGAGCACCGGGCGCGGCAGCCGCAGATCGGCGGCGATGGCGTCGCCGTGCTCCGCGATCAGCTTCGGCAGCACGTCCTCGCCGTCGGGGCCGCCGAGCCGTACGCTGCGCTCCCAGGTCAGATGGTTCAGCCCGATGTGCTCCAGATGGACCTGCGAGGGGGCGACGTCCAGCAGCTTCGCGAACTTCCGCTGGAAGCCGATCGCGACGTTGCACAGCCCGATCGCCTTGTGTCCGGCCTGGAGCAGCGCGCGCGTCACGATCCCCACCGGGTTGGTGAAGTCGATGATCCACGCGTCCGGGTTGGCGCGCCGTACCCGCTCGGCGATGTCCAGCACCACCGGGACCGTACGCAGCGCCTTGGCGAGACCGCCGGCGCCCGTCGTCTCCTGGCCGACACAGCCGCACTCCAGCGGCCAGGTCTCGTCCTGCTGTCGCGCGGCCTGTCCGCCGACGCGCAGCTGGAGCAGGACGGCGTCGGCGCCCGCCACGCCCGCGTCCAGGTCGGACGTCGTGACGATCGTTCCGGGGTGTCCCTGCTTGGCGAAGATCCGCCGCGCGAGACCGCCCACCAGGTCGAGCCGGTCGGCCGCCGGGTCGACGAGCACCAGCTCACTGATCGGGAGCGTGTCCCTCAACCGGGCGAAGCCGTCGATCAACTCAGGTGTATAGGTGGACCCGCCACCCACTACTGCGAGTTTCATGTTTCTAGCCCTTCACTCCGGTCAGTGTGACGCCCTCGACAAACGCCTTCTGTGCGAAGAAGAAGACGAGGATCACAGGGGCCATGACCAGAACGGTCGCGGCCATGGTCAGGTTCCAGTCGGTGTGGTGCGCGCCCTTGAAGGACTCCAGTCCGTAACTGAGCGTCCAGGCGGCCGGGTTCTCCGACGCGTAGATCTGTGGGCCGAAGTAGTCGTTCCACGCGTAGAAGAACTGGAACAGCGCCACCGCGGCGATGCCCGGCTTCGCCATCGGCAGGACGACCCTGAGCAGCGTACGGAACTCGCCGCAGCCGTCCACGCGCGCCGCGTCCAGGTACTCGTTGGGGATGGTGAGCAGGAACTGCCTCAGCAGGAAGATGGAGAACGCGTCGCCGAACGCCATCGGGATGATCAGCGGCCACAGCGTGCCCGACAGGTCGAGCTGCTTCGCCCAGAAGAGATACATCGGGATGATGATCACCTGGGGCGGCAGCATCATCATCGAGATGACGAGCATCAGCGACAACTGCCGCCCGCGGAAACGGAACTTGGCCAGCGCGTACGCCACGGGGATCGAGGAGAGCACCGACAGGAGCGTCCCCAGCCCCGCGTACAGCAGGGTGTTCTTCCACCAGGTCAGAAAGCCCGGCGTGTCGAAGACCTTGGTGTAGTTGCCCCACTCCCAGCTGTTGGGCGTGAGGTCCCGGGTGAGCGCCTGCTGGTCGCTCATCACCGAGGTGAGGAAGAGGAAGACGAACGGCAGCACGAAGAACAGCGCCGCCGCGACACCGAGCGCGTGCACGGCGATCCAGTGCAGCACCGCCTTGCGGCGCGCGGTACGCGCCGCCGGTGTCGTCGCGTCCGGCAGCTTCGACGGCCGGCCGGGCGCGTCCAGGAGTTGCTGGGACATGGTCAGTCACCCGTTCCGATCAGTCCGCCGCGACGCCGCATCAGGAACGCGGTGAAGACCATGGCCAGGGCGAACAGGACGAGCGCGACGACGCAGGCGGCGCCGTAGTCGAAGCGCTGGAAGCCGAGGTTGTAGACGAGCTGCGGCAGGGTCAGCGTCGACTTGTCGGGGTAGCCGGGCTCGAACGCCTGGCCCGAGCCGCCGATGATGCCGGAGGCGACCTTGCCCGCCACCAGGGGCTGTGTGTAGTACTGCATGGCCTGGATCACGCCCGTGACCACGGCGAACAGGACGATCGGCGAGATGTTCGGCAGCGTCACGAAGCGGAAGCGCTGCCACGCCGACGTGCCGTCCAGCTCGGCCGCCTCGTACTGCTCCTTCGGTACGTCGAGCAGCGCGGCCATGAAGATCACCATCAGGTCGCCGATGCCCCAGACTGCCAGCATCGTGAGCGCCGGTTTGGACCAGGAGCCGTCGTTGAACCAGCCCGGCGTGGGCAGCCCGAGATCGCCGAGGATCGTGTTGACCGGCCCCGTACCGGGGTTGAGGAGGAACACGAAGGCGAGCGTGGCCGCGACGGGCGGCGCCAGGTACGGCAGGTAGAACAGGGTCCGGAAGACCCCCGTACCCGTCTTGATCTTCGTGATCAGCATGCCGACGCCGAGACCGAACAGGACCCGGCAGGAGACCATCACCACGACCAGCCACAGCGTGTTGCCCAGCGACGGCCAGAACAGCGGGTAGTCGCTGAAGACATAGCTCCAGTTCCCGAGCCCGTTCCAGACGGGGGAGTTGAAGCCGTCGTACTTCATGAAGGAGAAGTACACGGTCGACACGAGCGGATACGCGAAGAAGACCGTGAACCCGATCAACCAGGGCGAGAGGAACGCCAGCGTCCGCAGCGCGCTCCTGCGCTGCTTCGAACGCAGCGTGTTACCGGCCATCAGTCGGCTTCCCGGCCCGCTACTTGGCCTGCTCGATGTCACGGTCGATCTGCCGCGCCGTCTTCTCCAGGCCGCCCTGGAGGTCCTTCACGGCGCCCTTCTCGTACTGGTAGCCGAAGTCCTGGAGCGTCTGCTGGTACGTCGCGCCGTTGATCGCGCCTTCGGGGGTGCTGGACTTCGGGTGCTGGGCGATGTCGAGGAACGTCTTGAAGCGCGGGTCGAAGTCCAGGTCGGGCGACTTGAGGGCGGCGAGCGTGGAGGGCACGTTGCGGATGCCGTTGGCGAACTGCACGACCGCGTCGGTGTCGGTGGTCATGTACTTCACCAGCTCCCACGCGGCGTTCTGCTTCTTGCTCTGCGGAGCGATGCCCATGATCGTGCCGGACAGGAACCCCTTGCCGTAGCTGTCGGCCTCGTCGTCGGCGACGGGCATCGGCGCCACGCCTATCTCGAAGTCGGCTCCCGCTTCCTCGGCCATGCCGAGCCGCCACTCGCCGTCCAGCTGCATCGCCACCTGACCGGTGTGGAAGGGGTGCTTGGCGCCCCACTCGTCACCGAAGGTGCTGCGGTACTTCTCCAGCTTCTCGAAACCGCCGAGGTCCTCGACGAGCTTCTTCTGATACGTGAACATCTCCGCGAACGCCGGGTCCTTGGCGATGTTGGACTTGCCGTCCTTGTCGAAGTACGCGTGGTCCCAGCTCGACATGTAGTGGTCCACGACCGTCTCGTAGCCGTGGTACGTCGGCATCATGCCGACCTGCTCGTAGCTGTCGCCCTTGGGCTTGGTCAGCTTCTTCGCGACGGTGGCCAGCTCGGACATCGTCCTCGGCGGGGCCGTGATGCCCGCCTCCTTGAAGGCGTCCTTGTTGTAGTACAGCCCGTACGCGTCGCTGAGCAGCGGCAGCGCGCAGCGGTCGCCCTCGAACTGGGTGTACTGGAGCAGCACCTTCGGGAACGTCTTCTCCAGGTCGATCTTGTCCTTCTTTATGAAGGGGCCGAGATCGGCGAAGGCGCCGGAGGAGCAGAACTTGCCGACGTTGGAGGTGGTGAAGGACGACACGACGTCCGGGCCCTTCGAACCGCCCGCGCGCAGCGCCTGGTTGAGCTTGTCGTCGTTGATGTTGCCGACGACATTGACCTTGATGTTCGGGTGGGCGTCCTCGAAGCGGCCGATGTTCTCCTTGATCGCCTTGACCTCGGAGGGCGCGCTCCAGCCGTGCCAGAAGGTGATCGTGGTCTTGGCGTTCGGGTCGTCCGAGGCGGCTTCGCCGGACTGCCCCGTACAGGCGGAGGTGAGGACGGACAGCGCGGCGACCGCGACGGCGGAAGCGGTCAGACGGCGGTTTCTGGGCATGACGGAACTCCCGGTGTCGGTCGGGTCCTGAAAGGGATGGTGTGGGGTCGTGCGGGGGCTGTTGTGAGGGGGCTCGTGGGTCGGAGCGGGCTCGGTGGGAGGCGGCTCAGCGCGAGGTGTCGAAGACCTCGTCGCGGGTGGTCGCCAGCGCGCTCTCCAGCGCGCCGCGCAACACGGGGTCCCGCCGTACCTCGCCGATGAGCAGCTTGGGCCTGGAGGCGGCCAGTTCGGCGAGTTCCGCCTGGACCAGCGCGCGCAGGGGTTCACCGCCGGCTGTGGTCACCCCGCCCGCGAGGACGATGACCTCGGGGTCGAGCACGGCGGTGACGGACGCGAGACCGGTGGCGAGCCGCTGTGCGAACAGCCGCAGCAGCTCGGCCAGCCGGGGATCCTCCTCGTGCCCGGCGGCGGCCTTCGTAAGGAGGCCGGCGGCGACGTCCGCGTACGGCTGCTCCGGCGTCTCGATGCCGAGGCCGCGCGCGAGCCGGGGTACCGACTGGGCACCCGCCAGTTCCTGGAAGCCGCCGCTGTTGGCCTTGACCACCTGGCGTACGAGGGGAGTGCCCGGCACCGGGAGGAAGCCGACCTCGCCGGCGCCGCCCGTGAAGCCGCGGTGCAGCCGGCCGCCGATGACGAGGGAGGCGCCGAGACCCTCCTGGTTCCACAGCAGGACGAAGTCGTCGTGGCCGCGCGCCGCGCCCAGGCGCTGCTCGGCGACGGCCGCGAGGTTCACGTCGTTCTCGTACTCGACGGGCATCGGCAGCGCGGCGGCCAGTTCGTCGAGCAGCGTGGGGGAGTGCCAGCCGGGCAGGTGCGAGGCGTAGCGCAGCCGCCCCGTGGACGGGTCGAAGGCGCCCGGCGTGCCGATGACGACGCGGTGCACGTCGCCGCGCGACAGACCGGCCGCCTTGACGACGCCCTCCAGCGCGTCGGTCACCTGGGTGACGACGCCGTCGGCGGACCGGCGGCCGGGCGTGGGCAGTTCGAACCGGCCGACGGTGGCGCCGGTGATGTCCGCGACGGCGGCGAGGACGCGCTGCGGGTTCACGTCGAGCCCGGCGGCGTGGGCGGCGCCCGCGTTCACCGCGTACAGCTGGGCGTTGGGGCCCGGCCGCCCCTCGGTGGTGCCGGTGGCGACGACGAGACCGGCCGCCTCCAGGCGGGCCAGCAACTGGGAGGCCGTGGGCTTGGAGAGCCCGGTCAGTTTCCCGATCCGGGTGCGGGAGAGGGTGCCGTGCGCCAGCAGCAGATCCAGCGCCGCGCGGTCGTTCATGGCGCGCAGCACGCGTGGTGTGCCCGGGGACGGCGTGGACGGATCGCTCACGACGTGTGCACCTGCCCTTCGGCGACTGCTCTCCTCGGTGTCAGGTGACCGACACTGTTAGGAAAGTTTCCTATTTGATGGGAGGAAAGTAGGCCGGGGGTCAGGTGGCAGTCAATACCCCTAAAACGCACGACCCCCCGCAGCAACCAAAGCGTTACCTGCGGGGGTGCGTGTGCGAACGGTTTTCGAGCTGCTCGTCTCGACGGACGCGGACGGGGGCGCTGTCAGCGCCCGGGCGCGGTCCTACTTCGACAGATTGGGATTGGCCGCCGCCTGCTGCGGCGGTATCGGCGACGCCGCGAGGGACTGCGGTGACGTGGGGCTCGCCAGGGCGGACGGCGCCGCCACACCGGCCGCCGGGTCGGCCGCGGCCGCCTCCGTGCCCGCCAGGGGCAGCCCGCCGACGATCTGGATGCCCGCGGCGTCGAACGCCTGCTTGATCCGCCAGCGCAGCTCGCGCTCCACCCCCAGCGCCTTGCCCGGCATCGTCTTCGCGCTCACCCGGATCGTCATCGAGTCCAGCAGGACGGAGTCCAGGCCCAGGATCTCCACCGGACCCCACAGCCGCTCGGCCCACGGGTCCTCCTTCGCCATCTTCTCCGCGACCCCGGTGATGACCTCGCGGACCCGCTCCAGGTCCTCTGTCGGCCGGACCGTCACATCGACACCGGCCGTGGCCCAGCCCTGGCTCAGGTTGCCGATCCGCTTCACCTCGCCGTTGCGGACGTACCAGATCTCGCCGTCGTCGCCGCGCAGCTTGGTCACCCGCAGCCCGACCTCGATGACCTCGCCGGACGCGACGCCCGCGTCGATGGTGTCGCCCACGCCGTACTGGTCCTCCAGGATCATGAAGACGCCGGAGAGGAAGTCGGTGACGAGATTGCGCGCGCCGAAGCCCAGCGCCACACCGGCGACACCCGCCGACGCCAGCAGCGGGGCCAGGTTGATGTTCAGCGCCCCCAGCGCCATCAGCGCGGCCGTGCCCAGGATCGTGAACGACGTCACCGACCGGAGCACCGATCCGATGGCCTCCGAGCGCTGTCGGCGCCGCTCGGCGTTGACCAGCAGCCCGCCGAGGGCCGTGCCCTCGACCGCCGTCGCGCTGCGGTTCATCCGCTCTATGAGCTTGGTGATGGTGCGCCGCAGGACATGGCGCAGGACGAGCGCGATGACCACGATCAGCAGGATGCGCAGGCCGACGCTCAGCCAGGTGGACCAATTCTCCTCGACCCAGCCCGCCGCGTCGTTGGCACGCTCCGCGGCCTCGTCGAAGGTGGCGGGCCCGGACGACGGGTCCGGGGCCGGCGCGGCGGACAGGGACACGGCGGGAACCTCCTGGAAACACGGGCGGGACCAACCACACTAACGGGGCATCGCGTGTCCTCCGTTGCCGTACGGGAGACAGAGACACTCCTCACCCGCCGGTGCCGCGAGAAGTCCCAGGATGGCGCGGGGGCGGGGACGCACCAGGTCAGGGGTTGTGGGGGAGGTGTGGGCGAAAACACTCCGAGCCCGTTACCAAGACGTGGTGGCGTTTCGACCAGGCATGAGGAGAGACTGAGACAGATCGTCCCGGCGCGAGCCACGCGCCGCCGGCGTAACTGGAGGCACCGTGCCACATGTCCTGGTTCTCAACGCGTCGTACGAGCCACTCGGCGTCGTACCACTCCGTCGCGCACTCGTCCTCGTCCTGGAGAACAAGGCCATCTGCCTTGAGGAATCCGGCGCCTTCCTGCACAGCGAGACCCAGGTCCTGGCCGCGCCCAGTGTCGTACGGCTCAAGCGGTTCGTACGCGTCCCCTACCGGGGGCCCGTCCCGCTGACCCGCCGCGCGCTCTTCGCCAGGGACGGCGGGCGCTGTATGTACTGCGGCAGCGTCGCCACCAGCGTCGACCACGTCATCCCGCGCAGCCGGGGCGGCAAACACGTGTGGGACAACGTGGTGGCCGCCTGCCGCCGCTGCAACCACGTCAAGGCCGACCGGCACCTGCGGGAGCTGGGCTGGAGACTTCGCCACCAGCCCGCGCCGCCGTCGGGGCTCGCCTGGCGGATCATCGGGACCGGACACCGGGATCCTCGCTGGATGCCGTATCTGCAACCCTTCGGCGCCGAGGACGCGGTGGCCCGGATCGACGGCATCTCTGCCTAGGATCCGGGCCTTCGTCGTCCCGGGACGGTGGGCGCCGGACCGGGGCCGGGGAGCCCGCGCGCGTGGCCGCCGTGCCCCGTTTCGCCCGTTGTGATAGGCAGGGGAACCAACTCCCGCTCAGGGAGCGCGGCGTGACCGGGGCCACGTTTACCGGACCAGTACGTCTGCGACCGTGCCGACTGGGTAGGGCTGCTGTGTCCAGTTGTCCGAGTCGTCCTTGGAGGCGCCGTCATGGCCGCATCCGCACAGCTGCTCCTCTCCGCCCTTTCCAAACAGACGGTTCCTGGTGACCCGGCCGGCGAAGAACCTCTCGCCGTCACCCTGCCCGGACCGCTGACCAGCGACATCCCGGGCCCGCTCACCAGCGAACCGCCCCTCGCCGACGCCGCACCCCTGACCAGCGAGCCCCCGCTCGCCGACGCCGCACCCCTCACCAGCGAGCCGACCGCGCCCGGTACGGCCGGTGGCACGGAGTTCTCAGGAGTCTGAATGGGCCGCCTGGCCACGCTCGCGGCGCTGCACGGTGTCGCCACCGTCCACTCGCCCGGCCCCGACGTCGCCGTCCCGGTCCCCGACGAGACGGTCGTCGCGGTGCTCGCCGCGCTGGGTGTCGACGCGTCCACGGACGAGGCCGTCCAGGCCGCGCTGACCAGCGCCGAGGCCGCCGCCGCGAGCCGCCTGCTGCCGCCCGCCGTGGTCGTGTGGACCACGCCCGACCCCGGAACCGCCGGCGCCGTCCTGCCGCCCGCCCTCCCGCCGGCACTGGCCGAGCTGCCGCCGGGCACGCTCCTGCGGGTGGAGACGGAGCGGGGCGAGACGGTCGACTGGCCCTCGCCCGACGCGCCGCTGTCCCCGCCCGACGCGCCCTCGTCCCCGACCGGCGCGGGAGGCCCTGTACGGGCCTCTGAGGGCCGCTCCTGGCCCGATCTGCCCCTCGGTGTGCACCGGCTGGCCGCCGTCGCCCCTGACGGCCGTACGGCGGGTGCCGTGCTCGTCGTCGCGCCCCGCGAGGTGCCGCAGCCGCCGGCCCGTACGCACGGCTTCCTCGTCCAGCTCTACTCCCTGCTGTCCACCCGGTCCTGGGGCATGGGCGACCTCGGCGACCTCGCCGAACTCGCCGTCTGGTCCGGCCGCGAGCTGGGCGCCGGATTCGTCCAGATCAACCCGCTGCACGCCGCCGTCCCCGGCGAGCCGACCGACCCCTCGCCGTACCGCCCCTCCTCGCGCCGCTTCCCCGACCCCGTGCATCTGCGGATCGAGGCGGTTCCCGAGTACGCGTACGTCACCGACCGGGCGGGCGCGGCCCTCGACGGACTCCTGGAGCGGGCCGCCGGACTGCGTGCCGCCGTCCTCGACAAGGGCGCGCTGATCGACCGCGACGCCGTGTGGCAGCTCAAGCGCGAGGCCCTGGAGATCGTGCGTGAGGTCCCGCTCGGCCCCGGCCGCCGCGCCGCCTACCACCACTTCCTGGCCGAGCAGGGCCAGGCCCTGGAGGACCACGCGACCTGGTGCGCCCTCGCCGAGACGCACGGCCCGAACTGGCGCGTCTGGCCGCCGGAGCTGCGCGACCCGCGCTCCGCCGCGACCGGCCGGGCCCGGCACGAGCTGATCGACCGCGTCGACTTCCACAGCTGGCTGGCCTGGCTCACCGACGAACAGCTCGCGGCGGCCGGCCGCGCCGCCCGTGACGCGGGCATGGCCGTCGGCATCGTCCACGACCTCGCGGTGGGGGTGCATCCCGACGGCGCCGACGCCTGGGCGCAGCGCGACGCGTTCGCCGACGGCATGTCCGTGGGCGCGCCGCCGGACGCCTTCAACGCCCACGGCCAGGACTGGGGGCTGCCGCCCTGGCGCCCCGACGTCCTCGCGGCGTCCGGCTTCGCTCCGTACCGAGGGCTGCTCCGCGGACTGCTCCGGCATGCGGGCGCGCTGCGGATCGACCATGTGATGGGCCTGTTCCGGCTCTGGTGGGTCCCCGCCGGCGCGGACCCCACCCGGGGCACGTATGTGCGGTACGACGCCGAGGCGATGCTCGCCGTCCTCGTCCTGGAGGCGCACCGCGCGGGCGCCGTCGTCATAGGAGAAGACCTCGGCACGGTCGAGCCCGGCGTACGGGAGGCACTGCACCGCCGGGGGGTGCTCGGCACCTCCGTGCTCTGGTTCGAGCGCGACTGGCAGGGCACGGGCCGCCCGCTGGCCCCCGAGAGCTGGCGCGAGGACTGCGTCGCCACCGCCACCACCCACGACCTGCCGTCCACCGCCGCGCGCCTCACCGGTGAGCACGTGGAGCTGCGGCACCGGCTGGGGCTGCTCGGCCGCCCGCTGGAGGAGGAGCGGCGCGAGGACGCCACCGAGGTCGCCGACTGGCTCGGCACCCTCACCGGGCTCGGCCTGCTGCCCGCCGACGGAGGCGACGAACAGGAGCGGATCCGCGCCGTCTACCGCTTCCTGCTGCGTACGCCCGCCCGCATGGTCGGTGTCTGGCTGCCGGACGCGGTGGGGGACCGCAGGCCGCAGAATCTGCCGGGCACCTGGGACCAGTACCCGAACTGGCGGTTGCCGGTCGCCGACGCCGACGGCCGGCCGATGACGCTGGAGGAGCTGGCCGCCTCGCCCCGGCTGCACGCCCTGATGGGCGTCTTGCGGCCCTCTGCGGAGAATTGACACCTTGTACGGGACCCCCGGGCGCACAGCCGCCCCACGCGTTCGCTACGTTGGCACCGTGGACAAGAAGAACGCCCTGCGCGCCGGTGCTGTCGTGGCCGGAACGACGCTGATGATGCTGCTCATGACGTCCCCCGTGCTCGCCGTCACCCGCGACGACGGTGACGACCCGGGCCCCGGCCTGACGATCGGGGAGACCCTCGGTCTGTACGTGGCCGCGCCGCTGCTGCTGTTCGCCGTGATCGCCGGTCTGGTGATGGTCCTCGACAAGTCCAGGAAGCAGCCGGGCGTCTGACGCCCTCCCTCTTCTGAAGGCGCCGCGCGGCACAGGTGTGCCGTGCGGCGCCTTTCTGTCCGCCGACCGTTCAGTTCCGCTGAACGAATTCACCCCGACCTTTCGATCCGTTGCGCCGTCGGCGTGACAGGGTGGCGGGCATGACCGAGTGGGACATCAAGAAGCTCCGCATCCTCAGGACGCTGCGCGAGCGCGGCACCGTCACCGCGACCGCCGAAGCCCTGCTGATGACCCCGTCCGCCGTGTCCCAGCAGCTCTCCAACCTGGCCAAACAGCTCGGCGTACCGCTCCTGACGGCCCAGGGCCGGCGCGTACGGCTGACCGACGCCGCGCATCTGGTGCTGCGGCACGCTGAGGTGGTCTTCGCCGAACTGGAGCGCACGGAAGCGGAGTTGGCCGGGCATCTGCGCGGTGAGACGGGCGAGGTGCGGATCGGCGCGTTCTCGACGGCCGTCCCGGCGCTCGTCGTCCCGGCCGTGGAGCACCTGCGCGCGGTGGCTCCGGGGCTCGTGGTGCGGGTCAGGGAGGCGGAGGCGGCACACGCGTACGAGCTGCTGTCCGCCGGCGGGGTGGACCTGGCGCTGTCGCTGGCCGCCCAGGCGCCGACCGCCCGGGACACCCGGTTCAGCCGGGTCCCGCTGCTCATCGACCCGCTGGACGTGGCGCTGCCCGCCGGGCACCGGTTCGCCGCCGCGCCGGGGCTGCGGCTGGCCGACCTCGCCCACGAGCCGTGGATCTTCGGCGGCAGCGGCCCCTGGTCCGAGATCACGCTCACCGCGTGCGCGGCGGCCGGGTTCGTGCCCGAACAGGCCCACAGCGCCGCCGGTTGGACCGCGATCCTCGCGATGGTCGACGCGGGCATGGGCGTCGCCCTCGTACCGAGGATGGCGGCTGCCGAACAGCGCCGCGAAGGGGTCGTGACCCGGATCCTGAGCGCGGACCAGCCGCGCCGCCATGTCGTGGCGGCGGTACGGCGCGGGGCGGAGGGCGGCCCGGCGGTGGCGCGGGTGCTTGCGGCGCTGCGGGAAGCGGCACAGGCGCGTACGACTGTTCAGCCCGGCTGAACGGACCTGTCGAAAACATTCGATGGACCGGGAGGACGGCCGGGCGCGACAGTCGGGACATGACTCCCGACGCGAACACGAACACCGTTGCCGACGACCCGCACGCGAACGACCCGCACGCCGACGACCCGCACGCCAACGACGCGGCGCCGTACGGCGGGGGTGACCCGTACGCCGACTACCGCGCCGGTGACTTCCCCTTCACCGAACTGGTCGACCTCGCCGACCGTCGGCTCGGCGCCGGCGTCGTGGCCGCCAACGACGAGTTCTTCGCGCAGCGCGAGAACCTGCTCGTCCGCGAACGCGCCGCCTTCGACCCCGCGCGCTTCGGCCACAAGGGCAAGATCATGGACGGCTGGGAGACCCGCCGCCGCCGCGGCGCGGACGCCGAGCACCCCTTCCCGGCCGCCGACGACCACGACTGGGCGATCGTCCGCCTCGGCGCGCCCGGCGTCATCCGGGGGATCGTCGTCGACACGGCACACTTCCGCGGCAACTACCCGCAGCGGATCTCCGTCCAGGCGGCCTCCTTCGACGGCTCGCCGAGCCCCGAGCGGCTGCTCGCCGACGACGTGACGTGGCGGGAACTGGTGCCGCCCACCCCCGTACGCGGACACGCGGCCAACGGCTTCGCCGTCACCTCCGACCGCCGCCACACCCATCTGCGGCTGCGGCTGCACCCCGACGGCGGCGTGGCACGCCTGCGCGTCCACGGCGAGGTCGTGCCGGACCCCGCGTGGCTCGAACTCCTGGGCACGATCGACCTGTTGTCGGTGCTAAATGGAGGTACGTACGAGGACGCGTCCGACCGCTTCTACTCCTCGCCCACGCAGATCATCCTCCCCGGCACGTCCCGCAAGATGGACGACGGCTGGGAGAACCGGCGCCGGCGGGTGCGCGGCACGAACGACTGGGTACGGTTCCGGCTCGCCGGGCAGGCGGTGGTGCGCGCGGTGGAGATCGACACGGCGTACCTGAAGGGCAACTCGGCGGGCTGGATCGCGCTGCACGGCCGCGACGGCGAGAGCGGTGAGTGGCTGGAGCTGATCCCCCGCACCCGCCTCCAGCCGGACACCCCGCACCGTTTCGTCCTGCCGGCCCCGTCGGTGGTGACCCACGTCCGCCTGGACGCCTTCCCGGACGGCGGAGTGGCCCGCCTGCGGCTGCACGGCTCGCTGACGGCGGCGGGAATGGAGGGGCTGCGCTCGCGCTACGAGGAGGGGACGGCGTAACCCTCGGGCGCCCCGCCCCGGCTCATTCCGCCGCCGGGTCCTCGGCGACGACGCGGGCCAGCAGCGTGCGGGCCTCCTCGGCACGGGGGTGGGCCGGATGCAGGAACTGCTCGCAGGCGGCGAGTGCCTGGCGGGCCGTGGTCTCCGCCTCGTCGCGACGGCCCAGGCCGTGCAGGGCCCCGGCTGTCACGATCTCCAGCGTCCCGCTCGCCGTGCGACCCCCTGCCGGAGTCTGCCGGCGGGCCTCGGCCAGCGCCTCCTCGTACCGGCTCTGCCCGTTCAGACTGCCCACCAGCGCACAATGCAGGAACGCGGCGGCCGGCCCCTGCGCCCGTGACAGGTTCCCGCGGGCGACGGCCTCCGCCTCTTCGTGGCGACCCTGTCCGTTCAGCGCGGCGGCCAGGTTGGTCAGCGCGTGCAGCTCGATCCGCCACACCTCGGCGAGATGCGCGATGCGGGTCGTGGCGCGCAGGATGTCGCGCGCCTCGGACTCGGCCTCGGTGTGCCGGACCTGCTGCACCAGCACCGCCGCACGGTTCGACCGGAGCACCAGGAGCAGTTGCCGGTCGGCGCCCGCAGTCTGCTCCAACTCCGCGATCAGGGCCTCCAGTTCGGGCAGCACCTCGGCTCCCCGGCCGTGGGCGGCGGCCGCCCCGGCGGCAAGGGACCGGGCCAGCCGCGAGACCGGTCCGGGGTCGCCGCCCCGGGTGCGCGGCGAAGCGGCCAGAGCCCGCGCCTCGGCCTCGGCCCGCTCGAACTCGCCCGCCTCAAGGAGGCCTTGGGCACGCTCCAAAGCCGCCCGCTGCGAAGGGGCCACTCTCCCCCTGGCCCGCCCGTGCCACGCGCGTTCCCACCCCGTACGTATGGATCTCACGAGCCGAAGGCTACGCCCCGCCGTGATCCGGGGGCGGCCCCGAAGAGCCGCCCCCGGACCCGTCGTCCCGGCGGGTCGGTCAGCCCGCCGCGCGGTCCGCCGCCTGGGCGCGCATCGCGCGTTCCACGCCCGCCCTGGACTCCGACATCAGGCGGCGCAGCGCCGCGTTCGGGGACGCCGAGGCCAGCCAGGCGTCCGTCGCGTCCAGGGTCGCCTGGTTGATCTGGAGCGCGGGGTACAGGCCCAGCGCGACCTGCTGCGCCATCTCGTGGCTGCGCGAGTCCCAGATGCCCTTCACTGCGGCGAAGTACTTCTCCGCGTACGGCGCCAGCAGTTCGATCTGGTCCGTCTGGACGAAGCCGCCGATGACCGCCTCCTGGAGCGCGTTCGGGAGCTTGTCGGACTCCACGACCGACGCCCACGCCTCGGCCTTCGCCTCCTCGGTCGGCCGCGCCGAACGCGCCGCCCCGGCGTGCCGCTCGCCCGCCGCCGTACGGTCGCGCTCGTACTCCGCAGCGATCTCCTCCTCGTCGAACACCCCGACCGACGCCAGCCGCTGGACGAACGCCCAGCGCAGCTCGGTGTCCACGGCCAGGCCCTCGACCGACTCCGTACCGTCCAACAGCCCCTGGAGGAGGTCCAGTTGCTGCGGCGTACGGGCCGTCGCCGCGAACGCGCGTGCCCAGGCGAGCTGATGGTCGCTGCCCGGCTCCGCCGTCCGCAGATGCACCAGCGTCGCCTCCGACCACTGAGAGAGGCCCGCCTCGCGCCACTCCGGCGCCGCGTACAGGTCCAGCGCGAGCTTCACCTGGCGGTGCAGCGACTGCACGACGCCGATGTCCGACTCCTTGGCGATCCCCGACAGGACCAGCGCCAGGTAGTCGCGCGTGGCGAGTTCGCCGTCACGCGTCATGTCCCACGCCGAGGCCCAGCTCAGCGCGCGCGGCAGCGACTCCGTGAAGTCCCCCAGGTGCGCGCTGACGACCCGCAGCGACTCCTCGTCGAGCCGGACCTTCGCGTAACTCATGTCGTCGTCGTTGAGCAGGATCACCGCAGGCCGCGGCGTGGCCGCCGGGAACTCGACCCGTGTCAGCTCGCCGTCGACGTCCAGCTCGATCCGGTTGGTGCGGACCAGCTTGCCGTCCTCGTCCAGGTCGTAGCAGCCGATCGCGATGCGGTGCGGGCGCAGCACCGGCGTGCCCTTCGCGCCCGGGGGCAGCGCGGGCGCCTCCTGCCGTACGGCGAGGGAGACCACGTGCCCCGCCTCGTCCAGCTCGATCTCCGGCCGCAGCACATTGATGCCGGCCGTCTCCAGCCACGCCTTCGACCAGGTCTTCAGATCACGCCCGGAGGTCTCCTCCAGCGCGCCCAGCAGATCCGACAGACGCGTGTTGCCGAACGCGTGCGCCTTGAAGTACGCCTGTACGCCCCGGAAGAACTCGTCCTGGCCGACGTACGCCACGAGCTGCTTGAGGACCGAGGCGCCCTTCGCGTACGTGATCCCGTCGAAGTTGACGCGCACGTCGTCCAGGTCGGCGATCTCCGCCATGATCGGGTGCGTCGACGGGAGCTGGTCCTGCCGGTACGCCCAGGTCTTCATGGAGTTGGCGAACGTCGTCCACGCCTGCGGCCACCGCGAGCCCGGCGCGTGCGCCAGGCACGCCATGGAGGTGTACGTCGCGAACGACTCGTTCAGCCACAGGTCGTTCCACCACTCCATGGTGACCAGGTCGCCGAACCACATGTGCGCCAGCTCGTGCAGGATCGTCTCGGCGCGCATCTCGTACGCCGCGTCCGTCACCTTCGACCGGAAGAGGTACTGGTCGCGGATGGTGACCGCGCCCGCGTTCTCCATCGCGCCCGCGTTGAACTCCGGCACGAACAGCTGGTCGTACTTGGCGAACGGGTACGCGTAGTCGAACTTCTCCTGGAACCAGTCGAAGCCCAGCCGCGTGACCTCGAAGATCGCGTCCGCGTCCAGGTACTCGGCGAGCGAGGGTCGGCAGTAGACGGCCAGCGGCACCGACCGGCCGTCCTTCTCGTACGTGCTGTGCACCGAGTGGTACGGGCCGACGATCAGCGCGGTGATGTACGTCGAGATCCGCGGCGTCGGCTCGAAGCGCCACACCGTCCCCTCGGGCTCCGGCGTGGGGGAGTTCGAGACGACGGTCCAGCCCTCGGGGGCCGTCACGGTGAACCGGAACGTCGCCTTGAGGTCCGGCTGCTCGAAGTTGGCGAACACACGCCGCGCGTCCGGCACCTCGAACTGCGTGTACAGATACGCCTGCTGGTCGACCGGGTCGACGAACCGGTGCAGCCCCTCACCGGTGTTGGTGTACTCGCAGTCCGCGACCACCGTCAGCTCGTTCGCGCCCTCCCGCAGATGCGGCAGCCGGATACGCGAGTCCCGGAAGACCACGGCCACGTCCAGCGGCTTGCCGTTCAGCACCACCTGGTGCACGGCGGGCGCCACCAGGTCGATGAAGGTCTCCGCCCCGGCTTCCGCGCTCTCGAAGCGCACCGTCGTGACGGACCGGTAGGACCCGCCCTCCTGGGCGCCGCTGAGATCGAGGTCGATCTCGTACGAGTCCACGGTGAGGAGGCGCGCCCGCGCCTGCGCCTCTTCACGGGTCAGATTTGTGCCAGGCACCCGGTCATCTCCTCGGATCGGTACGTTTTGGCCCATCCTTCCATGCGGACCCGGTCCGCCGCCCGGCAGTAATCACGCTGCCCCGAGACGTCTTCGCGCCGGACCGCGACGTCCGAAAACCGCCGGTCAGGGCCGTGCGCGGGCGCGATGCTCGGCTGCATGACACAGCACACCGCACTGCCCATCGGGCCCGCCGTCCTCAAGGAACTCCGCGACACCGACGACGGGGGCGCCACCAGCACCCCGTACACCGACCCCGAGGGCGGCGCCCCGCTGCGCTGCTGTCTGCGGCGCAGCCGCGCGGGCGAGCGGATCGCCCTCGTCACCTACGCGCCGCTGCGCCGCTGGGCCGCCGAGACCTGGGCCAGGCCCGGCGCGTACGACGAGCAGGGCCCCGTCTTCATCCACGCCGGGGAGTGCGGGGGACCGGCCGCCGACCGGGCCGGCTACCCCTTCGCCGGAGCCGGAGCGCTGCGCACCGTACGCCGTTACGACTCCGAGGGACGGATCGTCGGCGGCCGGCTGCTGGAGATTCCCGAAGCGGCGGACGAGGCCTTCGACGCGGCGTTCGCCGAAGCCTTCACGGACCCCGAGGTCGCGCTCGTCCACGTACGCGCCGTGGAGTACGGCTGCTTCCTCTTCGAGGTCCGCCGCTGACGGCCGTCCGGCGGCCGGGCCTCAGCCCCGATCGCCGGACCGGTCACGCGTGTTGGCCGCCACCTCGCGGGCGAACGCCCGGACCCGTTCCGTCTCGCCGTCCCGGTGCCACACCATCCCCAGCACCGAGTCCGGCACCCCCTCCACCGGCACGAACACCACGTCGCCGCGGCCGTGGTACGCCGCGGTCGGACGGCACAGCAGCATCCCGCCACGCCCGGCCGCCACCAGCGTCAGACCCTCCTGGAGGGTGCTGACGGCCGGCCCCGGCGAGCTTGTCGGGGCGTGCGCCTCGCGCCAGTACGCGGGGGCCGGCGGGCCCGCCGCGATCAGCGGGGCCGCGTCCAGTTCGGCCGCGTCCACCGACGCCCGGCGCGCCAGCGGATGACGTACCGACAGGGCCACCGTCTGCCGCTGACGCGAGAAGACCGGACCGAGCACCAGGTCCGGCTCGGCGACCGGCATCAGCACGATCGCCGTGTCCACGTCGCCGCGCCGCACCGCCCCGAAGGGGTCGGCGAACGGCACCTCCACGATCTCGGTCACACAGCCCGGATGCCGCTGCTGGAACGCGGTGATCGCCGTCATCAGCAGCGCGTCCACCGTCCCCTGGAAGCCGATCCGCAGCCGGCCGCCGACCTCGCGCGCCTCGGACCGCGCGCCGTCCACGGTCGCGCTCAGCGCCTCGTACGCGGGCCGCAGACCGCTCAGGAACCGCTCACCGAGCGGTGTGAGCCGCACCCGGCGGCTGGTGCGGTCCACGAGACGCGCGCCGATCCGGCCCTCCAGGGACCGCAGCAGCTGGCTGACCCGGCTCTGGGAGAGATACAGCCGCTCGCCCGCGCGCCCGAAGTGCAGCTCGTCGGCGAGCGCGAGGAAGGCCTCCAGCTCACGTATCTCCAGTCCCGCCACAGCCGTCCTCTCCTCGCGCCGATCGATGAGCCCGGCTCATACAAGGATGAGGACTTCGGCGTTGTTCCCCGCCGCAGTCCGGCGAAGGCTGGGGTCCATGCAACGCACCTTCGCCACCCTGCCGTTGTCCGTCCTCGCGGTCGCCGCCGCCACCTTCTCCGTCGTCACCACGGAGATGCTGCCGGTCGGCCTCCTCACGCCGCTCGGCGCGGGCCTGGACACCTCCGACGGCACCACGGGTCTCGCCGTCACCCTTCCGGGCCTCGTCGCCGCGCTCTGCGCGCCGCTGCTGCCCGTCGCCGTACGCCGCGCCGGCCGGCGGACCGTGCTCTGCGTGCTCCTGGTCCTGCTGGCCGCGGCCAACGTCGCCTCCGCGCTCGCCCCGCACATCGGTGTCCTGCTCGGCGCCCGCGTGCTGGTGGGGATCTGCGTCGGCGGCGTCTGGGCGACGGCGGCCGGACTGGCCGTACGGCTGGTCGCCGCCGAGTCCGTCGGGCGCGCCACCTCGGTGATCTTCAGCGGCATCGCGGTCGCCTCGGTCCTCGGGGTGCCCACCGGGACACTGCTGGGCGAACTGGCCGGCTGGCGCTGGGCGTTCGTGGCGATGGCCGTCCTCGCCCTGGCCGTCGCCGGGCTCCTCGCCGTGCTGATGCCACCGGTGCCCGCCGAGGGCACGGTCGGTGTGGGCGAGGTCGCCGGGCTGCTGCGCGTGGCGCCGGTGCGGACCGGACTGCTCGTGGTGTTCCTCCTGGTGACCGGGCACTTCGCCGCGTACACCTACGTACGGCCCCTGCTGGAGCGCGTTCCGGACCTCGGCGCCGGGGCGGTCAGCGCGCTGCTGCTGGGCTACGGCGTCGCCGGGATCGCCGGGAACTTCGCGGGCGGCGCCCTCGCCGCCCGCGCCCCGCGCCGGACCCTGTCGGCGATCTCGGCGGTCCTGGGCGCGGTCGTGCTGCTGTTCCTGCCCGCGGGCGGGTCGCTCGTCGCGGCCACGGCGCTGCTCCTGGTGTGGGGGCTCGCCTACGGCGGGGTGTCCGTCAGCGCGCAGCACTGGCTGATGGCGGCGGCGCCGCGGCGGCGGGAGGCGGCGTCGGCGCTCTTCGCGGGGGTGTTCAACGCGGCGATCGCGCTGGGGGCGCTGGCCGGCGGGCGGGCGGCCGACCGCTTCGACGTGCCCGGCACGCTGTGGCTGGGCGGCACACTGGCCCTGCTGGCGACGGGGACGGCGGCGGTCGCGACGGCGGGGCGGCCCGCCTCCGTAGGAGGCCACGGACAGGCCGTGGTCCAGAAGGAGAGCCGCCCCGCTCGGTAGAAACGCGTCCTCCGTAAGGAGGCGGCGGCGGTGTCAGCCGCGCGGTTCGGCGGCGACCAGCTCCGCGATCTGCACCGCGTTCAGCGCGGCGCCCTTGCGCAGGTTGTCGCTCGAGACGAACAGCGCCAGTCCGTTCTCCACCGTCTCGTCGTTGCGGATACGGCCTACGTAGGAGGCGTCCTTGCCCGCGGCCTGGAGCGGCGTCGGGATCTCGGACAGCTCCACGCCGGGGGCCTCCTTCAGCAGCTCGTACGCCCGCTCCACGCTGATCGGGCGCTCGAAGCGGACATTGACCTGGAGGGAGTGCCCGGAGAAGACCGGCACCCGTACACAGGTCCCGGAGACCTTCAGCTCCGGGATCTCCAGGATCTTGCGGGACTCGTTACGGAGCTTCTGCTCCTCGTCCGTCTCGAAGGAGCCGTCGTCCACGAGCGAGCCGGCGAGCGGCAGCACGTTGAAGGCGATCGGGCGCTTGTACACGGTGGGCTCGGGGAAGTCGGCGGCGTCGCCGCCGAAGGTCAGCCGGTCCGCGTTCTCGACGACCTTGCGGGCCTGGTCGTGCAGCTCGGCCACGCCCGCGAGGCCGGAGCCGGACACGGCCTGGTAGGTGGTGGCGACCAGCGCGATGAGACCGGCCTCGTCGTGCAGGGGGCGCAGCGCGGGCATCGCGGCCATCGTGGTGCAGTTCGGGTTGGCGATGATGCCCTTGGGGCGGTCGGCGACCGCGTGCGGGTTGACCTCGGAGACCACCAGCGGGACCTCGGGGTGACCGCGCCAGGCGGACGAGTTGTCGATCACGACGGGGCCCTGGGACGCGACCTTCTCGGCGAGCGCCCGGGACGTGGCGCCGCCCGCGGAGAAGAGCACGATGTCCAGGCCGGTGTAGTCGGCGGTCGACGCGTCCTCGACGGTGACGGGCTCGCCCCGCCATTCGATGGTCGAGCCCGCCGAGCGGGCGGAGGCGAACAGCCGCAGCTCGTCGACCGGGAAGTTCCGCTCGGCCAGGATGGTGCGCATGACTGTGCCGACCTGACCGGTGGCTCCGACGATTCCGACCTTCACAGGGACTCCTCCGTACATACTTGCGGCCCGGGTGCCGCGTCCATGATGCGTCTGTCCGAGCCCGCCTTGTCCAATCCATTCCGCCGGTCGGGACGGGTGCGGTGTCGGTCACACGTCCGCGCGCACGCGAAGGGCGGGCGCCCGTACGGACGCCCGCCCCTCCTTACGCCGGACCCGCCGTTACGGCAGGACCTTCTCGATCACGACACTGCCGGTGCCCGCGGCCGTACCGCGCGCGTTCAGCAGCTGGACCTCGCCGAAGAACTGCCGGCCCTCCGGAGCCTCGCCGGCCACCGTCACCTCGGCGGAGACCTCCGCCGACGCGCCGTTGGCGAGCTTCACCGGAGCTTCACCGACCGTGACCTTGCCGAGCGACGCCGAGTAGAAGACGTCCCGGTAGTCGTACTCGGTGGACCCGGACGGGACCGAGTAGCCGGCCACCACGAAGGTGTACTCACCGGCCGCCGGCTTGATCAGGCTCACGGCCTCCTCGGAGTCGCCGTCCGCGGCCTGTCCGACCAGGACGTTGTCCCGGTAGACCATGAGGTCGAGGTCCGCCGACTGGTCCGAGACGCCGCCGATGGCGACGTCCAGGCGCTCGACGCCCGCACCGAGGGTGACGGTCGTCTCCTTCTCCTCGCCCTGGCCGATCGACGGCCGGTCGACCTTCGCCGAGCCGAGCGAGCCACCCGCGAGCTTGCCGTCGATGGCGGCGAACTTGTTGGTCACGGTCCAGTCGACCGCGGTCGGCGTACCGATCTTGGCCTCGGGGAGCGTGGTGACCGCCGGGTCGAAGGAGGCACCCAGCACCGTGACGTCGAGCTTGTACGGGTTGTTCAGCAGCGGCGACGTACGACGCGACTCGACCTCGATCTCCCAGACGCCCGGCGTCGGGTCCGTGTACGAACGCAGGTCCGGACGGCAGGTGTTGGCCGGGTTGTTGTAGTTCGGGTAGCAGAAGATCGTCGAGCTGTCCTCCATCTGCACACCCTGCGGGTGGAGGCTGATGAAGCGGGTCTGGCTGCCCTCGGCGAGTCCGCCGAGCGCGACCTCAAGGGTCTTGGCGCCCTCGGGGACGGTGACGAAGTACGACTCCGTGCCGTTGCGCTCGACCGAGCCCAGCGACGAGTACGTGAACGAGGGCTTCGCCAGCTTCTTCGACACGACCACCGTGGTGAGGATCTGCTTGTCCACACCGGTGGTGGAGCGGTCGTCCAGCTCCAGGATGGCGCTGTGCGCGCCCGCCTGGTCGGGCTTGGCCTGCACGGTGACCGTGACGGCCTTGTTCTTCGGCAGCTTGACCTTCTTGCCGCTGAGCAGCTTGAAGGTGCCGTCGTTGTACTTCCAGTTGAGCTGGTGCTCCACCAGACGGTTGGGGCCGGTGGTGCGGGTGATGGTGACGTCGTACGTCCGGCTCTTGCCGGCCTGGAGGCCGCCCTCGCGGTCGTAGAGACCGGTGCCGAAGCCCGGGGTCTTCAGCGCGAAGTCGATCGACGTGTCGACCGGGGCCTTTACGGCGTACTCGTTGGCCTTGGCGCCGTCCTGGATCGCGTCCCACGCGCCGACGACGTCGATGAGACCCGCGCCCTGCTCGTGCGCCTTCTTGCCGGCGATCTTGGTGGCGGTGGAGGTGAGCGCCGTCCGCAGCTTCGCGGGCGTCAGCTCGATCCCCTTCTGCTTGGCGGCCGAGAGCAGCAGCGCGCTCGCGCCGGTCGCCTGCGGCGAGGCCATCGAGGTGCCCTGGAGCATCGAGTAGCCGGGCGGCAGCGTGTAACCGGCCTCGGCGACGGGGCCGCCGGGGGACCAGGTCTGCGTGGTGTTGATGGCGGCGCCGGGGGCCGAGATGATCGGCGCGAAGCCACCGTCCTCACGCGGACCGCGGGCGGAGAACGGCATCATGTCGTAGTCGACCGTGGTGACCGAACCGTAGTTCGCCGCCCAGGTCTCCTTCGAGATGGAGGCGCCGACCGAGATGACCTTGTCCGCGACGGCGGGGTCGCTGATGGTGTTGGTGCCGGGGCCGTCGTTGCCCGCGGAGATCACCAGCTGGACGCCGTAGGTGTCGATGAGCCGGTTGTACAGCTCGGCGCGCGCGTTGTTGCCGTCGTTGAGACCGGGCAGTCCGCCGATGGACATGTTGACGATGTCCACGCCGCGCTCGATGACGAGGTCGGCCATGCCCTCGGTGAGGGCGATGTTGGTGCAGCCGCCGCTCCAGGTGCAGGCGCGCGAGGAGACCAGCTTGGCGCCGGGCGCCGCGCCGTTCATCTTGCCGCCGAACAGGCTTCTTGCCGCGGTGATACCGGCGACGTGCGTGCCGTGCGAGCCCTCGATGACGCCGATGTTGACGTAGTCGGACTTCACACCGGAGTTGTTGACGACGTCCTCGCGGACCTCGACGACGAACGGGATGCGCTCGACGATCTCGGTCTTCGGGTTGTCCTCGCCGAAGTAGCCGACCTGGAAGCCGTTGCGGTACGGCTTCATGACCGTGTCGTTGCCGAACTTGGCGTCGTTGTTGAGGTCGACGCGCACGGTCCGGGTGCCCGGGTCGTACAGCATCGCCCACACGTCGGTGGTGTCGCCGTCACGGTTCAGGTCCCCGGCCATGTCGCCGCCGCGCGTGGCGGACTCGGCGAACAGGTTGAACTTGTAGTTGCCGGCGGGGGCCGTGTAGGTGCGGTTGTTGACCGTGAACGACGGGCCCTTGACGTCGAGCTGCATCGGACGCCAGGTGCCGTCACCGTCGTTGACCGGGTCCGTCGCCGTGACCCAGTCGACGATCTTGCGCTCGCCGGTGCTGGTCTTCTGGAGCGAGGGGTGACCCAGGTCGATGCCCGAGTCGAGGATGCCGATGGTGACCCCGCGGCCGTCGGCCTTCGGGTTCTGCTTGACGAAGTCCACCGCGCCGGTCTCGAAGGACGGGTTGAACGGGTTCTTCGCCGGGGTGTTCGCGCCGGGCGCCGTCGAGGCCGCCTTGGCACCCTTGGCCTTCGCCGCGCCCTTCACCGTGTCGGCGGCGGGCGTCGGGTCGTCGAGCTCGATCTCGTGCTTGAGGTCGATGCCGTGGACGGAGGAGAGCTTCGTGGCCGCCTTGAGCGCGGCCTCGGCCTTGCCGGTGGGCAGGGTGGCCCGTACGTAACCGAGCTTGTCGTACGTCTTGCCGACCACCGCGCCGGACACGGCCTCGAACTGGTCGGAGACCTGCCCGGTCTGGCCGGGCGCCGTGGCCACCATGACGGTGACGTTCTTGTCGCCCTCGGCGACGGCCTTGTCGAGCAGGTCGACGTCGGCCGAACCGAGCTTCGCGGAGGCGGAGTCGGCGGGTTTCACCGGTGCGGAGGCGGCCGGGTCGTCGGCAGCCGGAGCGGCGAAGACAGGCAGTGCGCCGGTGGCTATCAGCGCGGCCGCGAGGCCCGTGGCGGCGGCGACCCGAGCCACGCGTCTCGGACCGGATATGGAGCTCTCGGATTCGGAGGTCATCAGCATCCCTGCTTGTGAAAGAGACAGTCCGGATTTCGGTACCGGATGACCGCTCAGCTTTGCGTAAATGACCAGGGTTTGTGGAGAGCTGATGAAGGCGAGAAAGGGCGGTGGCGTACATCCGCCACCGGGCGCCGTCCGCCATCGAGGACCAACCACCCGATATCCGGGCCTCTTTCCGCCCGCCGGGTGTCCGCGGCCGTCACCTCGGCAGGACGACCACCCGCGCCGGAGGCTCCCGGTCCGCCGCCGCGAGCAGGGCCGTACGGACCACCGCCGCCTGCAACTCCGGCGAGTCACGCAGTTTCCCGGGCGTCAGGTGGACGACCGCGATGCCCAGCCTCTCCAGATGCTCGCGCTTGCGGGCGCACCGCGACCACTCGACGTCGTCCCGCTGTGTCCGCCCGTGGCGCGGGGCGCGGGTGTCCAGCTCGACCGCGACCGCGTGGTCGGGCCAGTAGGCGTCGAGGCCCCCGAGATGCGGGCCGCCCGGCAGGCGCAGATCGACGTTCCAGACCGGCTCGGGGAGGCCGTACGTCCGCACCATCTCGTACAGCCGGCCCTCGGCGAGCGCACGCCCGGCGGCGAGCAGCGAGTCGACGGCGTCCACGACATGCGGCCGGCCCAGCAGTCGGGCCTGGCTCAACTCCCGTACGACGGCGGCCGGTTCGCAGTGCGCGTCACGTACGGCCTCGGTGAGCAGCCGGCGTACGGCAGCCGAGTCGGTGAGTCCGGCGACCGCGTCGGCCAGGGCGCGCGCGACGGGCGCGACGGGCAGGCCGGTGACCCGCTCGGCGGCGGGCAGCGCGTGGGCGCGCACGATACGGACGAAGCCCGTGGAGCGCAGCCGGCGGGTGCGGGGGACGAGCACGTCGATCTGGGCCAGGGCGGTGAGCGCGGGGCTCGCCGCGAGACCGTGCAGGGTGAGGGCGGCGAGGCCGGTGATCATGGCGGTGTCGGTCGGCGCGGCCGGCGGTGATCCGGCCGCCTGCCGCGGGACGTCGCCGCGCGCCGCACCGGACGCCGGGCGCCGTCCCCCGTACAACAGCGCGCCCCGCAGGCGCTCTTCGCCGGTCGGCGGTCCCTGGCGGAGCAGGAACACCCCCGGCAGCAACTGCTGCCAGGGCCCACCGGGCGCGCAGCGCGCGGCGGCCCGCGCGGGGCCGACGCCGTGCTCGCGCAACTGCGCGGCGGACAGCACGCGCCGCTGCGCGCCGTCGAGGTGGCTGAGCGGGCGGGGAGAGAGCGGGGCGGGGGTCTCGCCGCCGCGGGAGGTGGAGGAGTTGTTCATGACCGGGACTTCCCCGCGAACACCCCGCCCGCTAACCGCTGTTACGAGCCCGTCGGCAAATCGGGACAAGCTCGCCCTAAAGTACGGACGTTCGACTGCCGATCAGATGGGGCGCGTTCACGCCCCCTCGCCCGTCCCACCGGCGCACCCCCGCGCGCGACCCCCGCTTCAGGCCGTCACGCCGACGCCCTCACGCCGTCGCCGCCGCCCCGTCGCACGCCTGCGCCGCCAGTGCCCGGACCAGGTCGTCACGGGCCTCAAGCACCAGCCGGCGCAGGGCCGGTGGCGCGTCCGGGTGCGCGTCCAGCCAGGTGTCCGTGGCGCGTACCGTCTCCTCGCTGTCCTGGAGGCTCGGGTACAGGCCCGCCACCAGGTCCATGCCGATCTGGATCGAGCGCTCGGCCCACACCCGTTCGATCATCTCGAAGTACTTCCGCGCGTACGGCGCGGTCAACTCCCGCTGCCCCGGCAGCGCGAAGCCCGCGATCGTCGCCTCCACCAGCGCGTTCGACAGCGCGTCGGAGTCCACGACGTCCGCCCACGCCGCCGCCTTGACCTCCTCCGAGGGCCGGGACGCCAGGCAGCGGACCTGATGGCGCTTGCCGGACGCCGTGTCGTCGCGGGCCAGTTCCGCCGCGATCACCGACTCGTCGGCCAGCCCGTGCGAGGCCAGCGGACGCAGGAAGCTCCAGCGCAGCTCCTGGTCGACGTCGAGACCGTCGATCTTCGCCGTGCCGTCCAACAGGCCCCGCAGCAGCTGGAAATCGGCGTCCGAGGTGGCCGTCGACGCGAAGAACCGCGCCCACGTCAGCTGGTGCTGGCTGCCCGGCCCCGCCAGCCGCAGCTCGTTCAGCGCGCCCGACGCCAGCGCGGCCCCGCCCTCCTCGCGCCACTCCGGCGCCGCGTAGTGGACCAGTGCGCCCTGCGCCCAGGCGTGCAGCCGCTGGAGTACGCCGATGTCCGACTCGCGCCCGGCGAACCGCAGCACCAGATCGATGAAGTCCCGGGCCGGCATCAGCCCGTCACGCGTCAGATTCCACAGCGCCGACCAGCACAGCGCCCGCGCCAGCGGGTCGGTCAGCTCGCCCAGGTGCTCGCGCAGCGTCCCCAGCGAGCCCTCGTCGAAACGGATCTTGCAGTACGTGAGGTCGTCGTCGTTGACCAGGATCAGATCGGGCCGCTCCGCCCCGGCCAGCTCCGTGACGACCGTACGCGGCCCGTCGACGTCCACCTCGGCCCTCGCGTACCTGACCAGCTCCGCGTCCACGCTCTCGCGCCGGTACAGCCCCACGGCCACCCGGTGCGGGCGCAGTTCGGGATGGGACTCGGCGGCCTCCTGGAGCACCGCCAGCTCCGTCACCCGGCCGGCCGCATCGTAAGTGACCACCGGCGTCAGGGAGTTGACGCCCGCCGTCTCCAGCCACGCGCGCGACCACGACGTCATGTCGCGCCCCGACGTCTCCGCCAGCACGGAGAGCAGGTCGCCCAGGCGGGTGTTGCCGTACGCGTGCCGCTTGAAGTAGCGGCGCGCGCCCTCCAGGAACGCCTCGCGCCCGGCGTACGCGACGAGTTGCTTCAGCACCGACGCGCCCTTGGCGTACGTGATGCCGTCGAAGTTGAGCTTGGCGTCCTCCAGGTCACGGATGTCGGCCGTGACCGGATGTGTGGACGGCAGCTGGTCGGCGCGGTACGCCCACGACTTGCGGTTGTTGGCGAAGGTGACCCAGGCGTTGGTGAACCGCGTCGCCTCCGCCAGCGCCAGCGCGCCCATGAAGTCGGCGAACGACTCCTTCAGCCACAGGTCGTCCCACCAGCGCATCGTCACGAGGTCGCCGAACCACATGTGCGCCATCTCGTGCAGGATCACGTTCGCGCGGCGCTCGTACGACGCCTCGGTGACCTTGCCCCGGAAGACGTAGTCCTCGCGGAAGGTCACACAGCCGGGGTTCTCCATCGCGCCGATGTTGTACTCCGGCACGAACGCCTGGTCGTACTTCCCGAAGGGATACGGGTAGTCGAAGTTGTCGTGGAAGAAGTCCAGGCCCTGCTTGGTCACCAGGAAGATGTCGTCGGCGTCGAAGTGCCGGGCGAGGCCCTTGCGGCAGAGCGCGCCGAGCGGGATCTCCAGGGTGGAGCCGTCGGGCAGCGCGCGCCGGTACACGTCGGTGACGTGGTGGTACGGCCCGGCCACGACGGCCGTGATGTACGTCGAGATCGGCTTGGTCTCCGCGAACGTCCACACACCGGTGCCGGCGCCGGACCCCGTCACCTCGCCGTTGCTCCAGACCGTCCAGCCCTCCGGCGCGGTCACCTCGAAGGTGAACGGCGCCTTCAGGTCGGGCTGTTCGAAGTTGGCGAAGACCCGGCGCGCGTCGGCCGGTTCGTACTGCGTGTAGAGATAGACCTCGCCGTCCTCCGGGTCGACGAAGCGGTGCATGCCCTCGCCCGTACGGCTGTACGCGCACTGCGCGTCCACGACCAGCACGTTCTCCTCGGCCAGCCCGAACAGCGCGATCCGCGACCCGTCGAAGACGACGGACGGGTCCAGCGGGCGCCCGTTCAGCGTCACGGCCGTCACGCTCGCCGCCACCAGATCGGCGAAGGTCGCGACGCCGGGTCGCGCCGACCGGAAGCGGATCGTCGTCACGGAGCGGAAGGTGCGCGCCGCACCGCTCCCCGGCGAGTTGTCCGGCGTCTCACCGACCGCCGAACGCAGGTCGAGCGCGATCTCGTACCCGTCGACGGACAGCAGCTCGGCCCGCTCGCGGGCCTCGTCGCGGGACAGATTCTCACCGGGCACGGGCACTCCTTCGTGTGCGTGTTTTTGCCTACAACGGTTCGAATTCTCCCACGCGGCACCAGGTGGACAGGTGCCGGGAATGACCGCGGCGGCCCGTGGCGTTGCCGATACGTATCGCCGTAGCGCACCTTTTCTTTTCCGAGGAGAGACACCCCCATGACTGAGACGAAGGCCAAGACGCCGGTCGACTTCTGGTTCGACCCGATCTGTCCGTGGGCCTGGATGACCTCCCGCTGGATGCTGGAGGTGGAGAAGGTCAGGGACGTCGAGGTCAGCTGGCATGTCATGAGCCTGGCCGTCCTGAACGAGCCGAAGATGGACGAGCTGCCCGAGCGCTACCAAGAAGGCATGAAGGCGGCGTGGGCCCCGGTCCGCGTGGTGATCGCCGCCCAGCAGCTGCACGGCGACGAGGTCGTCGGCAAGCTCTACACGGCCCTCGGCACCCGCATCCACAACAAGGCCGAGGGCAACGGCCCGGAGACCATCGCGGCGGCGCTTGCGGACGTCGGACTGCCGGCGGACCTCATCGAGTACGCGGACAAGGACACGTACGACACAGAGCTGCGCGCCTCCCACAAGGAGGGCATCGACAAGGTCGGCCAGGAGGTCGGCACCCCGGTGATCTCCGTCCCCGGCTCCGACGGCGAGCAGATCGCGTTCTTCGGTCCGGTCGTCACCCCCGCGCCCAAGGGCGAGGAGGCCGCCAAGCTGTGGGACGGCACGCTGATGGTCGCGTCGATTCCCGGCTTCTACGAGATCAAGCGCACCCGCACGCAGGGCCCGGTCTTCGACTGACCGGTCCGTTTCAAGGCCGTGGCCCGCGCCGCCGCGCGCGGGCCGCGACGCCCTCGACGAACACGTCCAGTGAGAACTCGAAGAGGGTGTCCGGCGAGTCGCTCTCCAGCTCGCCGGCCCCGCCGAGGTGTGTCAGCCCCGCCCCGGCCGCCC
>NZ_MDCR01000275.1 GCF_001723055.1 Streptomyces niveus
CCGTACCACGAGGCCGGCGGCTCCGCCGTACAGGAACTCGGCTGCTCGCTCGCCGCCGGCGTCGCCGCGCTGCGCGACCTGACCGCCGCCGGGCTCTCCGTCGAAGCGGCCTGCGGCCAGCTGGAGTTCCGCTACGCGGCCACCGCCGACCAGTTCCTCACCATCGCCAAACTCCGCGCCGCGCGCCGGCTGTGGGCCCGCGTCGCCGAGGTCAGCGGCGCGGGACCGGCCGGCGCCGCCCAGCGCCAACACGCCGTGACCTCCTCGGTGATGATGACCCGTCGCGACCCGTGGGTGAACATGCTGCGCACCACCGTCGCCTCGCTCGCCGCCGGAGTCGGCGGCGCCGACTCCGTGACCGTGCTGCCCTTCGACCACACCCTCGGGCTCCCCGACGGCTTCGCCCGCCGCATCGCCCGCAACACCTCCACGATCCTCATCGAGGAGTCCCACCTCGGCCGTGTCATCGACCCGGCGGGCGGCTCCTGGTACGTCGAACGCCTCACCGACGACCTCGCGCACGCCGCCTGGGCCTGGTTCCAGGAGATCGAACGGGCCGGCGGCCAGCGCGCCGCGCTGCGCGACGGTCTGATCGCCGAACGCCTCGCCGCGACCTGGGCGACCCGCTCCGAGAAGCTGGCCCGCCGCCGCGAACCGGTCACCGGCGTCAGCGAGTTCCCCCAACTCGCCGAGGCACCCGTCGTACGCGACGCACCGCCCCCGGCCGCCACCGGCGGGCTGCCCACCGTCCACCGCGACGACGCCTTCGAGGCGCTGCGCTCCCGCTCCGACGCGCACCTCGCGTCGACCGGCGCCCGCCCCCGTGTTCTGCTGGCCGCGCTCGGCCCGGCGGCGGCGCACACGGCGCGCGTGACCTTCGCGTCCAACCTCTTCCAGTCCGGCGGCATCGAACCGGTCCACGACCCGGTCACCGTCGACGCCACCACGGTGGCCGACGCCCTCACCGCCTCCGGCGCGACCCTCGCCTGCCTCTGCTCCAGCGACCCGGTCTACGCCGAGCAGGCCGCACAGGTCGCCGCGGCACTCAAAGCGGCGGGCGCCACCCGCGTCTACCTCGCGGGCCGCCCCGGCGAACAGCGCGAGACCCTCATCCGGGCCGGAGTCGACGAGTTCGTCGCCGTGGGCGACGACGCCGTCGCCGTACTCTCGGCCGCCCTCGACCACCTGGGAGTGGCGCGATGACCGTCCCCGACTTCACCGGCATCGACCTGGGGCCCGCCACGGCCACCGGCGAACACGAGGAGCAGTGGCGCGCCGCCGTCAAGGAGGGCACCGGCAGGAGTGACGCCGACCTCGTCTGGAACACGCCCGAGGGCATCGACGTCAAGCCGCTGTACACGCCGCAGGACCTCGCGGGCCTCGACTTCCTCGGGACGTACCCCGGAATCGCCCCCTATCTCCGCGGCCCCTACCCGACGATGTATGTCAATCAGCCGTGGACGATCCGTCAGTACGCGGGCTTCTCGACCGCGGAGGAGTCCAACGCGTTCTACCGGCGCAATCTCGCCGCCGGGCAGAAGGGCCTCTCCGTCGCCTTCGACCTGCCCACGCACCGCGGTTACGACAGCGACCACCCGCGCGTGACCGGTGACGTCGGCATGGCGGGCGTCGCCATCGACTCGATCTACGACATGCGCCAGCTCTTCGACGGCATCCCGCTCGACAGGATGACCGTGTCGATGACGATGAACGGCGCCGTGCTGCCCGTACTCGCGCTCTACATCGTGGCGGCCGAGGAGCAGGGCGCAGGGCCCGAGAAGCTGGCCGGGACCATCCAGAACGACATCCTCAAAGAGTTCATGGTCCGCAACACCTACATCTATCCGCCCGCGCCCTCGATGCGGATCATCTCCGACATCTTCGCGTACACCTCGCAGAGGATGCCGCGCTACAACTCCATCTCCATCTCCGGCTACCACATCCAGGAAGCCGGCGCCACGGCCGATCTGGAGCTGGCCTACACCCTCGCCGACGGCGTCGAGTATCTGCGCGCCGGCCTCGACGTGGGCCTCGACGTCGACGCGTTCGCGCCCCGGCTCTCCTTCTTCTGGGCGATCGGCATGAACTTCTTCATGGAGATCGCGAAACTGCGCGCCGCGCGGCTGCTCTGGGCCAGGCTCGTAAAGAAGTTCGACCCCAAGAACGCCAAGTCCCTTTCGCTGCGCACCCATTCACAGACCTCCGGCTGGTCGCTCACCGCGCAGGACGTCTTCAACAACGTCCCCCGCACCTGCGTCGAGGCGATGGCCGCGACCCAGGGCCACACCCAGTCGCTGCACACCAACGCGCTCGACGAGGCGCTGGCCCTGCCCACCGACTTCTCCGCGCGCATCGCCCGCAACACCCAACTGCTGCTCCAGCAGGAGTCCGGGACCTGCCGCGTCATCGACCCGTGGGGCGGCAGCGCGTACGTCGAGAAGCTCACCCACGACCTCGCGCGCCGCGCCTGGCAGCACATCGAGGAGGTCGAGGCGGCCGGCGGCATGGCGCGGGCCATCGCCGACGGCATCCCCAAGCTCCGGATCGAGGAGGCGGCGGCCCGTACCCAGGCCAGGATCGACTCGGGGCGCCAGCCGGTCATCGGCGTCAACAAGTACCCCGTCGAGACCGACGAGCGGATCGAGGTCCGCTCGGTCGACAACTCCTCCGTGAGGACGCAGCAGATCGCGAAGCTGCGCCGGCTGCGCGAGGAGCGCGACGAGGCCGCCTGCCAGGACGCGCTGCGCGCCCTGACCGGCGCCGCCGAGGCCGGGTCGAGCCGGGACCTCGACGGCAACCTGCTGGCGCTGGCCGTGAACGCGGCCCGCGCCAAGGCCACCGTCGGCGAGATCTCCGACGCCCTGGAGAAGGTGTACGGGCGGCACTCCGGCCAGATCCGTACCATCTCCGGTGTGTACAGGAACGAGGCCGGCACGTCACCGGCGGTCGAGCGGACCCGGGTCGCCGTCGAGGAGTTCGAGACGGCCGAGGGGCGGCGCCCGCGCATCCTCGTCGCCAAGATGGGCCAGGACGGCCACGACCGGGGCCAGAAGGTCATCGCGACCGCCTTCGCCGACCTGGGCTTCGACGTCGACGTCGGCCCGCTGTTCCAGACGCCCGGCGAGGTGGCGCGCCAGGCCGTCGAGGCCGACGTGCACATCGTCGGGGTGTCGTCCCTGGCCGCCGGGCACCTCACCCTCGTGCCCGCCCTGCGCGAGGAGTTGGCGCGGGAGGGCCGGGAGGACATCATGATCGTCGTCGGCGGGGTGATCCCGCCGGGCGACATCGACGAACTGCGCCGCGCGGGCGCGGCGGCCGTCTTCCCGCCGGGCACCGTCATCCCCGACGCCGCGCACGACCTGCTCACCACCCTGGCCGCCACACTCGGTCACGAGCGGTGAGCCGGTGGCCCCTCAGAACATCCCCGACATCGACGCGTACGCCAAAGGCGTGCTGGACGGCTCCCGTTCGGCCGTCGCGCGCGCCATCACCCTCGTGGAGTCCACCCGGGCCGACCACCGGGAACTGGCCCAGCGGCTGCTGACCGAACTGCTGCCGCACTCCGGCGCGGCACGCAGGATCGGCATCAGCGGGGTGCCCGGCGTCGGCAAGTCCACCTTCATCGACGCCCTCGGCACGATGCTCACCGGACTCGGGCACCGCGTCGCCGTCCTCGCCGTCGACCCCTCGTCCAGCAGGACCGGCGGCTCCATCCTCGGCGACAAGACCCGCATGGAGCGCCTGTCCGTGGACCCGGCGGCGTTCGTGCGGCCGTCACCCACGGCGGGCACGCTGGGCGGCGTCGCCAAGGCGACGCGCGAGACGATCATCGTGATGGAGGCGGCGGGCTACGACGTGGTGCTCGTCGAGACCGTCGGCGTCGGCCAGTCCGAGACCGCCGTCGCCAACATGGTCGACTCCTTCCTGCTGCTGAGCCTCGCCCGGACCGGCGACCAGCTCCAGGGCATCAAGAAGGGCGTACTGGAACTGGCGGACCTCATCGCCGTCAACAAGGCCGACGGGCCGCACGAGCGGGACGCGAGGTCCGCCGCGCGCGAACTCGCTGGCGCGCTGCGGCTGATGCACCCCGCCGACGCGGCGTGGACACCGCCGGTGCTCAGCTGCAGCGCCCGTGAGGGGACCGGGCTCGACACGGTCTGGGAGCGGCTGGAGCAGCACCGGAAGATCCTCGACACCAGTGGCCGCCTCCAGCGCAAACGGAGCGACCAGCAGGTCGACTGGACCTGGTCGATGGTCCGTGACCATCTGCTGGACCGGCTCCGCGACCACCCGGGCGTGCGGTCGTCGGCGCCCGCACTGGAACAGGCGGTACGGGAGGGCTCGTTGACGGCGACACTGGCGGCCGAGCGGCTGATCGAGGCGCTGGACCTGCCGGCGGAGGGTGACAGGCGATGAACGCCGCCTCTCCCAAGGAGGACGAGACCGTACGTGTGCGGCGCGAGGGACGCGTCGGCCGGCTCACCCTCAACCGGCCACATGCGCTCAACGCCCTCACCCACGCCATGGTGTCGCGCGTCGACGCCGCCCTCACCGCCTGGGAACATGACCCTTCGTTGAGGACGGTGGTCATCGACGGCGCCGGGGAACGCGGGCTGTGCGCGGGCGGCGACATCCGGGCGATCTACGAGGACGCGCGTACGGGCGGAGCCACGTCACCCGCGTTCTGGCGCGACGAGTACCGCCTCAACGCCCGTATCGCCCGCTACCCGAAGCCGTACGTCGCCCTCATGGACGGCATCGTGATGGGCGGCGGTGTGGGTGTCTCGGCGCACGGCGACGTCCGGATCGTCACCGAACGCTCGCGCGTCGCCATGCCGGAGACCGGCATCGGTCTCGTGCCCGACGTCGGCGGTACGTATCTGCTCGCCCGGTCGCCCGGCGAACTCGGCACGCATCTCGCCCTCACCGGGGCGGCGGTGGGCCCGGCCGACGCGCTGCTCTGCGGCCTCGCCGACCACTTCGTCCCCTCGGGGCAGTTGCCCGCGCTGGTGGCCGAACTCGCCTCCACGGACACGCCGGTGGCCGTACGACGCCACGCGACGACGCCGCCCGACGGCGAACTCGCCGCCGACCGCGAGTGGATCGACGCGTGCTACGCGGCGGACTCGGTGGAGGAGATCGTGGACCGCCTCTTCGCGAGCGGCCACCAGAAGGCGAAGCAGACGGCGGAGACGATCCTGACGAGGTCCCCCACGGCGCTGAAGGCGACGCTGGCGGCCGTACGCCGGGCGAGGCGGGCGGGGACGCTGGAGGAGGTGCTGACGGCGGAGTACCGCGCGTCGTGCGCGGCGCTGCGGACGCCGGACCTGGTGGAGGGCATCAGGGCCCAGGTGATCGACAAGGACCGGACGCCGCGCTGGTCCCCGGCCGAACTCGGCCAGGTGACGGCCGCGGACGTGGACCACTTCTCGGCGGTGCCGCCGGGCGGGGACCTCAGCTGGCACCCGGAGCCGTAACCGTCCTGAGGCAACGTCGTGCTCGGGCTACGCGACCGGCTCCGGTATCCGGTCCTCCGTGGGAGCCTCCGGTTTCGCCGGGCCCGAGCGCAGGCGGTGGCGTTTGCGCCAGGCCACGATCGCCGCCGCCACTCCCGTCAGCACGATGAAGCCCATCGCGATCAGGAACGCCGGCGACGTCGGCGAACCCGCCTCGCTCCCCGCGACCACGTACGCCGCCGTGTTCGGGATCGTGCCGAGCCCCGTCGCCAGCAGGAACGGGCCCCAGCCCATGCGCGACACCGCCGCGACATAGTTCGCCGCCTGGAACGGCACCCCGGGGAAGAGCCGCAACGCCATCATCGACCGGAAGCCGTGCCGGCTCAACTGCCGGTCCGCCATGGTCAGCCAGCGGCCCCGCAGCAGCGGACGCAACGCGTCCTGACCGAGGAAACGGCCGAGCCCGAAGGTGATGGCCCCGCCCAGTACCGAGCCGCCGATCGCCGCCGGAAGGCCGAGCTGCGTTCCGAACAGCGCGCCCGCCGCGAGGCTCAGCAGCGGACGCGGCACGAAGGCCGCCGTACAGACCCCGTAGCCGGCGGTGAACAGCACCAGGGCCACGCCGCCGCTCAGTTGGGGCCAGCCCGCCGCGACGAGTCGCTGGGGCTCGTAGACCAGCACCGCGGTCCCGGCACACGCCAGGAGGACCACGAGGAGGGAGAGTCTGGACCAGGGTGAGAGCAGCACCCTCGTACAGCGGACCGTGAGGCCGGGGGACGACCTGTCGACAGGGTCGAGCATGCGGGGAGACTAACCGACGAACTGATGTGATCGCCGTCAAGGGCGGGGAGACAACCGCCACTCGGCCTCTCCCGTCCCGTACACAGCCCGCCCCGGCGCTGTCAGTGGCGGGGCCTAGCCTGCACGTCATGACCCTCGCAGCACCGCCCAGCGTCCTCGCCGACACCGTTCTGGCCCGGCTCACGGCCGCTTACGCCACAGCCGCCGATCCGGTACGGGCCGAGCGGTCCGTCGCGTACATGAAGGGTGTCGCGCCCTTCCTCGGGATCCCCACGCCCGAACGCCGCGCGCTGTCACGGCAGGTGCTCGACTCCCTGCCCCGTCCCGACGAGACGGACTGCGTGGCCATCGCGCTGCGCTGCTGGGAGCTGCCCGAGCGGGAGTACCGGTACTTCGCGATCGACTACCTCCGCCGCCATGTCGCGCGCCTCTCCTCCGACTCCCTCCCCGTCGTCCGGCATCTCGTCTCCACGGACCCCTGGTGGGACACCGTCGACCTCCTCGCCGCCCACCTCGCGGGCGGGCTCGTCGCCGCCGACCGCTCACTCGTGACACAGATGGACGCCTGGAGCGAGGACGACGATCTCTGGATCGCCCGCACCGCGCTGCTGCACCAGCTCACCTACAAGCAGGCGACCGACACCGAGCGGCTGTTCTGCTACTGCCTGCGGCAGGCCGGCCACCGCGACTTCTTCATCCGCAAGGCGATCGGCTGGTGCCTGCGCGAGTACGCCAAGACGGACCCGGCCGCCGTCCGGAGCTTCGTGACGGGCGCCCGCGACCGGCTCTCCCCGCTCTCCGTACGCGAGGCACTGAAGCACCTCTGAGCCCCCCGCACCACCACGAAGAAAACCGGTCGACGTCCCGGTGCCCTTCGGACATCATCAACGACATGTTCCGGTACGCCTTCCTCGCAGCGCAGTCCGCAGTCGCGGACGCGCCGAAGGCTGCCGCATTCCTCGCGGCGCACGCAGAAGCAGCGGCAGCAGCAGCCGCGGCGGCGCCCGTCGACGGCGCCCGAAGCTGACCCTTCCCGGATCGTCCGGCGGACCCCACAGGGGGAGGGTCGGCAAGGTCCCGGGGGTCCCACCACGCTTCGAGTTCCTGGAAGGAACACGTCAGCCATGCCCAAGACGGCATACGTGCGCACCAAGCCGCACCTCAACATCGGCACCATGGGCCACGTCGACCACGGCAAGACCACCCTCACCGCGGCCATCACCAAGGTCCTCAGCGAGCGCGGGACCGGCACCTTCGTGCCGTTCGACCGGATCGACCGGGCCCCGGAGGAGGCGGCGCGCGGCATCACCATCAACATCGCGCACGTCGAGTACGAGACCGGCACCCGGCACTACGCGCACGTCGACATGCCCGGTCACGCCGACTACATCAAGAACATGGTCACCGGCGCCGCCCAGCTCGACGGGGCGATCCTCGTCGTGTCCGCGCTCGACGGGATCATGCCGCAGACCGCCGAGCACGTACTGCTCGCCCGCCAGGTCGGCGTCGACCACATCGTCGTCGCCCTCAACAAGGCCGACGCGGGCGACGACGAGCTGACCGACCTGGTCGAGCTGGAGGTGCGCGAGCTGCTCAGCGCCAACGGGTACGGCGGCGAGAGCGTGCCCGTCGTCCGGGTCTCCGGGCTCCGGGCGCTGGAGGGCGACCCGCGCTGGACGGAGGCCGTGGTGGCGCTGCTCGACGCGGTCGACACGTATGTGCCGATCCCCGTCAGGTACACCGACGCGCCGTTCCTGCTCCCGGTGGAGAACGTCCTGACCATCACCGGGCGCGGCACGGTCGTCACCGGCGCCGTCGAGCGCGGCACGGTACGCGTCGGCGACCGGATCGAGGTGCTCGGCGCCGACTCGGGGCCGCAGCCCAGCACGGTCACCTCGCTGGAGACCTTCGGGAAGCCGATGGAGTCCGCCGAGGCAGGCGACAACGTCGCGCTGCTGCTGCGCGGCATGCCACGCGACGCGATCCGCCGCGGCCACGTGGTGGCCGCGCCGGACAGCGTCGTACCGAGCAGGCGGTTCACCGCGCAGGTGTACGTCCTGTCGGCGGCCGAGGGCGGGCGTACAACGCCGATCACGACCGGCTACCGGCCGCAGTTCTTCATCCGTACCGCGGACGTGGTCGGTGACATCGACCTCGGCGACCTCGCCGTCGCGCGCCCCGGTGACACGGTCGCCCTGACCGTGGAGCTGGGCCGGGACGTACCGCTGGAGGCGGGGCTCGGCTTCGCGATCCGCGAGGGCGGACGCACGGTCGGCGCGGGCACGGTGACCGAGCTGATCTGACCGCCCCTGGCGCCGCGCCCGTCTCCTCCACCCCGGAGGAGGCGGGCGCGGTCGGTCCCGTACGGCGCGACGCGCACAATGGGACGGTGAGCGAAGCCATCCCCGTCATCAAGGCCGTCGACCACGGCACCGCCCGGCTGCTGCCCGACGTGGACCGCGAACGGGCCTGGCTGCTGACGGTCGACGGCGCGCCCCAGTCGTACGTCGACCTGGACGAGCCGACCCATCTCGAATTCGAGTACACCCGGCGCCTCGGGCACGTCGTCGACCGCGCCGCCGACGAGGGCGACCCGCTCACCGTGCTCCACCTCGGCGGCGGAGCCCTGACCCTGCCCCGCTACGTCAGCGCCACCCGGCCGGGCTCGGCACAGGAGGTGGTCGACGCCGACGGGGCGCTGCTCGCGCTGGTCGCCGAGGAACTGCCGCTGCCCGAGGGCGCCGGGATCACGGTGCACGACGCGGACGCCCGCGACTGGCTCGCCTCCGCGCCGGCCCGCTCGGTGGATCTGCTGATCGCCGACGTCTTCGGCGGCTCGCGCGTGCCCGCCCATCTGACGTCCGTCGAGTACGCGCGCCTCGCCGAGCGGGTGCTACGGGCCGACGGCCTTTACGCGGCCAACCTCGCCGACGGCGCGCCCTTCGCCTTCCTCAGGTCCCAACTGGCCACCTTCGCCTCGGTGTTCGAGGAGCTGGCACTGATCGCCGAGCCGTCGGTGCTGCGCGGGCGGCGGTTCGGCAACGCCGTACTCCTCGCCTCGCACGCGCCGATCGACACGGCGGCCCTGGCGCGCCGGACCGCGTCCGACGCCTTTCCGGCACGCGTCGAACACGGCGCGTCGCTGCGGCGGTTCACCGGCGCCGCGCCGGTCGTACGCGACGCCGACGCGGTGGCCTCGCCCGAGCCGCCCGCGGGGGCGTTCAGCGTCGGCTGAGCCCCCCCCGCGTGTCCTGACTACTCGCCGGCCAGCCGGACGGTGCTCATGATCTTCATCAGCGTGGCGTCCGGGATCTCGTCGTCCACGCCCCTGGCGCCGTACACGACCCACGTCGTGAAGTCGCCCTTGGCGTTGGTGAAGGTGAACGCGATCGACTTGCCGTCGCTGTCGCACTTCTCCTCCTTGGGCAGACCCGTGCTCGCGGCCGTCGAATAGTGCCCCTTGAGTCCGGCCTTGGTCGTGTAGGGCTTGGACTTCTCGACCTTGATCGCCGCCTGCTGCTGCGCCTTGGTGGCGTGCTGGGCGTACGCGGCCCAGACCCAGCTGCCGGACTCGTTGCTGGCGGCGGTCGCCGTGTCCGTGGCGCCCTTGCCGCCCTTGGTGCCCGTGCCGCCGAGGGCGAAGCTCTCCATCTTGCCGTCCTTGTCGCTGTCCTCCTCACACCACTCGGCCTTCAGGAATGCGGGGGCGGAGAAGGTGATGGCGGGCGAGCCGTCATCCTTCTCGACGTCCGCGAAGCCCGAGAACGTGTCGGGCTTCTCGACCACCCAGTCGGCGGGGACGTCGAACTGCGTCCCGTGATTGGGGTTGGTCACGACCTTCCAGCCCGCGACGGTCGGCTTGGCGGCGCTCGAACCGTCGCGCGGGTTGTCCTGCTCCGACGGCTTCGTCTTCGGCTTACCCGACTCCGACGCCTTGGAGTCGTCGGCGACGTTGGTGCTCCCGCCGTCGTCGTTCTGCATCACGAAGAAGCCCGTGGCGGCGGCCACCACGACGACCGCCGACGCGGCGATGATCGCGACCGTCTTCGTGCGCTTCTTGTCCTGCGAGGGATCGGGGCCGCCCGGCCCCCCGGCCCGCCCATGTGCCCCGGGACCGCGTACTGCGGCCGGGTCGGCTGCTGGTACGGGTTGGGCTGCTGCTGTCCCTGCTGCGGGTAGCCGGGCTGCTGCTGCGGATACCCCGGCTGCTGGTCCGGCTGCTGCGGATAGCCCGGCTGCTGCTGGTATCCCGGCTGTTGGTAGGGATTCGGCTGCTGGTACCCCGGCTGCTGGTACGGGTTGGAATTCGGATCCTGCGGGTTCTGCTCGCCCCCGGGCGGCTGCTGTCCTGGCCACATGGCGAGTAACGATAGAGGGGTGGCCGCCGCACTGCTACGGCCGCCCTGTCGCAGGATGGCAACTGAGGCTACTGGTGGGTAATGTCGGGGCGTATGAGCTCTGATCAGATGACCGTCGGCGAGATGCTCGCCGCCACCGTTCCCATGGCCAGGACCCTCCAGATGGAGTTCCTCGAAACCACCGCCGAGCGCGCCGTCGTACGGCTGCCGGACCGGGCCGACTTCCACAACCACGTCGGCGGCCCGCACGCCGGGGCGATGTTCACCCTCGGCGACACCGTCAGCGGCGCCGTGGTGCTCGCCGCCTTCGGCGAACAGCTCGCCCGCGCCGTACCGCTCGTCGTCAAGGCTGAAATCGGCTACAAGAAGCTCGCCATGGGCGTCATCACGGCGACGGCCACCGTCGGCCGCCCGGTGGCCGACGTCGTCGCCGAACTCGACGGGGGCGGGCGCCCCGAATTCCCCGTCGCCGTCGTCTTCCACCGCGAGGACGGCGCCGTCACCGGCGAGATGACCATCGTCTGGACGCTGCGCCCCAACGCCTGACGGGCCAGGTCGTCGGAGGGTCCCCGGCCCAGGTAGGCTGCCCGGCGAGCGCCTGGAAGGCGCTCGCCGGGCAGCGGCGAGCCAGCGGCGGGCGACGGCACATTCCGACACAGGAGGAACGGTCTTGCACGTCCAGGAATGGCTGGAGACCGTACCGCCGATCGCCATCTACGCGCTGGTCGGCGTGGTGATCGGGCTCGAAAGCCTCGGTATCCCGCTGCCGGGCGAGATCGTTCTCGTCAGCTCGGCGCTGCTGGCCTCGCAGCACGGCGACATCAACCCGTACATCCTCGGCGCGTGCGCCACCGCCGGCGCGATCATCGGCGACTCGATCGGCTACGCCATCGGCCGCAAGGGCGGCAGACCGCTGCTCGCGTGGCTCGCGGGCAGGTTCCCGAAGCACTTCGGCGAGCCACAGATCGCCATGGCCGAGCGGTCGTTCCAGAAGTGGGGCATGTGGGCGGTCTTCTTCGGCCGCTTCGTCGCACTGCTGCGGATCTTCGCCGGGCCGCTCGCGGGTGTGCTGCGGATGCCGTACTGGAAGTTCCTCATCGCCAACGTCCTGGGCGGAATCGTGTGGGCCGGGGGCACGACCGCCGTCGTCTACTCGGTGGGCGTCGTCGCCGAGGCCTGGCTGAAGCGCTTCTCCTGGCTCGGTCTCGTCCTTGCCGTACTCATCGGACTCACCTCGATGCTCGTGATCAAGAGCCGGGCGAAGAAGGCGTCGGAGCAGGCGGAGGCACAGGCGGGGCTGAAGGCCGCGGAGCCGGCCGCCGCCACAGACTGACGAGCGGGGACGTTCCGGCCGTCAGCTCTCGTGCACGGCCCCGTGGCGCTTGGCCAGCTCCAGATAGACCGCCGCGTTGAGCCTGATGCCCTCGCGCTCCTCCTGGGTCAGCTCCCGCTTCACCTTCGCGGGCACGCCCGCCACCAGGGAACCGGGCGGTACGCGCATGCCCTGCGGTACGAGCGCCTGGGCCGCGACCAGTGAACCGGTCCCGATGTGCGCCCCGTTGAGGACGGCGGCGCCCATGCCGACCAGCACATCGTCCTCGACGGTGCAGCCGTGCAGGACCGCGTTGTGCCCCACCGAGACACGCGCGCCGATCGTGACGGGCGAGCCCAGGTCGACATGGACCGTGCAGTTGTCCTGGATGTTGGTGTCGGCCCCGATGACGATCGGGCCGCCGTCGGCCCGCAGCACCGTGTGGTACCAGACGCTCGCACCGGCGGCCATCGTGACCTCGCCCAGCACCACGGCCGTCGGCGCCACGAACGCCGTCGGATCGATCGCGGGCTCCTTGCCGCCCACGCCCGCGATCAGTGCCCGCTGTGTCATGCCGTCTCCTTCGGTGTGCCGCCCCGGGCCCCGCGTGCCGCCGTGTGCCGCCGCTTGCCGTGCCCCCGCGTCGTACGGGAACCGTAAGCGACGCCCCGGCGCGCTCCGGCGGCAGGTCGGCCAGGACACACCCTGTCTCAACTGACGGCCGATCAATAACCTTGGCGAGGTCGAATGTTGTCGTCGCATCGACCGAGGGAGCACCATGGCCACCGCACAGCAGGTTCCCGACATACTGTCGGCCGAGTTCGCGGAGAATCCGTACCCCGCCTACCGTCTGATGCGCGAGAGCGCGCCGCTCATCTGGCACGAGGCCACCAAGAGCTACATCATCTCGCGGTACGACGACGTGGAACGCGCCTTCAAGGACAAGGCGTCGGCGTTCACCACCGAGAACTACCACTGGCAGATCGAGCCCGTGCACGGGAAGACGATCCTGCAACTGAGCGGCCGTGAGCACGCCGTACGCCGTGCGCTCGTCGCCCCCGCCTTCCGGGGCAGCGACCTGGAGGAGAAGTTCCTGCCGGTCATCGAGAGCAACGCCCGCCGGCTCATCGACACCTTCCGGCACACCGGAAGCGTCGACCTGGTGGACGCCTTCGCCACCCGCTTCCCGGTCGGCGTCATCGCGGAGATGCTGGGCCTCGACCGGGCCGACCACGCCCGTTTCCACGGCTGGTACACCGCCGTCATCGCCTTCCTCGGCAATCTGTCCGGCGACGCGGAGGTGACCGCGGCGGGTGAACGGACCCGGATCGAGTTCGCCGAGTACATGATCCCGATCATCCGGGCCCGCCGGGACGATCCGGGCGACGACCTGCTCTCGACGCTCTGCGCCGCCGAGGTCGACGGAGTACGGATGAGCGACGAGGACATCAAGGCGTTCTGCAGCCTGCTGCTCGCGGCGGGCGGCGAGACCACCGACAAGGCCATCGCCTCGATCTTCGCCAATCTGCTGACTCACCCTGACCAGCTCGCCGCCGTGCGGGCGGACCGGAGCCTGATCGACCGGGCGTTCGCGGAGACCCTGCGGTTCACCCCGCCGGTGCACATGATCATGCGGCAGACCGCCGAGGAGGTCACGCTCAGCGGCGGCACCATACCCTCGGGCGCCACCGTCACCTGTCTCATAGGAGCCGCCAACCGGGACGGTGACCGCTTCGCCGAGCCGGACACCTTCGACATCTTCCGGGACGACCTGACGACGACCACCGCGTTCTCCGCGGCCGCCGACCATCTGGCCTTCGCGCTCGGACGGCACTTCTGCGTGGGCGCGCTGCTGGCGAAGGCCGAGGTACGGGTCGGAGTGGGCCAACTCCTGGACGCCATGCCCGATCTGCGACTGGCGGACGGGTTCGACCCGGTGGAGCACGGGGTGTTCACGCGCGGCCCGCGCTCGCTGCCGGTGACGTTCACGCCTGTCGCGAGCTGACGCGTGCGGGTTCGGTCGCCGTACGGGACGAGTGATCCCGTACGGCGACCGAGGACGACGTACGCGGCTCACCCCACCACGCTGTTCACCCCACCACCGGGGTGAACTCCACCGGCAGCGCCGTCAGTCCGCGCATCCAGATCGACGGGCGCCATCTCAACTCGCCCGGTTCCACGGCCAGTACGACATCCGGCAGTCGCTCCAGCAGCGTCTCGACCGCCGTACGGGCGACGACGTCGGCCAGCAGCGGGGCCGGATACGGGCACCGGTGCTCGCCGTTGCTGAAGGACAGATGCGCCGAGTTCTCCGCGCCGATATGACCCTCGGGCCAGAGCTGCGGATCGGTGTTGGCCGCCGCTAGCCCCAGGACCAGACAGTCGCCCGCCCTGATGTGCCGCCCGCCCAGCTGGGTGTCGCGCACCGCCCACCGGCCGATGAAGTTCTGCGTCGGAGTGTCCAGCCACAACACCTCGTTGAGCGCCTGTCCCACGCTCAGCCGCCCGCCCGACACATTGAGCGCGAACCGGTCGTCGGTCAGCAGCAGACGCAGCGTGTTGCAGATCCAGTTGGCCGTCGGCTGCTGCGCCGCCGCGATGACGGAGATCAGGTCCTGCACGATCTCGTCGTCCGCCAGGCCCGCCGGATGACCGATCATCCGCGAGGTGACGTCCGAGCCCGGCCGGGCCCGCTTGTCCTTCACCAACTGCTGGATGCGCTCCTGCACCCGCAGATACGCCGACACCGGGTCGTCGCCCTCGCCCGCGTCCAGTGACACCCGCAGATCGCGTACGAGTTCCTCGGTGTCGGCGCCACCGGCCGGCATGCCGCACATCTGGACGGCGGCGCGCATCGGCAGCGCGTGCGCGTACGCGGCCATCAGCTCCGCGTTCCCCGCGCCCGCGAAGACGTCGATCAGCTGCCCGGCGATCTGTTGGCAGTCGTGGCCCAGTTCGAACTGGTCGACCGCCTCCAGCGCACGGGTGATGACGCCGGCCCGCCGCTGATGCTCGGCGCCCTCGGTGAACAGCACGGACGGCTGGTAGCCGACGTACGGCAGCAGCGGCCAGTCGGTGGGGATCGCCGGCCACTGGTTCCAGCGGCGCGAGTCCCTGGCGAACAGCTCGTCGTGGCTGGTGACATAGCCGACCTCGGAGTAACCGAGGACCAGCCAGGCGGGGATGCCGCCGTCGAGGAGGACGGGGGCGACGGGTCCGTGCTCGCGGCGCAGGCTGCGGTAGAGCTGGGACGGCGTCTGCTGGAACTCCAGTCCGCTCAGCGGAACGGAGTCCGGGTGCGCGGCCGGGCAGCAGGGCGGCGGCGGAGCTTCCGCGTGCGCGCCCGATGGGTCGAGGGTGCCAAGAGTGTCGGGGGCTCCGGGGGCTCCGGGGACTCCGGGCGCTTCGGGGTAGGGGG
>NZ_MDCR01000276.1 GCF_001723055.1 Streptomyces niveus
CGACAGGCCCTAGGTGCCCGGGCGGTCGGCGAGCGCGACCGGGGGCTCGTCGTCCATCTCGAACGCGAGCGGGAACGGCGCGTGCCCGGCGAGCCGGAACCAGCGGACCGTGCGGTGCCGTCGCAGCGCGCGGGCCGCGCGTACGGAGTCGTTGTGGAAGCGCCGGGCCATCGGCACCCGGCGTACGGCCGCCGCCAGTTCGGTCGCGGCCTCCTCGCCGCCCGGCGCGGCCCGTACCGCCTCGACCTGCGCGGCCTCCCCGAAGACGGCCCGCAGCGCCTCGCTCAGCTCGCTCTCGGCCACTTCGCGCAGCTCCTCCTCCTCGGCCGCCCGCGCCGCGTGCGCCCCCTGGTAGAGCAGGATCGAGGCTGCGGGGTCGAGGAGGCCGGCGGTGGCCAGCTCCTGGGCGACCGAGGCGCGGCGCAGCAGTTGGGCGTCGAGGGAGGCCCGTGCGGCGTCGATCCGCGAGTGCAGTCGGTCGAGTCGGCCGGCGGTCCAGCTGAGGTACAGGCCGATGGCCAGCAGCCCGACGAAGATCCAGATCAGGGTTTCGGTCACGCACGGCAGGCTACTGGTGACGGCGGCCGGTTCCCCCACCCCGCCCCTTCCCGAAAGCTGGCGGGGCGGGCCGCCGGATCCCGGGCCCGCCCCGCGAGGTGTCCTCAGTCGCGGGCCGCGAGGCCGAACCGGGCGCGCAGGCCCACGCGTTCGTCCGTGGCCACCGACGCCGCGCCGTCTGCCACCGTCTCGTACACCGCCAGGATGTCCGCGCCGACCGTCGACCAGTCGAAGCGCCGCACATGCGCGCTGCCGCGCTCCCGCAGCCCCTCGCGGCGCTCCGGGTCGCCCAGCAGCCGTACGGCCGCCTCCGCCAGCGCGTCCGCGTCCTCGTTGGCGAACAGCTCCCCGGCCGCGCCCTGGTCGAGGACCTGCGCGAACGCGTCAAGGTCGCTCGCCAGCACCGCCGCGCCCGCCGACAGGGCCTCGACCAGGACGATGCCGAAGCTCTCGCCCCCGGTGTTGGGCGCCACGTACAGGTCGACACTGCGCAGCAGCCGCGCCTTGTCCTCGTCGCTGACCATGCCGAGGAATTCGACGCGCCCGCGCATCTCCTTGGGAAGCGACTCGACGGCTTCCTTCTCGTCGCCGCGCCCGGCGACCAGCAGCCTGGTCTCGGGGAGGGCTTCGAGGATCTTCGGGAGGGCCTTCATCAGGACGGGCAGCCCCTTGCGGGGTTCGTCGATGCGCCCTATGAAGCCGATCGTGCCGCCCTGCCACTCGGGGTTGACCTCGGCGTCGGCGAAGAAGCCGACGTCGACGCCGTTGGGGATGACGACCGCGTCACCGCCCAGGTGCTCGACCAGCGTGCGCCGCGCGTACTCGCTGACGGCGATCCGCGCGCTTATCTTCTCCAGCGCCGGCTGGAGGATCGGGTACGCGGCGAGCATCACGCGCGAGCGCGGGTTCGACGTGTGGAACGTCGCGACGATCGGCCCCTGCGCCGCCCAGCAGGCGAGCAGCCCGAGCGAGGGCGCGGTCGGCTCGTGGATGTGGATGACGTCGAAGGTGCCGTCGTGCAGCCAGCGCCGTACGCGGGCCGCCGCCAGGAAGCCGAAGTTCAGCCGGGCGACGGAGCCGTTGTACGGGACGGGCACGGCCCCGCCTGCGGAGACGACGAAGGGCGGGAGCGGGGTGTCGTCGTCGGCGGGCGCGAGCACGGAGACGTCGTGGCCCAGCCGGATCAGATGGTCCGCGAGATCCCTGATGTGGAACTGCACTCCGCCCGGCACGTCCCAGGAGTACGGGCAGACGATGCCGATCTTCACCCGGTCCCCCCGGCGCTCTCGGCGCCGCCCGTGCTGCCGGCGGGACGCGGTTCCAGGTCGGCGAGCCAGAGACGTTGCAGCATGTGCCAGTCCTCAGGGTGCTCCGCGATGCCGTCGGCGAACCTGTCGGCCACGGCCTGTGTCATCACGGACGACTTCTCGGCCCGTTTGCCTGTCGCGGGCACCTCGACGGCCGGATAGACCCGCCCCCGCATGAGCTTGGGCCCGTCGAAGTGGAGCGCCACCGGGAACAGCAGCGCCCCGGTCTGCTGCGCCAGCATCGCGGGCCCGGCGGGCATCCGGGTCTTCTCACCGAAGAACGTCACCTCGACGCCGGACGCCGACAGATCGCGGTCCGCGACCAGACACACCAGGCCGCCGGCCCGCAGCCGCCGGGCGAGCGTCCCGAAGGCGCTGCCCCCGGTGTGCGGCAGCACCTCCATACCGAGGCTCTCGCGGTACGCGACGAAACGGTCGAAGAGCGATTCGGGCTTGAGCCGTTCCACGACGGTGGTGAACGGAACGCCCATCCCCCGGGTCAGCCAGGCCCCGGCGAGATCCCAGTTGGCCAGATGCGGCAGGGCCAGGATGACGCCCCGGCCGCTCTCCAGGCCCTCGTTGAGGAGATGGATGTCCTTGATCTCGACGCTGTCCCGCACCCGTTCGTCACTCCACACCGGCAACCGGAACGACTCCATCCAGTACCGCATGTACGAGCGCATGCCGGCCTTCGACAGGTCCCGCAGCCGCTCGGGGCCCGCGTCCGGCACCACGCGGGCCAGATTCGATTCGAGCCGCAGCACCTGCGAGCCGCGCCGCTTCCAGACGGTGTCGGCGATGGTCCTGCCGAGCGCGTTGGCGGCCGGTTCGGGGAGCTTCTTCACGGTGCTCCACCCGGCCGCGTACAGGGCGTCGACCAGCCGGTCCCGCCCGCCGCTCATGAGGCGGACCCGGTGGCGCCGGCGGTCCCGCCCGCACTGGCCGCGTCCGCCTCGGCGGACTCGCGCCGTACGGTCACCACACGCTGTCCGAGGGTCACCAGACTGCCCGCGGCCACCACCCACAGCGCGATCGGCAGCAGGATCTCGATCCCGGGCACGCCGAACGTCTTGTGCATCCCCGCGAGACCCGCCGCCACCAGCGAGATGACCAGGCGCTCGGCCCGCTCGACGAGCCCGTTGACGGCCACCGGCAGCCCTATCGACTCGCCGCGGGCCTTCGTGTACGACACGACCTGGCCGCTCGCCAGGCAGAAGATCGACACGGCGCACAGCACGTTGTTGTCGCCCGTCCCCGCGTACCAGAGCGCGAATCCGCCGAAGACCGCGCCGTCGGCGACCCGGTCGAGCGTGGAGTCGAGGAACGCCCCCCACCGGCTGGAGATCCCGGCCTGCCGCGCCATGTTGCCGTCGACGAGGTCGGAGAAGACGAAGAGCGTGATGACGATGGTGCCCCAGAAGAACTCTCCGCGGGGGAAGAAGAACAGCGCTCCGGCCATCACTCCCGCCGTACCGATGAGCGTCACAGCGTCGGGACTCACCCCCCGCCGAAGCAGAAACGCGGCGAACGGGGTGAGGACACGCGTAAAGAATGCACGCGCGTACTTGTTCAGCATGGCCTTCCCGACGGTCGGTTGCGCAGATGGCCCCATCGGCCATCGGCTGGCCCATCGTAGCCAGGACCGAAGGCCGCCACCGCCGGGGCGCCCGGCTCGGTGCCCCCGGCCGCCGTGCCCGACATATGGACGCGGGCCCACCAGGGTGCAAAGCTCGAATGACCACCGTGGGCATCGCAGGAGCTGCCACCCGCGGCTCCTGACGCCCGCGCCCGGCTTCTCAGCGTGCGACCGATCGGGAGGCATGATCATGGGCGACAAGGCGAACGGTCACCGGCATCCCGGGGCCGCGGGCAGGGCGACGACGGCCGGCCCGCCCTCCTCCGTACGGAACGTGGTGCTGGTCGGCCACAGCGGATCCGGCAAGACGACCCTGGTGGAGGCCCTGGCGCTGACCGCGGGAGCGCTCACCCGCGCGGGCCGCGTCGAGGACGGCGCCACCGTCTCGGACTACGACGAGATCGAGCACCGGCAGCAGCGTTCCGTACAGCTGTCCCTCGTCCCAGTGGACTGGGGCGGCTACAAGATCAATCTGCTGGACACCCCCGGCTACGCGGATTTCGTCGGGGAACTGAGGGCCGGTCTGCGCGCCGCGGACGCGGCCCTCTTCGTCGTCTCGGCCGCCCAGGAGGCGGAGGCGGTGGCGGCGACCACCCGCGCGGTGTGGCAGGAGTGCGCCGCCGTCGGCATGCCGCGCGCGATCGTCGTGACGCATCTGGAGACCGCCCGCACCGGCTTCGAGGAGCTGACGCGGATCTGCGGCCGGATCTTCGGCGGCGACGACCCGGACGCCGTCCTGCCGCTGTATCTGCCCGTGTACGGCGCCGAGGGCCCCGACGGGCATGTGCCGGTCACCGGCCTCACCGGACTGCTCTCACGCCGGATCCACGACTACGCCTCCGGCACCCGCGAGGTGCTGGCGCCCGGCCCCGACGGGCTGGAGGCCGTCGACAGGGCCCGCGACCGGCTGATCGAGGGGATCATCGCCGAGAGCGAGGACGAGACCTTGATGGATCACTATCTGGGCGGCGGCGAGGTCGACGAGCGGACGCTCGTGGACGATCTGGAGAAGGCCGTCGCGCGCGGTGTCTTCCACCCCGTCCTCGCGGCGGCGCCGGCCGCCGACGGCGCGCGCCAGGGCCTCGGCACGGTCGAGCTGCTCGAACTGATCACCGGCGGCTTCCCGACCCCGCTGGAGCGCCGGGCCCCGGAGGTGACCACCCCGCAGGGCGCGGCCCGCCCCCTTCCGGACTGCGACCCGGCCGGCCCGCTGGTCGCCGAGGTGGTGAAGACGGCGTCCGACCCGTACGTCGGCCGGATCTCCCTGGTCCGGGTCTTCTCCGGCACCCTGCGGCCCGACGAGACGGTGCACGTCTGCGGACACGGGCTCGCCGACCGCGGCCACGAGGACCACGACGTGGAGATGCGGGTCGGCGCGCTGTCGTCGCCCTTCGGCAAGCAGCAGCACGTCATCGACAGCTGCGCCGCGGGCGATCTGGCGTGTGTGGCGAAGCTGTCGCACGCCGAGACGGGCGACACGCTCTCCGCCACGGACGACCCGCTGCTGATACGGCCCTGGGAGATGCCCGACCCGTTGCTGCCGCTGGCCGTGGAGGCACACAGCACCTCGGACGAGGACAGACTGTCGCAGGGGCTCGCGCGGCTCGCCGCCGAGGATCCGACGATGCGTCTGGAACAGAATCAGGCCACCCGTCAGGTCGTCCTGTGGTGCCTCGGCGAGGCGCACATGGAGGTGGCCCTGGAGCGGCTGCGCGACCGGTACGGCGTCCAGGTGGATGTCGTACCGCACAAGGTGCCGCTGCGTGAGACGTTCGGCGAGCGGGCGTCGGGACGCGGCCGGCATGTCAAACAGTCCGGCGGCCACGGCCAGTTCGCGATCTGCGAGATCGAGGTCGAACCACTGCCCGTCGGCTCCGGCGTCGAGTTCGTGGACCGGGTCGTGGGCGGCGCGGTGCCCCGGCAGTTCATTCCCTCCGTGGAGAAGGGCGTGCGGGCGCAGGCGGCGCGCGGTGTCGCGGCCGGGCATCCGCTGGTGGACGTGCGGGTGACGCTGGTGGACGGGAAGTCGCACTCCGTGGACTCCTCCGACGCCGCTTTCCAGACGGCGGGGGCGCTCGCGCTGCGCGAGGCGTCGGCGCAGGCCCGTATCGAACTGCTGGAGCCGGTCGCCATGGTGGAGGTCGTGGTCCCCGACGAGTACGTGGGCCCCGTGATGAGCGATCTGTCGGGGCGGCGCGGCCGGGTGGTGGGCACCGATCAGGCCGGGGGCGGACAGACCGCCGTACGGGCCGAGGTGCCGGAGGTCGAGATCGGCCGGTACGCGATCGATCTGCGGTCGGTGTCGCACGGCACGGGCCGCTTCAGCCGCTCGTACACCCGGCACGAGCCGATGCCGGCCCACCTGGCCGACCGGTTCCGGACAGCCACGGGCGCCGCCGTGGGGGCCTGAGCGCGCGAGGTGGCGGGACGTGGGCCGGTTTCTCCCTGACGCGGAGTGCGTGACCCGGTTACGCTGTGATGCGCCCCAGCTCAGCAGGTGTGCGGGGCAGGGTAGTTGGGAACAGGGCGCAGCAGCGGATGCTCGCGGCGATGGGGGCGGACAGTGGCGCACGACGGTTTCGATTTCTCTCCTGGGGCCCAGGTTCCGCTCCAGGGGTCGGCGGGTCAGACGGCGGCGACGCATGCCCTGGCCTCGGCGGCGTACCGCGACAGTCCGGTGGAGAAGATCCTTGAGGCGGACAGCGAAGCTCACAAGTCCTCGGTGAGCAAGGGCAGGGTCTCGCTCTTCGAGCCGAATCTGGGCGAGGCGTTCTCGCGCGCGGTGCAGACGCGGATGCTCGGCGGGGGGCGTGCCGCGCTCATCCAGTCCTTCGGTATGGAACCGCAGACGGTGGTCGAGCACTGTCTGGCGGCGAACCACATCCGTAAGAAGCGCGACACCCAGCTCACCCTGGTGACCGTTGTGTTCGGTCTGCTGTTTCTGCCGGGGACGCTGCTGTGGATCGGTGTCTTCCAGCTGCGCAGGACGCTGGCGGGATCGAAGGACAAGAAGGCCGGCGCGATCGGCGGCGCCCTGCTGCTCGGTGTCGCCGCGCTGGCCGTGGTCTTCCTGGTCGCGCTGCCGTTCACGGGCTTCCTCGGCTGGTATCTGCGCGGTGTGATCGTCGCGCCCGTCGTCGGCTGGCTGCTCGCGAAGCGGATCTGCGAGACGACGGCGAAGGATCTGCGCGCCCGCTGGAGCGACCTCCTGGACGGCGGGGGCCTCGGCGCCAAGGTGCCGGAGGCGGTGCCGGGGCACCCGGACGAGACCGCGCGGGAGGAGCTGCGCCACGGGCTGGAGAAGCTGACGGCCGAGCAGCGTTCCAACGCGATCTTCTACGCGGGCCCGAAGGAAATACTGGGCATGGGCACCCGCTGGGGCAGCTGGCAGCTCGCGGAGGAACTGGTCGCCAAGGACCCCGACAAGGAGATCCACCAGTTCCGCAGCTACGACGTGATACGGGTGATGCACGACCAGCTGAAGATGCTGGAGCGCGGCCCGCTCAACTCCGGTGGTTTCCCCAAGCCCGAGGTGAAGCACTGGATCGTACGGCCGGTCGGCGAGAAGGCCGGGTCGGTCAGCAGGCCCGACGGCCAGGACGTGGAGACCTTCCAGGTCAAGGGCCACGAGATACAGCGGATCTGCAACCACCAGCAGTTCGGCAGCGGTGACCGGCACTATCTGGGTGTCCAGTTCACGCTCTGGGACGGTCAGTTGGTGATCACGATGATGATCACGGTGACGGTTCTGCACGAGACGCTGCGCATCGAGGTGACCGGGCACGCGCTGGGTCCGGTCAACTCCCTCTTCACCTCGAAGCCTTCGCCCAAGACGGTCACCAAGCCGAAGACGGTCAGGTTCTGGGAGACCACGACCCACAGTCTGCCGCTGGTGGAGCCGAAGGAGGCGGTACGGCTCGCGATCCGCGCCCCGTTCACCTGGTATCCGCCGATCCTCGACTTCCTCGGCGGCAAGCTGTCGCTGCCCGAGCCGTTCGGCCTGCGGCACGTGTGGGCGGAGGAGCCGTGGCGGCACCGCTTCATGGCGGACGACGCGATGCGCGCGGCCACTCCGGTGCTGCGGGTGGCGCACACGGCGGCCCTGCGGGTGCTGAACGAGAACGGCGTGGACACCGAGCGCTTCGGCAACCGCTCCTCGTTCCTCAGCGGCGCGATCCAGGACCCGTCACCGAAGTAACCCGGCGGGTACGACGCACGGGGCCCACGACGCACAGGGCCTACGACGCGTAAGGCTTACGGCTTGGTGGCGGCCGGCCACGCGTCGGCCAGCATCGCCCGGGTGTCCGCCAGCAGTTGGGGCAGCACCCGGGTGTGCGCGACGACGGGCATGAAGTTCGCGTCGCCGCCCCAGCGCGGCACCAGGTGCTGGTGCAGATGGGCGGCGATCCCGGCCCCGGCGACGGTGCCCTGGTTCATGCCGATGTTGAAGCCGTGCGCCCCGGAGGCCGTACGCAGCGCGGTCATGGCCTGCTTGGTGAAGGCGGCGAGTTCGGCGGTCTCGGCCTCGTCCAGCTCGGTGTAGTCGGCGACGTGCCGGAACGGCACGACCATCAGATGGCCGCCGTTGTACGGATACAGGTTCAGCACCGCGTAGACCGACTCGCCGCGGGCGATGACGAGCCCGTCCTCGTCGGACTTGCGCGGGATGGAGCAGAAGGGACAACCGTCGTCCGCGTTCGGGCCGGTGGGCTTGTTCTCACCCTGGATGTAGGCCATCCGGTGGGGCGTCCACAGGCGCTGGAACGCGTCCGGGCTGCCCACTCCGATCTGCTGCTCCGGCTCACTCGTCATGCTGTGCAGCATATGACTTCGCCCCGGTGAAGCGTGTCGCCGGGCCCGCTCCGCACGCCTCCGGGCCATGCTGGCGCGATGCATGTCCGGAACCGAACCGAACGGCTGCGCGACTGGGAGCGGCGCCTCGAAATGCCGCTGCTCCTCGCCTCGCCGCTCTTCCTCGCCTGTTACGCGGTGCGCGTCCTGGACCACGGCCGCGACCCGCTCCTCGGCGACATCGCGGCGATCGCCCTTCTCACCATCTGGGCGCTGTTCGCGGTGGACTACGCGGTACGGCTGGTGCTGAGCGGCAAGGGCGCCCACTTCGTGACGTCGCAGTGGCTGGACACGGTCGTCCTGATCCTGCCCCTGCTGCGCCCGGTGCGGATCGTCAACACGTACGTGACGCTCCAGCGCCGCCACGACCGGCCCCGGCTGAGTCTGTACGGGCGGGTGATGGCGTACGCGGGAATCACGGCCTTCCTGCTCAGCGTCGCCACGTCGCTCGCGGTCTACCAGCAGGAGCGCGGCGCGCCCGGCGCCACCATCCGGACGTACGGGGACTCGGTGTGGTGGGCGTGCTCGGCGATCACCACGGTCGGGTACGGCGATGTCACCCCGGTGACGCCGCTCGGCCGGGTGTTCGCGGTCTTCCTGATGATCTGCGGACTGGCGCTGCTGGGCGCGGTGACCGGCTCGTTCTCCTCGTGGCTGGTCCAGGTCTTCCGCCGTGAGGACGAGGCGGGCGGCGGCCCGCCCCCGGACGCGGGACGGCCCCCGGGGAACTGACGTCTCCCGGAGGCCGTGGGAACCCGTGCGGGCGGCTCAGACCTGGACGCGGCGCTCCACGACGTCCAGCAGCTCGGCGAGCGCCTCGTCGGCGGGGATGCCGTTCTTCTGCGTCCCGTCCCGGTAGCGGAAGGACACCGCGCCGTTGGCGACGTCCTCGTCACCGGCGATGATCATGAAGGGTGTCTTGTCCTTCTGGTGGTTGCGGATCTTCTTCTGCATCCGGTCGGACGAGGCGTCCACCTCGACCCGCAGCCCCTTGGCCCTCGCCCGCGCGGCGAACTCCTGGAGGTAGGGCACGTGCGCGTCGCCGATCGGGATGCCGACCGCCTGGACGGGGGCCAGCCAGGCCGGGAAGGCGCCCGCGTAGTGCTCCAGGAGCACGGCGAAGAAGCGCTCGATCGAGCCGAACAGCGCTCGGTGGATCATGACGGGCTGCTGCTTGGTGCCGTCGGACGCGGTGTACTCCAGCTCGAACCGCTTCGGCTGCTGGAAGTCGACCTGGATGGTGGACATCTGCCAGGACCGGCCGATGGCGTCCTTGGCCTGTACGGAGATCTTGGGGCCGTAGTAGGCGGCGCCGCCCGGGTCGGGGACCAGCGGCAGACCCTGCTTGTCGGCGGCCTGCTGGAGCGCCGCCGTGGCCTCCTCCCACTCCTCGTCCTCGCCCATGAACTTGTCGGACTCGGGGTCGCGGGTGGACAGCTCCAGCTCGAAGTCGGTCAGCCCGTAGTCCCGCAGCAGATCCAGCACGAAGGTGAGCAGGGAGTCCAGCTCCTGCGGCATCTCCTCCTTGGTGCAGTAGATGTGCGCGTCGTCCTGGGTGAAGCCGCGGGAGCGGGTGAGGCCGTGCACGACGCCGGACTTCTCGTAGCGGTAGACCGTGCCGAACTCGAAGAGACGCAGCGGCAGCTCGCGGTAGGACCGGCCGCGCGCCTTGAAGATCAGGTTGTGCATCGGGCAGTTCATGGCCTTGAGGTAGTAGTCCTGGCCGTCGAACTCCATGGGCGGGAACATGCCGTCCGCGTAGTGCGGGAGGTGTCCCGAGGTCTCGAAGAGCTTCTTCTTCGAGATGTGCGGGGTGTTGACGAACTCGTACCCCGACACCTCGTGACGGTGGCGCGAGTACTGCTCCATCTCCTTGCGGATCACCCCGCCCTTGGGGTGGAAGACGGCGAGACCGGAGCCCAGCTCGTCGGGGAAGGAGAACAGGTCCAGCTCGCTGCCCAGCTTGCGGTGGTCGCGGCGCTCGGCCTCGGCGAGGAAGTCGAGGTGGGCCTTCAGCTCGTCCTTGGAGGGCCAGGCGGTGCCGTAGATCCGCTGGAGCTGCGGGTTCTTCTCGCTGCCGCGCCAGTAGGCGGCGGCGGAGCGCATCAGCTTGAAGGCCGGGATGTTACGGGTGGTGGGCAGGTGCGGACCCCGGCAGAGGTCCTTCCAGCACAGCTCGCCGGTCTTGGCGTCGAGGTTGTCGTAGATCGTCAGCTCACCGGCTCCGACCTCGGCGGACGCGCCCTCGGCGGCGTCGGCGGCCTTGCCCTTGAGACCGATCAGTTCGATCTTGTACGGCTCGTCGGCCAGCTCGACCCGCGCGTCCTCGTCGGTGGTGACCCGGCGGGAGAACCGCTGGCCGCGCTTCTGGATCTCCTGCATCTTCTTCTCGACGCGCTTCACGTCGTCGGGGGTGAAGGGCTCGGCGACGTCGAAGTCGTAGTAGAAGCCGTCCTTGATCGGCGGACCGATACCCAGCTTGGCCTCGGGGAACAGTTCCTGCACGGCCTGCGCCATGACGTGCGCGGTGGAGTGGCGCAGGATGTTCAGGCCGTCCGGGGAGGAGATCTCCACGGGCTCGACGCTCTCGCCGTCGGTGACCTCGTAGCTGAGGTCCTTCAGCTCACCGCCCACCCGGGCGGCGATCACGGTGCGCTCACCGGGGAAGAGGTCGGCCGCCGTAGTGCCCGTCGTCACCACGCGCTCTTCCCGCTCGGAATCGCGTTCGATGGTCACGCGGACATCTGACACCGGTCTCTCCTTCACTCATGGGGCGCGCACGCTCGTTTCCGTACGCGTCGGGAATCGTACCGAGCCGGAGGGCCACTCGCTAAACGGTTGAATTGTGCCGTCATCTCCGGCGTACGGCGCAAAGGTCCCGGGTATGACCGTTTCGGGCAGCTGGCCGGATGCCATCTGCCAAGCGTGTGCGAGGAGTTCGGGGATGACGCACTGGTACGAGGGCCCCCTGGCCGCATTCGACATCGAAACGACAGGCACCGACGCCGAGCAGGACCGGATCGTCTCGGCCGCGCTCGTCGTCCAGGACATCTCGGGCTCCCGGGCCCGGGTCACCCGCTGGCTGGTCAATCCGGGAATACCGATACCGGTCGCGGCGACCGAAGTGCACGGCCTCACCGACGCGTTGGTCCAGCGCTCGGGGCGCTGGCCGGCGCCGGTGATCGAGGAGGTGGGGCGGGCGCTGGCCGAGCAGTGCATGGCGGGCCGCCCGCTGGTGGTGATGAACGCGCCGTTCGGTCTGACGGTGCTCGACCGCGAGATGCGGCGCCACCGCGACTCCTCACTGGCCCGCTATCTGGAGAACGCGCCGTTCTGCGTGCTGGATCCCGGTGTGCTGGACCGGCATCTGGACGCGGTCCGCAAGGGCCGCCGGCGGCTGATCGATCTCTGTTCGCTGTACGGGGTGGTGCTGGACGGCTCGCACGACGCCGTGGCCGACGCGGCGGCGGCGCTCGAAGTGGTCCGGTCGGTGGGGCGCCGGTTCGCCACCGCGACGGGGGCGCTGACCGCGGCCCAACTGCATGCCCGGCAGGCGGTCTGGCACGCGGCGCAGTCACGCGGCCAGCAGGAGTGGTTCGCGCGCGGGGCCACCCGGGCGGCGCCCGATCCGGCGTGGCCGCTGCGGCCCCAACTGCCCGCGGTGGCCTGAGCGTCGGGGAAACAGCAAGGCCGGTCCGTCGGTGACGGACCGGCCTTTCCCGGTGGGCGATACTGGGTTCGAACCAGTGACCTCTTCGGTGTGAACGAAGCGCTCTCCCACTGAGCTAATCGCCCGGGAACGGACTGAACCATACAGGTCTCGGCGGGTTTCGTTCAAACCGTATGACGGCGTGCGAGGACGTCGCGCAGCCCCCGCCGCCCGGCCCGCATCATCAGCGCGTGGTTGGCGAGGAAGAAGGGGCGCCCGATGACGGCGAGGCGCCGCAGCAGCGGCTTGTTCACCTCGACCTCCTGCTCGTACAGGGCGCGGGTGCCGCCGCCCCGGGCGCTCAGCGTCCAGCGCGCCCAGCCTTCGAGGTCGCCGGTCATCTCCATCTCCAGGACGCGGGCGCGCGGATCGTTCCTGCTCTCGCGGGCGCTGACGACGAGGTCGTACGGGATCAGGGACCGGAACCGGGCGGTCCCGGTGCGCTCGTCGAGCGGGGTCACCTCGCGGACCTGGGGCCACCAGTCGGGGTACTCACCGGCCCGCTCCAGTACCCCGAAGACGGTGTCGGGAGCGGCGTCGAGGTCCCAGACGCTGCGGAAGCGGTAGTGGTACCAGTCCATGAGTCAAGTGTGCGCCTCCACGCGGATACTCAGGCCCGGAACTGAGTACGTGAGCCGATGGCGCGTGCTGTGGCGCGGACCACACTCCAGTCCATGGAGAACGTTCCGAGACCGGCCGAGGAACTCGCGGTCCTCGATGGCGAACTGGCCCGAATCGACGCGCGCAGAGCGCAGTTGCTCGCCCGCAGGTCCTATCTGCTGACGCTGCTGACATCGGCGGCGGCTCCCGGACCGCCGGTGCCGCCCGGACCACCGGCGCGGCCGGTGCCCGTCCGCGTACCCGAGACGTCCCCGCCGAGCGTGCAGAACGTCCTGCTCGCGCTCGGCGGTGTGCTGCTGACCGTCGCGGCCATCGCCTTCACCGTGGTCAGCTGGGGCCCCATGGGCACCGGCGGTCGCTCGATCGTGCTGGGCACCGTCACCCTGGCCGCGCTCGCCGCCCCGGCCGCGCTGCTGCGCCGGGGCCTGACCTCGACCGCCGAGGCCGTCGGCGCGCTGGCGCTGGTGCTGACGGTCCTGGACGCCTACGCCCTGTACCGGGTCGCGCTCCCGGAGACCGACCCGCTCGGCTACACGGCCACCGCCTGCGCCGCGCTCGCCGCGCTCTGGGCCGCGTACGGACTGCTGCTCGGCCGGCTGCGCACTCCCCTGCCCGCCGCGGTCCTCACCGCCCAACTCCCGCTGTCGCTCTGGGCGCTGGCTGCGGGCGCGGGTCAGCTGACGCTCGGGTGGGCGCTGCTGGCGACAGCAGTCGCGGACATCGCGCTCGTGCTGCGGGCGAAGCCGGCGCCCGCCAGGTCGATCGCGGGCGTCACCGCCTGGGTGACCGGCGGCTGGGCGCTGCTGATCGCGTGCGGCCTCTCGGTGACGGCGGGCACCGTGCCCGACGCCGCCCGGCCCGGCCTCCTGCTGGCGGCGGGTGCCGCTGTGGGGCTGTGGGTGGCCGTGCGCGTCCCGGCCGTCGCCTTCGCCGCCGCGCTGGTGGCCGGCCTGGCCGCGATCACCGCGACCGGCGGACTGCTGCGGCCCGCGGTGCCGATCGGCTGGGCCGTCGTCGCGTATCTGCTGTGCGGCGCGGCCCTGTTGACGACCGTACGGGCCTCACTGCCCGTGTTGGCGGTGCGCGGGTTGTGTGCCGCCGCGGGGGTGTCCGTCGCCGGGGCCGTCCTGTGGGCGCTGCCCGCGACGGCCGTGACGCTGCTCGGCCCGATGTCCCGGGCCGACCGCGTCTGGTCGGGGGCACCCGGCGGGGCGCGGGAGGCGCTCGGCACGGATCCGGGCTGGTCGGCGATGACCACGGCGCCGCTGGTGCTGCTGATCGCCGCCGCTCTCCTCGTGGCCGCGTACGGCCGGCTGCCCGCTTCCGCACGGCCCGCCGTCCTCAGCGGCGCGACGGCGCTCGGCTGGGCGGCGGTGCTGATCCTTCCGATGGCACTGGACCTCGGGTACCCGGCGGCCGTGGCCATCCATCTCGCCCTGACGGCGGGCACGTTGACGCTCGGGGTGTACGGGCGCCGGGTCGCCGGCGGGGTCTGGTCGCCGGTCGCGACGACCGCCACGGTCTGCGCGCTCGTCGGAGCGGCCGATGTCGCGCTGCTGGCCCTGGCCACGGAGACGGCCACGCTGATCACCCTCGGGGTGCTGCTCGCCCTGCTCTGCGGCGGCGCGGTGGCCCTGAACACCGCCGCGACCACGGCCGCGTTCGCCGCGCGCCCCTTCCAGGCGCTCCTGGCCTGCGCGGCCGTCGGGGCGGCCGTGGCCCTGCTGTGCGCCTTCTGCGCGTCCGCCGGGCTGCCGCGCGAGACCGTCGCGCCCGTCGTCGTCACCGTGCCGGCCGCCGCCGCGCTGCTCGGCGCGCGCCTGCGCCGCCATCCCGTGGCCCTGCCGGTCGAGCTGACGGCGGCCGGCGCCGGTCTGCTCGCCGTCGCCCTCGCGTCGGGCCACCCGGAGACCGTCGCCCTCGTGCTGGCCCTGTGCGGCGTCGTCGCGGCGGGCACCGCGCTGCGCCCGGAGCGCCGCCCGGAGGCCGGGTATCTGGCGGCGGCGCTGTTCGTCCTGGCGACCTGGGTGCGGCTGTACGCCTCGGACGTGGCGACCCCGGAGGCGTACACACTGCCGGTGACCGCCCTCGCGCTCGTGGTGGGTGTTCTGCGGCGCCGTGGCGACCGGGAGGCGTCGTCCTGGACGGCGTACGGCCCCGCCCTGGCCGCGACGCTCCTGCCCAGCCTCGTCGCCGCCTGGGGCGACACGCACTGGCTCCGCCCGCTGGCACTGGGGGTCGCCGCCCTCGCGGTCACGCTCGTCGGCGCCCGGCTGCGACTCCAGGCGCTGCTGGTCCTCGGTGGCGCCGTGCTCGCCCTGGACACGCTGCACGAGCTGGCGCCGTACGTCGTCCAGGTCGTGGGCGCCCTGCCGCGCTGGCTGCCGCCCGCGCTCGCCGGACTGCTGCTCCTGGCGGTGGGCGCGACGTACGAGCGCCGCCTGCACGACGCCCGCCGACTCCGGGAGTCCCTGGGCCGGATGCGCTGACGAACCCGCGGCCGGGAGTCACGTACCGGAGAACGACCGATGCCCCGGAGACGGTGAAGTCTCCGGGGCATCGATTCCGGGTGGGCGATACTGGGTTCGAACCAGTGACCTCTTCGGTGTGAACGAAGCGCTCTCCCACTGAGCTAATCGCCCGGACGCAGGGCAAACATTACCCCATGTCAGTGGCTCCACCGGACCGTTCCACGGTCACTGCTCGATCTTCCAGGGCATGACGAATCCGAACTTCCACAGATAAATTCCGGCCAGTACCGCCATGATCGCCAGGCCGACGGACGTCAGGATGATGTTGCGCCGCCGCACCTTGGGTTCGAGTGCTTTCTGAGCCGCTTCGGTGACCTTGCGTCGCGTCCACCGGAGCACCAACTGCGCCCAGACGAATTCCGTCGCCCAGATCGCCATACCGCCGAAGATGACGAGCCACCCGGGACCCGGCAGCGGCAGCATCACCACACCCACGCCGACCACCGCGAGGCCGACGACGAATACACCGACCTGCCAGCTCATATGGAGCGTCTTCGAACTCTTGATAAAGCCCGGAGCACGTGAGCCGAGCGCACGCTCGGACGTCTCCGCCTTCGATTCCCCCGCGGTTCTCTCTGCCGTCGGTACGACGGCATCCCCCCGCTCGTCACTCTCCGCATGCATGACTCCCAACTTACCCGACGCCGAGTCGTCACCGGAATGGCGGCATAAGTCGAAGTTAGGCACCGCTGTACGAGCTACCTGAAGGATCACAAAACAGACAGAGGGGTTTACAACGGCACCGTAGGTGGCATGTCGATTTCGCCGACGTGCGAATCCCCGAGCGCACACTGAGCGAAAGGCCCTGGCGCTTATGAACACCACGGTCAGCTGCGAGCTGCACCTGCGCCTCGTTGTATCGAGCGAGTCCTCACTGCCTGTACCCGCGGGCCTGCGGTATGACACGGCCGATCCCTATGCCGTGCACGCCACCTTCCACACCGGAGCCGAGGAGACGGTCGAGTGGGTGTTCGCCCGCGACCTTCTGGCCGAGGGGCTGCACCGGCCCACCGGCACGGGCGACGTCCGAGTATGGCCCTCACGCAGCCAGGGCCAGGGCGTCGTCTGCATCGCGCTCAGCTCCCCGGAGGGAGAGGCCCTGCTGGAGGCCCCGGCGCGAGCCCTGGAATCCTTCCTCAAGCGAACCGATGCCGCGGTGCCACCGGGCACCGAGCATCGCCACTTCGACCTCGACACGGAGTTGTCTCACATCCTGGCCGAGAGCTGAGCCAGGCCGAGAACTGCACGGCGCCGTCCGACTCGGGGAGACGGCGCCGCGCGGACAACGACATACGGGCGGACAGCGACGCCGTCGCCGCGGAACCCACCGCGACGACGGCGTCGCCGCGCTCCCGCGCTCCTTACGCCGCCAACACGCCCTAGGATCTGCGGAACCCGGCGGGCACCGGTCCGCAGCAGGCCAGGGAGCGAATCGTGCAGATCCCCCACGACACCCGCAACGCCCTTGAGACCGTCGTCAGCCTCGTGAACACGATCCCCGAGGCCCACGGCTCGGACGGGCTACCCGATGTCGAGGCCCTGTACGGCTTCGCACAGGCCCACCGTATGAGCGGGGTGGGTGACCTCGGTCCCCGCGATCTGCGGGCCGTACAGGCCGTACGTACGCGCTTCGCCGAGGTGTTCGCCGCACCCGGCCCCCGCGAGGCCTCCGAACTGCTCAACGACCTGGTGGCCGCCGCCGGGACGACGCCTCAGCTGACGGATCACGACGGCTACGACTGGCACGTGCACTACTTCGCGCCGGACGCGTCGATGGCCGACCATCTCGCCGCCGACTGCGGCATGGCTCTGGCGTTCATCGTGGTGGCGGGCGAACAGGAACGGCTGCGGCGCTGCGAGGCGCCGGACTGCGGGCACGCCTTCGTCGACCTGTCGCGCAACCGCTCCCGCCGTTACTGCGACAGCCGCACCTGCGGCAACAGGCTGCATGTGGCCGCCTACCGGGCGCGCCGCAAGGAAGCGGCCGGCTGAGCGTCACAGCAGGAACAGATCATGGACCGCGGCCATGAGCAGAAGGGTGCCGATCACCGTCAGAAAGATCATCAATGGCGGCTGGGAGAGCGCGAAGAGGCAACCGCGCGGCTCTTCGGTGGGTGCGGGGGCCTGGCCCCGTGAGGTATCGAGCATCGCGGGGTGATCATGACGCAGACCGCACTCGGCCGGACAACCAACACGCGTCCCGGCCAGGCGAGTTCGTCAGATTCGTAGCAAACGTCCACCCCCTGAGACGGATGGGCCGCCGGGAGGCTTCCGGTCAGATGCCGTGCTTCTTGAGGATGGCCTCGACATCGCTGAAATCGTCGCCGGAATCCGTACCGCCGGACTTCTTCGACTTGGCCGCCTTCGGCTGCGCCACCGGGGCCGCGGACGCTCCGAGCGAGGGCGCGGAGGCCGTCGGCGCGACCGCGTCGCGCTGTGCCGCCCTGGCCGCCTCCTTGCGTTCCTTACGGGTCCCGACGCCGGCCCGCCGCTCCACCATCCGTGTCGTCATGAACAGCAGCCACGACAGTCCGAGGAGTCCGACGCCCACCCAGGCCGTCGGACTGAACGCCTTGTCGGCGAGCCACTGCACCACCCCGGTCATCACGAGGGCGACCGGCACCAGTGAGTAGGCCGCGATCCGCGTCGCCGCCAGGAAACGCTTGCGGTACGCGGTGATCGCCGCGATGCCGAGCCCGGCAGCGGACACCGCGGAACAAATGGTCTCGGCAATCATCCGGTCCTCCAGGCGTGGGCGCCGTCGTCGGTCAAGAGCGGTTCGTCGCGCAGGCCGGTACTCGCCGACCTGCCGACACTTCCATCCTGCACCTCCCGACGGGGTGGGGGCCACGGTGCGGAGGGACCTCAGGGAGATCTCCGGGGTCGGTCTCCTCCCCAGGTCCCGGTCAGGTCCCGGTCGGAAGGGGCTCCGGCGACCTGGAAGACTGATCACATGACTGACTCCTCCACCACCGGCCCCGTCGTGCTCGACGTCTGGTGCGAGCTCCAGTGCGTCGACTGCCACACCGCCCTGGCGGACCTGCGCGCGCTGCGCGAGCGCTACGGCGACCGGCTGGACGTACGGCTGCGGCATTTCCCCCTGGACAAGCACCGGCACTCCTTCGCCGCCGCCCAGGCGGCCGAGGAGGCGGTGGAGCAGGGCCAGGGCTGGCCCTACGCGGAGGCCGTCCTGGCCCGCCACGCGGAGCTGGACACCCGGGGCGAACCGCTGCTGATCGAGATCGCCCGCCAACTGGGCCTCGACGAGGAGGAGTTCGACACCGCGCTGATCGACGGCCGGCACACCCTGATCGTCGACGCCGACCAGGCCGAGGGCAAGGCGATCGGCGTGACCGGCACCCCCACGTATGTGATCGGCGGTGAACGCCTCGACGGCGGCAAGAGCCAGGAGGGCCTGCGCGAGCGCATCGAGGAGATCACCGACCGGCTGCTCGCCGAGAGCTGACACCCGCTCTCCTGAAGAGATGCTTCAGAGCAGCGTCTTGAAGAGGTTGCGGTGCGTGGTCGCGTATCCGAGTGATTCGTAGAGGCCGATCGCCGGGGTGTTGCCCGCGAAGACGTGCAGGCCCAGCGCGCCCGTGCCCGTGCGGTGGGCGATCGTCTCGGCGTGCAGCATCAGGGCGCGGCCGTAGCCCTTGCCGCGGTGTTCCTCGGCCACCTCCACGTCGTACACGAAGGCGGCGGAGACGCCCGGGGACAACTCCCGGCCGCCCACCCACACATGGCCGACCACTTCCCCGTCGTGGACCAGGGCCTCGATCCAGGTGCCGGGGGTGGACAGGCCGTCGGGGAGGTTCTGGAGACGGCTGGCCTCCGCCTTCGCCTGGGCCTGGGCCGGCGGGAGGCCGCGGTCGAGCCAGCTCTGGCGGAAGCCGTCGAGCGCGTGCGCCTGCCAGACCTCGTACTCCGACTCGTCCACCGGTCTGCCGACGAGACCCGGCGGCAGGACCGGCGGGTCCTGGGCGAGGCTCTTGAGCATGTTCCTGCTGCGCTCGGTGTAACCCAGGGTCTCCAGCAGCGGCACCACGCCGTCGGCGTCGGCCGGGACGGAGGCGGTCACCTGACCGCAGCCCCAGCCGCGCAGGACCTCCTCGGCGGCCAGCGCGGCGATCGTGCCCCGGCCGCGGCGCCGGTCGGCCTCGTCGATCCTCAGTCGGCGCAGGACACCGGCGGGGGTGCCGAAGGCGCCGTCCATGCCGAGTTCGATCACGCCTATGGGGCGGCTGTTGTCACACACGTCGTAGCCGCGTGATCTCATGCCGTCATCGGTCTGCTGAAGCGGCCCGGTCGGCCGCAGGGTGGTGGTCATCAGGGGAGTTGTACCCATCTCGCCGCCGCGCGTCATCCGGTTTACGGATCGAGGTCGCCCGCCGCGCGCTCCTCGAAGACGCGCATGGCCTTGACGGTGACCGGGCCGGGGGCGCCGGGCAGTGTGCGGCCGTCGACGCGGTGCACCGCCTGTACGTCGCGCAGCGAGGACGTCAGGAAGATCTCGTCGGCCCGGTCGAGCACGTCGAACGGCAGCCGCGTCTCCTGGGCTCCGGCCCACTCCACGGTGAGCGCCCGGGTGATACCGGCGAGGCAGCCGGAGGAGACGGGCGGGGTGTGGAGCTGCCCGTCCAGGACGACGAAGACGTTGGAGCCCGTGCCCTCGCACAGATCTCCCACGGTGTTGGCGAACAGCGCCTCGGAGGCGTCCTGTTCGCGGGCACGGGCGAGGGCGACGACGTTCTCGGCGTACGACGTGGTCTTGAGCCCGGTCACCGCGCCGCGTTCGTTGCGCGTCCAGGGAACGGTGATCACCGCGGTGGTGTCGGGGCGGCGGTGCGTCTCGCCGACGGCCACGACCAGCGTCGGGCCCGCGTCGCCCCGGTCCGAGCCGAGCGGCGACAGACCGCCGGTGTAGGTGATCCGCAGCCGGCCCATGTCCACCGGGTTGGCGTCCAGGACGGCGGCGCAGGCGGCCCGTACCGCGTCGTGGTCGGGGTCGGGCAGGCCGAGACCGCGCGCCGAGCGGGTGAGCCGGTCCAGATGACGGGTGAGGGCGAAGGGCCGTCCCCGGACGGTCTTCACCGTCTCGAAGATGCCGTCGCCCACGGTCAGCCCGTGGTCGAGCACCGACACCTGGGCGGCGTCGGCCGCCCGCAGTCCGCCGTTGACCCAGATCATCATCCAGCCGTCCTTCCGGTCGCCTCGTACACTCCCGACGCTACCGCCAGCAGCCGTGCCGCCTTGAGCTCCGTCTCCCGCCATTCGCGTTCGGGGTCGGACCCCCAGGTGATGCCCGCGCCGGTGCCGAAGCACAGGACGGGGCCGCGGGGCGGGTCGCGTTCGATCCAGAACGTCCTTATGCCGACGGCCAGTTCGGCGGTGCCCCGGTCGGCGTCCACCCAGCCGACGGCGCCGCAGTACGGCCCTCGGGGCGCCGTCTCCAGCTCCCCGATGATCTTCAGCGCGCTGGATTTCGGCGCGCCGGTGACTGAGCCGGGCGGGAAGGTCGCGGCCAGCAGCTCCGGCCAGCCGGCGCCGTCGGCGAGCTCGCCGCGCACCGTCGAGACGAGATGGACGAGTCCGGGGTGGGGCTCGACGGCGCAGAGGGCGGGCACGGTCACCGATCCGGTGGCGCAGACGCGGCCGAGGTCGTTGCGGACGAGGTCCACGATCATCACGTTCTCGGCGTGGTCCTTCTCCAGCAGGTCGTCGGCGGTCCGGCCGGTGCCCTTGATGGGGCCGGACTCCACGGTGCGGCCGGTGCGCCGCAGATACAGCTCCGGCGACGCGGTGGCGATCTCCACGCCGTGCGCGGGGAGCCGGACCGTACCGGCGTACGGGGCGGGGTTGCCGCGCGCCAGGAGCGCGGTCAGCGCGTCGACGTCGGCGACCTCGGGGGCGGGCAGCGGCGCCGTCAGGACGCGGCAGAGGTTGGCCTGGTAGACCTCGCCCGCCGCGATGAGTTCACGGACGCGCCGTACGCCCGCGACGTACGCGGCGCGGTCGAGCGACGACGTCCAGTCACCCGTCGCGGGTCCCCGCCACCGCCCGGGAGCGGGCGCGGGCACCGGCTCGCGGCGTACGTCGCCGAAGCGGGCGCAGGTCAGAGCGCCCTCGAAGTCCATGGCGACGGCCCAGAAGCCGGCCGATTCGAGGGCTTGCGGATCGCGGGTGACATCGCGCAGATCGGTGGCGAGGAGATCACCGAAGCGGGCCAGCGGAGGGAGGTCGTGCACGGTGTCGAGTCTAGGACGGCTCGTCGGACGCACCGGCCACGTGTCACGACGGCGACCTTTGGGTGCCGCAGCGTGAACGCACGGCAGCACGCTGCACAAACGCGTTTTTGTGCTGGCCCCGTAATCCGCTAGAGTTCAGCACGTCGCCGGACCGAGCGGGAGGGACCGGGAAACGGCACGCGGACGTAGCTCAGTTGGTAGAGCGCAACCTTGCCAAGGTTGAGGTCGCCAGTTCGAACCTGGTCGTCCGCTCGAGTTGGGGGATCAATTCCCGGCCCCCGCACTCCTGGTGGAGTGGCCGAGAGGCGAGGCAACGGCCTGCAAAGCCGTCTACACGGGTTCAAATCCCGTCTCCACCTCCAAGGACGATTAGCTCAGCGGGAGAGCGCTTCCCTGACACGGAAGAGGTCACTGGTTCAATCCCAGTATCGTCCACTGGATCCAATTGGATTCCCGCGCGATTAGCTCAGCGGGAGAGCGCTTCCCTGACACGGAAGAGGTCACTGGTTCAATCCCAGTATCGCGCACGCAGTACACGCAGGGTCACCCTGCGCGATTAGCTCAGCGGGAGAGCGCTTCCCTGACACGGAAGAGGTCACTGGTTCAATCCCAGTATCGCGCACAGCCCGAAGCCCCCGGCCGAATCGGCCGGGGGCTTCGGGCTG
>NZ_MDCR01000277.1 GCF_001723055.1 Streptomyces niveus
ATGCCGGATGTTCCGACGAAGCTGGCCGATCGGAGGGTCAGTCGTCGGATCCAGGTCGGTTCGGTGGCTGTCGGTGGGGATGCGCCGGTGTCGGTGCAGTCGATGACGACGACGCGGACGTCGGATGTCGGGGCGACGTTGCAGCAGATCGCGGAGCTGACGGCGTCGGGGTGTCAGATCGTGCGGGTGGCGTGTCCGACGCAGGACGACGCGGACGCGTTGGCGACGATCGCGCGGAAGTCGCAGATCCCGGTGATCGCGGACATTCATTTCCAGCCGAAGTACGTGTTCGCGGCGATCGACGCGGGGTGTGCGGCGGTGCGGGTGAATCCGGGGAACATCAAGCAGTTCGACGACAAGGTGAAGGAGATCGCGAGGGCGGCCTCCGCGACGGGCACCCCGATCCGTATCGGCGTCAACGCCGGATCGCTGGACGCGCGTCTTCTGAAGAAGTACGGCAAGGCGACGCCCGAGGCTCTGGTGGAGTCGGCGTTGTGGGAGGCGTCGCTGTTCGAGGAGCACGGTTTCCGTGACATCAAGATCTCGGTGAAGCACAACGACCCGGTGGTGATGGTCAACGCCTACCGCCAGCTCGCGGCCCAGTGCGACTACCCGCTGCACCTGGGTGTGACGGAGGCGGGCCCGGCGTTCCAGGGCACGATCAAGTCCGCCGTCGCGTTCGGGGC
>NZ_MDCR01000278.1 GCF_001723055.1 Streptomyces niveus
GGGGGGAGAGCGGGGGTCGTCCCCCAGACCGACTCGGGGGGGGAGGAGCCGGACCAGGTGAGCACGGTCGCGAACGATCCGTGACTTCCATGGTGTACCCGAGAGCCTTCTCAGGCAAACCCACGCGCCGTACCTTACGCCGAATGGTGGGCGCCTATGCTCGGCATCGTGGAAAACCACTCCTTGCCTCGCACAGCGGCCTTCTTTGACCTGGACAAGACGGTCATTGCGAAGTCGTCGACGTTGACCTTCAGCAAGTCCTTCTATCAAGGCGGACTGATCAACCGCCGAGCCGTACTGCGCACGGCATACACGCAGTTCGTCTTTCTCGCCGGCGGCGCCGATCACGACCAGATGGAGCGCATGCGCGAGTACCTGTCCGCGCTCTGCAAGGGCTGGAACGTCCAGCAGGTCAAGGAGATCGTCGCGGAGACCCTGCACGATCTCATCGACCCGATCATCTACGACGAGGCCGCCTCCCTCATCGAGGACCACCACACGGCCGGACGCGACGTGGTGATCGTCTCCACGTCCGGCGCCGAGGTCGTCGAGCCGATCGGCGAACTCCTGGGCGCCGACCGGGTGGTGGCGACCCGTATGGTCGTCGGCGCCGACGGCTGCTTCACCGGCGAGATCGAGTACTACGCGTACGGGCCCACCAAGGCCGAGGCGGTCAAGGCGCTCGCCGCGTCCGAAGGGTACGACCTGGACCGCTGTTACGCGTACAGCGACTCCATCACCGACCTGCCGATGCTCCAGTCGGTCGGGCACCCGTACGCGGTCAATCCCGACCGGGCGCTCAGGCGCGAGGCGGCGACCCGCGATTGGCCGATTCTCGTCTTCAACCGGCCGGTCCGGCTCAAGCAGCGACTGCCCGCCTTCTCGATGCCGCCCCGGCCGGCGCTCGTCGCGGCGGCCGCCGTCGGTGCGGCGGCGGCCACGGCGGGGTTGGTCTGGTACGCGAGCCGGCGGCGCCAGGCGGCCTCCGTGTGAGCCACGCAGCTGCCGCATCAGTCACGACATGCCGATACGTCCATATTTGAACCCAAAAGTAAAGTCGCGGAGCGAGGTCTTTCGCTTCGCCGCGGACAGGAGTACAAAGGAATCAACGGCCCGCGAGACCAAGGGACATCCGAGAGGATGACCTTTCAACGCACTCAGGCCCCACGGACCGAGCATGAAAACCGAGTACCCACGCGACGTCGACCCGTCGAATACGGGCCAGCCGCACCAGGTACGGGCGAAGTACCCGACCTGATGGGCAAAACTACGAGGACGCTTGGTAACTCGGTGGACGTGCCAGCGGCGGTACCCCTGGGTACCGCCGCATTTCTGTTGCTTCGCGCCCCTAGGGCCTGTCGTTTGGATCAGGCCGGATGAGTGAGCGGGGTCTGGTGCCGTGGATCGCAAGGCGGAGGAGGGAGGCATGGCGGAGCCATGCCGACCGACGACAACGCGGCGGGGCGCGGTGCCGGGGCACGCGAGCCCGGCAAGATCCAAACGACAGGCCCTAGGCCGCGCCGCGCTGGAGCGCCTCGCAGACTGCCGTCGACTCCCTGACGCCCAGCTCGACCGCCCTCCCGCAGTGCGTGATCCACGCCGCCATGCCGTCCGGTGTCCCCGACAGATAGCCGTCGAACGCCGCCACATACGCGGCTCGCCCCAGCTCCGCGTGCCCGACCTCGGACGGACAGATCGACTTGGGGTCCAGCCCGCTGCCGATCAGCACGATCCGCTCGGCGGCCCGTGCCACCAGGCCGTTGTACGAGCCGAATGGGCGCAGCGCCAGCAGCTCGCCGTGCACCACGGCGGCCGTGACGAGCGCGGGCGCCGAACTCCCCGCGATCACCAGCTCGGAGAGCCCGTTCAGCCGTCCGGCCACCTCGTCGGCGGCGGGCAGGGGTGCCTCGATCAGCGGCTTGGGGCTGTCGGGTCCCGGCGTCTCGACGACCGGTTCGCCGGCCAGCCTCGGCCGCCCGACCACCTCCCCCGCGACCCCGTCCCCCGTACCCGTACCCGTTCCCGCGCCGCCGGCCGCGACCAGATGCAGCCGGGCCAGCACCCGCACCGGCGACTGCCGCCAGATGGACAGGAGTTGCCCCGCCTCGGCGGTCAGCCGCAGCGCGGCTCCCACTGTCAGCGCGTCGGCCGCGGCGCCGAAGTCGCTGCGCCTGCGCACCTCTTCCAGCGCCCAGTCCGCGCCGGAGAGCGCCGCCGATCCGCGCGCGGCACGCAGCGCGGCCTCCGAGGTGACCTCGTTGCTGCGCCGTCTCATCACGCGGTGCCCGTAGACCGCGTCGACGGCCTTACGCACCGAATCCACCGCGTCGGGGACACCCGGCAGGGAGCCCAGAGTGGCGAGCGGGTCGTGCCCTCGCGGAGCGGACGAAGCGTTCGGAGCTGTCGTACTCATAGGTAGCAAGGCTACGCGCCCATAGCGCACGCCCCACGTTGGAGTGGTCTTCTTCACCTGATGTGACAGCGCACAGCGACATGACCACTACGCTAGGTGAACATGAAGATCGCTTTCGTGGGTAAGGGCGGCAGTGGCAAGACGACGCTGGCCTCGCTCTTCATCCGCCATCTGACCGCCAACGAGGCCCCCGTCATCGCGATGGACGCCGACATCAACCAGCATCTCGGGGCCGCTCTCGGCCTCGACGAGGACCAGACCGCCGCGCTGCCGGCGATGGGCGCGCATCTGCCGCTCATCAAGGAGTATCTGCGGGGCACCAACCAGCGGATCACATCCGCCGATTCGATGATCAAGACGACGCCCCCGGGCGAGGGCTCCCAGCTCCTGCGGGTCCGCGAGACCAACCCGGTGTACGAGGCCTGCGCCCGTACCGTCCGGCTGGACGACGGCGACATCCAGCTGATGGCCACGGGGCCGTTCACCGAGTCCGACCTGGGTGTGGCCTGCTACCACTCCAAGGTCGGCGCGGTCGAGCTGTGCCTGAACCACCTCGTGGACGGCCCGGACGAGTACGTCGTCGTGGACATGACGGCGGGCTCGGACTCGTTCGCGTCCGGGCTGTTCACCCGGTTCGACATGACGTTCCTGGTGGTCGAGCCGACACGTAAGGGAGTGTCCGTCTACCGCCAGTACAAGGAGTACGCGCGGGACTTCGGCGTCGCGCTGAACGTCGTCGGCAACAAGGTCCAGGCCCAGGACGACGTGGACTTCCTCCAGGACGAGGTGGGCGACGACCTGCTCGTGACCGTGGGGCACTCCAACTGGGTGCGGTCCATGGAGAAGGGGCGCCCGGCCCCGTTCGAGCTGCTGGAGGCGGAGAACCGGGTGGCGCTCCAGGTCCTGGAGGACGCGGCGGAGGACTCGTACGCGGACCGCGACTGGGAGCGCTACACACGGCAGATGGTGCACTTCCACCTCAGGAACGCGGAGAGCTGGGGCAATGCGAAGACAGGCGCCGACCTGGCCGCGCAGGTCGACCCGGCGTTCGTGCTCCGCGAGGACGCGGCGGTTCCGCAGCCGAGCTGACAGCGCCGGTGGTACGGGCGGCGCGAGCGGGCGCCCGCCCGTACCACCGGGGGCTCAACTCACTGTGCTGCCGGGCCCTCTTCTGCGCCTGATGCCGAGCCGGACCCGGCATCAGGCCCGGCGTCAGGCCCTGCGTCCGGGCCGTCGGCGGGTCCGCCCGCCGCGCCGTCGGCCGGCGCGGGCACCGAGCCCGGGGCCACCGGGGCCGCGGCCGAGGCCGGCGCCTTGGGGGCCGTCAGATACGACTGCCAGCCGGTCGCGGGCTTCTGGCCGACGCCCAGCTCCCGCAGCCTCTCCAGCGTCTGCGGGTCCTGCGCGTCCAGCCAGTCCGCGAGTTCTTTGAACGTCACGCACTTCACGCCGTCCTTCACACAGACGGTCTTGATCGTCTCCTCGACGGCACGCATGTACGTGCCGCCGTTCCACGACTCGAAGTGGTTGCCGATGATCAGCGGCGCGCGGTTGCCGTCGTAGGCGCGGCCGAAGGCCTGGAGCAGGCCGTCACGCATCTGGTTGCCCCAGTACTCGTGCTGGGACGGGTCGCCGTTGACCGTTTTCGACTGGTTGAACATGAAGTTGTAGTCCATCGAGAGCGTCTCGAACTTCCGGCCGGGCACCGGGACGAGTTGCAGCGGGATGTCCCACATGCCTTCGGTCTTCTTCGGCCAGACCTGGTTGCCGACACCGCTGGAGTCGTAGCGGAAGCCCATCGTCCGCGCCGCCCGCATCATGTTCTTCTGCCCTTCCAGGCAGGGGGTTCGGGCGCCGACGAGTTCCTTCTCGTAGTCGAAGGGCAGCGGACCCTCGGCCGTCAGACCACTGTTGCTCTTCCAGTTCTTGACGAACGCCTTGGCCTGGCTGATCTCGCTCTTCCACTCCTCGACGGACCAGCTGCCGACCCCGCCGTCGGCGCCGCAGAAGTGCCCGTTGAAGTGGGTGCCGATCTCGTTGCCGTCCTGCCAGGCGCCGCGCAGCTCGCGCAGGGTGTTCTTGATTCCCTCGGCGTCGTTGAAGCCGATGTCCGAGCGGCCGGGGGCGTGTTGGGGCGGGCTGTACTGCTCGGACTTGTCCTTCGGCAGCAGATACACACCACTGAGGAAGTACGTCATTCTCGCGTCGTACTTCTTTCCCACCTCGCGGAAGTGGGAGAAGAGCTTCTGGCTGTCCTCACCGGCGCCGTCCCAGGAGAACACCACGAACTGCGGAGGCTTCTCACCGGGCTTCAGACGTTCGGGCTTGAGGACGCCGGGCTGGGCGCCGGTGTACGCGGTCGAGCCGTCGCCGATGAGCCGCACCGCGCTCTTGGCCGGGCCCTTCTTCGCCGCGTGGGCGCCTTCCTCGGACTTGCTCCCGTCCTTCGGTCCCGGCGAACCGGAGCCGGAACATCCGGCGAGCCCCACGGCCAGCGCCGTCACGGCCACGCCGCAGGCGATCCTCTTTCTGGCGGCCAGCATCCGCCCACCTCTTCCCTCGGGTTCTGTGCGTTGAGTGCGCCGAAACGCCGGAAACGCCGAGTACGGCGCCGAGCGCCGACAACGTCGCACTGGGACCCGAGGGGAACCGGTATGACAAGCCGTACAAAATGACTAATCACCACTGCGAGTGAATGTTTGAACCATTTGCCCGGAAAGTCCTGCCTCAATCTTTACTCTCCATTACGATCCGTTTACTGAGAGTTGATAAATCGAATCCCGCCACTGCACGCCGTGACTCACGGCCGCGTCACCGGCACCGCGACCGCGCCGCCCCGGAGGAGACGGGAACCATGTCTGCCGACGTCCCCACCCGCGAAGACCAGCCCGACCGACCGCCGAGGCCGCAGAGCCCAAAGACCACGAAGACCAGGAAGAGCACGAAGAGCCCACAGGGCCCGCAGCGTTCAAGAAGCCCGAAGACCACCACCCCCGACGGCCGACCGCCGGGCCGGTGGCGGGAGTTCCGGATCGCCGGAGCGGACTTCTCCGCCTCCATCTCGGTCTTCCTGATCGCCCTGCCGCTCTCCCTCGGCATCGCGCTCGCCACCGGCGCGCCCCTGCAGGCCGGTCTCGTCGCCGCGGCCGTGGGCGGTCTGGTCGTCGGCCGCTTCGGCGGCGTACCTCTCCAGGTCAGTGGTCCCGCGACAGGTCTGACGGTCGTCACGGCCGGCCTGATCCAGCAGTACGGCTGGCGCACCACCTGCGCCATCACGGTGCTCGCGGGCCTGGCCCAACTGGGTCTCTCCGCCCTGCGCGTGGCCCGCACCGCGCTCGCGGTGAGTCCGGCGATCGTGCACGGCATGCTGGCCGCCATCGGCATCTCGATCGCTCTCGCCCAGCTGCACATCGTCCTCGGCGGGAATCCGCAGAGTTCCGCCGTCGCCAACGTCCAGCAGCTGCCCGCCCAGTTGGCCCGCCTGCACCCCGCAGCGCTCTCCGTGAGCGTGCTGACCGTGGTCGTGCTCTTCGCCTGGCCCCGTATCCCGGGACGTACGGGCCGGATCGCGCGCAGAGTGCCCGCCGCGCTCGCGGCGGTGGCGGCGGCGACCGCTGTGGCGACCTTCGCGGGGCTGCGCCTGGACCGCGTCGATCTGCCCTCCTGGAGCAGCCATGTGCTGCCCGAGGTACCGAACGGGCCGGTCCTCGGACTCTTCGCCGCCGTCCTCACCGTCACCCTGGTCGGCAGTGTCGAGTCACTGCTGTCGGCCGTCGCGGTGGACAAGCTGGTGGCCGCCCGCAAGGACCCGGACGTGCAGATTCCGCGGGCCAGGCTCGACCGGGAACTGTCCGGGCAGGGCGCCGCGAACATCGTGTCCGGTGCCCTCGGCGGACTGCCGATCGCCGGCGGCGGCGTCCGCAGCGCGACCAATGTGGCCGCGGGCGGCGTCAGTCGGCACTCGACGATGCTGTACGGGCTGTGGGTCGCCGTCGCCGCGCTCTGCCTGGTCCCCGTGTTCGACCTGATCCCACTGGCCGCGCTCGCAGCGCTGGTGATGGTGATCGGCATGCAGATGGTCAACATCACGCACATGCGCAGCGTGCGACGCAATCGCGAACTGCTCGTCTATGTGGGGACGCTGGCCGGTGTGGTGTTCGTCGGTGTTCTGGAGGGGGTGGCGATCGGGATCGCGCTGGCGGTCGGCGTCGCCCTGCACCGGCTGACCCGGACCCGGATCACGCTCGACGAGCGGGAGGGTGTCCACCGGCTGCACGCGCGGGGCCAGTTGACGTTCCTGGCGGTTCCGCGGCTGAGCCGGCTGCTGCACCAGGTGCCGCAGGGGAGCGCCTGTGTGGTCGAGCTGGACGGGTCGTTCATGGATCACGCGGCGTACGAGGCGCTGCACGACTGGCAGGTCTCGCATCTCGCCCAGGGCGGCTCGGTCGAGTTCACCGGCAGGTCGGGTGCCCGAATCGCCGAGCCCGCCGAACCGGTGACGCAGTCGAGCACCTGCTGCCGGCCATGGACGCCGTGGCGCAACCACCACTGCGGCGAGCCGGTCGAGCAGCCCCGGCCGGAGCAGGGCCGTGGTACGGATCAGGTACGGGTGACCACCGGCGTACGCGGCGGTCAACTCGCCAGTGGACTCTCCTCGTTCCAGCGCAACACGGCTCCGCTCGTACGGGGCGAGCTGGCGCGGCTGGCGCGCGAGGGGCAGCAGCCCTCCCAGCTCTTCCTCACCTGCGCCGACTCCCGTCTGGTGACGAGCATGATCACGGCGAGCGGCCCCGGCGATCTGTTCACCGTCCGCAATGTCGGCAATCTGGTCCCGCTTCCGGGCGAGGAAGGGGCCGAGGGACAGGACGACTCGGTGGCGGCGGCGATCGAGTACGCGGTCGACATCCTGCGGGTGCAGTCGATCACGGTCTGCGGGCACTCGGGGTGCGGCGCGATGCAGGCGCTCCTCAACACGCCTGAGAACACACCGGAGAACCGACCTGCGAGCACGCTGAAGACCTTGCCGAAGAGCACGCCGGAGACCCCGCCGGCCTCCCCCCTCACCCGCTGGCTCCGGCACGGCCAACCCAGCCTGGAGCGGATGCGCAGCCGCGACCACGCGTGGGCCAGGATCTCCGGGCGGTTGCCGGCCGACGCGGTCGAGCAGCTCTGTCTGACCAATGTCGTCCAGCAGTTGGAGCATCTGCGCGCCCACCCGGCGGTGGCCCGCGCTCTGGCCGAGCAGAGGCTCGAACTGCACGGCATGTACTTCCATGTCGGCGAGGCGCAGGCGTATCTGCTCGCGGCCGACGGACAGCCCGACGAACGGCCCGAGGGACAGTCCGACAGCACCGACAAGGTGTTCAACCGGGTGGCCCCGACGGCTTTCGAGGAGTCGCGCGCCTGAACCGGGGCCCTGTCGCATCCGTGAGAATGTGTGGCCCCGTTCCCCTCCACAGCCGGGGAACGGGGCCACTTACTCGTACGCCGACCCAGCACCCCACCCGTACGCCCGGTCGCACGTCCGGCCGCATAGGTCTAAACCAATTTCCTGAAGACCCTTGTCACCCGGGCATCTGCCTGATGAGCTAGGCCCGGGGACACATAGGACGCCCTGGGAAAGGGAGATGTCGTGAGCAACGAAAGCCTGGCCAACCTGCTCAAGGAAGAGCGGAGGTTCGAGCCACCGGCCGAGCTGGCCGCGCACGCCAACGTGACGGCGGAGGCGTACGAGCAGGCCGCGGCGGACAGGCTTGGCTTCTGGGCCGAGCAGGCCCGGCGGCTCACCTGGGCCACCGAACCGACCGAGACCCTCGACTGGTCGAACCCGCCCTTCGCGAAGTGGTTCGCGGACGGCGCGCTCAACGTCGCGTACAACTGCGTGGACCGCCACGTCGAGGCCGGCAACGGCGACCGGGTCGCCATCCACTTCGAGGGCGAGCCCGGCGACAGCCGTTCGATCACCTACGCCGAGCTGAAGGACGAGGTCTCACGGGCCGCGAACGCGCTCACCGAGCTGGGCGTGACCAAGGGCGACCGCGTCGCCGTCTACATGCCGATGATCCCCGAGACGGCCGTGGCGATGCTGGCGTGCGCCCGTATCGGCGCCGCGCACTCCGTGGTCTTCGGCGGCTTCTCGGCCGACGCCGTGGCCTCCCGCATCCAGGACGCCGACGCCAAGCTCGTCATCACCTCGGACGGTGGCTACCGGCGCGGCAAGCCGAGCGCGCTCAAGCCCGCGATCGACGACGCCGTGGCCCGCTGCCCGCAGGTCGAGCATGTCCTGGTGGTACGCCGCACCGGCCAGGACACCGCGTTCAGCGAGGGCCGGGACGTGTGGTGGCACGACATCGTGGACCGCCAGTCCACCGAGCACGCGCCGGAGGCGTTCGACGCCGAGCACCCGCTCTTCATCCTGTACACGTCCGGCACGACGGGTAAGCCCAAGGGCATCCTGCACACGTCGGGCGGTTATCTCACCCAGGTGGCGTACACGCACCACGCGGTCTTCGACCTCAAGCCGGAGACGGACGTCTACTGGTGCACGGCCGACGTCGGCTGGGTGACCGGCCACTCGTACATCGTGTACGGGCCGCTGGCCAACGGCGCGACGCAGGTCATGTACGAGGGCACGCCCGACACCCCGCACCAGGGGCGCTTCTGGGAGATCGTCCAGAAGTACGGCGTGACGATCCTCTACACGGCGCCGACCGCGATCCGCACGTTCATGAAGTGGGGTGACGACATCCCCGCCAAGTTCGATCTGACGTCGCTGCGCGTCCTGGGCTCGGTCGGTGAGCCGATCAACCCCGAGGCCTGGATCTGGTACCGGCAGAACATCGGCGCGGGCAAGACCCCGGTCGTGGACACCTGGTGGCAGACCGAGACCGGCGGCATGATGATCTCCCCGCTGCCCGGCGTCACGGCCGCCAAGCCCGGCTCCGCGCAGCGCGCGCTCCCCGGCATCTCGGCGACCGTCGTGGACGACGACGCCAACGAGGTGCCGGACGGCGGCGGCGGATATCTCGTCCTCACCGAGCCGTGGCCGGCGATGCTCCGCACCATCTGGGGCGACGACCAGCGGTTCATCGACACCTACTGGTCGCGTTTCGAGGGCAAGTACTTCGCGGGCGACGGCGCCAAGAAGGACGACGACGGCGACATCTGGCTGCTGGGCCGAGTCGACGACGTGATGCTGGTGTCCGGCCACAACATCTCCACCACGGAGGTCGAGTCGGCGCTCGTCTCGCACCCGAAGGTCGCCGAGGCGGCCGTCGTCGGCGCCACGGACGAGACGACCGGTCAGGCGATCGTCGCCTTCGTCATCCTGCGCGGTACGGCGTCGGTGGACGAGGGTCTCGTGGCCGAGCTGCGCAACCACGTCAGTACGGCGCTGGGGCCGATCGCCAAGCCGAAGCGGATCCTGCCGGTGGCGGAGCTGCCCAAGACCCGGTCGGGCAAGATCATGCGGCGACTGCTGCGCGATGTCGCGGAGAACCGTCAGCTCGGTGACGTCACGACGCTCACCGACTCCTCGGTGATGGATCTGATCCAGACCCAGCTGCCGAGCGCGACCAGCGAGGACTGAGCACGTCCGGCGTGGATCAGGAGCCCCCGGCGTATCGCGCCGGGGGCTCCTCTTTGTAATGTGGGCGGCGCGTCAACAATGTAATAAGGATCCACAGGTGCGCCGGGAAGTCTGGTCGGCAGGTGATTCGTCATGCCCGCCCGACCGACCGGAGACCTCCCTGTGGCCACCCCGCGCACCTTCCTCGGACGCCTGCCGCTCCCCGAGCGGACGTATCTCGCGAGCGCGCTGCGGACCGAGACCGTCGGCGGTGTCCTGCTGCTCGTGGCCGCCGTCGCCGCGCTGATCTGGGCCAACACCCCGCTGAGCGAGAGCTACGCGACCGTCTCCGACTTCCATCTGGGGCCGGCCTCGCTCGGTCTGGACCTCTCGATCCAGCACTGGGCCGCCGACGGACTGCTCGCGATCTTCTTCTTCGTCGCGGGCATCGAGCTGAAGCGTGAACTGGTCGCCGGAGAGCTGCGCGACCCGAAGGCCGCCGCTCTCCCCGTGATCGCGGCGCTCTGCGGCATGGCCGTGCCCGCCCTCGTCTATCTGCTGGTCAACGTGGTGGGCGGCGGGTCCACGGACGGCTGGGCCGTCCCCACAGCGACCGACATCGCCTTCGCGCTCGCCGTGCTCGCCGTCCTCGGCACCTCGCTGCCGTCCGCGCTGCGCGCGTTCCTGCTCACCCTCGCCGTCGTGGACGATCTCTTCGCGATCCTGATCATCGCGATCTTCTTCACCAGCGACATCGACTTCCTGGCCCTGGCGGGCGCCTTCGCCGCGCTCGCCGTCTTCTGGCTCCTCCTCAGGAAGGAGGTGCACGGCTGGTACGTGTACGTCCCGCTGGCCCTGGTCATCTGGGGCCTGATGTACAACAGCGGCGTCCACGCCACCGTCGCCGGCGTCGCGATGGGTCTGATGCTCCGCTGCGTCAGGCGCGAGGACGAGAAGCAGTCCCCCGGCGAGCACATCGAACATCTTGTCCGCCCACTGTCCGCCGGTCTCGCCGTACCGCTGTTCGCGCTCTTCTCGGCGGGCGTCTCGATCAGCGGCGGCGCGCTGGCCGACGTCTTCACCAAGCCGGAGACCCTGGGGGTGGTCCTCGGGCTCGTCGTCGGCAAGGCCCTCGGCATCTTCGGCGGCACCTGGCTGGCAGCGCGCTTCACCCGTGCGGAACTGAACGAGGATCTGGCCTGGCCGGACATCCTCGCCGTGTCGACGCTCGCCGGAATCGGCTTCACCGTCTCGCTGCTCATCGGTGAACTCGCCTTCACCGGCGATCCCGGACTGACGGACGAGGTGAAGGCCGCCGTCCTGACGGGTTCGGTGATCGCCGCCGTACTCGCCGCCGTACTGCTGCGGCTGCGGGTCCGTACCTACCGGGCGCTGTACGAGTCCGAGGAGCGCGACGAGGACATGGACGGCATCCCCGACATCTACGAGCAGGACGACCCCGCGTACCACCTCAGAATGGCCGCGATCCACGAGGCGAAGGCGGCCGAGCACCGCCGGCTGGCGGAACACGCCGCAGCGACGCGCGATGACGGCGCCGGTCCGGCATGATCTGACATCCGGCATTGATCCGACTTCCGGCATGATCTGAAGCAGGGGAGCCGGAAGAAACCCAGATCCGCCAGAGCGCAGCCGAAACGAGGGAGTCCACGATGAGCGACCCCGGCAGCCATGTTGCCGTCACCACCGGAGCCGTCGACGCCGTACCAGCCGTCAGGCTCAACGGAGACCGCAGCCTCGGCCAGTTGGTCTCGTCGGCCACCGCGGAGGTGTCCGCGCTGGTGCACGACGAGATCGCGCTGGCCAAGGCCGAACTGCGGCAGGACGTCAAGCGGGGCGTGACGGGCGGCGCCGCGATCGGTATCGCGGCGGTGTTCGCGCTTTTCTCGCTGCCGGTGCTGAGCTTCGCCGCCGCGTACGGGATCCACAACTGGGGCCTCGGGCTCGCGTGGTCGTTCCTGATCGTGGGAGGAGCGTTTCTGCTCATCGCGGGGCTGTTGGCGCTGATCGCCCTGCGGAAGTTCAAGAAGGTCAAGCCGCCGGAGAAGACCATCGCGTCGGCGAAGGAGACGGCCGCCGTGCTCCAGACGGTCAAACCGCATCCGCGCCCCGTTCATGAGGCGGGCAAGACTGTGGCACGCTCGTCTGCATGACCGCCCCCGAAAACGGCTCCGGCACGACCTCCGGCAGCATCCCCGGCGCGACCGTCGCGGCCGACGTGCGACTCGACGGGCCCTGGACGCACCGGGACGTGGCCGCCAACGGGGCCCGCTTCCACATCGCCGAGATGGGCGACGGGCCGCTGGTGCTGCTGCTGCACGGCTTCCCGCAGTTCTGGTGGACCTGGCGCCACCAACTGCCCGCGCTCGCCGAGGCCGGCTACCGGGCCGTCGCGATGGACCTGCGGGGCGTGGGCGGCAGCGACCGTACGCCCCGGGGTTACGACCCCGCCAACCTGGCGCTCGACATCACCGGCGTGGTGCGCTCGCTCGGCGAGCCGGACGCCGCGCTCGTCGGGCACGACCTCGGCGGGTATCTGGCCTGGACGGCGGCGGTGATGCGGCCGAAGCTGGTGCGCAGGCTCGCCGTGTCGTCGATGCCGCACCCGCGCCGCTGGCGCTCGGCGATGCTGTCGGACTTCTCGCAGAGCCGGGCCGGCTCGTACATCTGGGGCTTCCAGCGCCCGTGGCTGCCGGAGCGTCAGCTCGTCGCCGACGACGGGGCGTTGGTGGGGGACCTGATCCGTGGCTGGTCGGGTCCGCAGCCGCCCGACGACAAGACGGTCGACATCTACCGCCGGGCGATGACGATCCCCTCGACGGCGCACTGCTCGATCGAGCCGTACCGCTGGATGGTGCGGTCCATGGCGCGGCCGGACGGGATCCAGTTCAACCGGCGGATGAAGCGTCCGGTGCGGGTGCCCACCCTCCAGCTGCACGGATCGCTCGATCCGGCGATGCGTACGCGCAGTACGGCCGGGTCCGCCGAGTACGTCGAAGCGCCCTACCGGTGGCGGCTGTTCGACGGTCTTGGCCATTTTCCGCACGAGGAGGACCCCGTGGCGTTCTCCACGGAACTCATCAACTGGCTGAAGGACCCGGAGCCGGACCGCTGATCAGCGCCGTGTTCGACGGGTCGTCACTCACCCTCAGGAACACTTGTACGACGAAAAGCCAATTGCCTGACGCATAGGCCAATTGGCCGACGCCGGGGCGATTACCGACCATGGGCCCCGGGCAAACGTCCGTGTATGGGCTGGACGCACGATTACGGTGACGCAGCACGCAACCGCCGCTCGGCCACTGTGCCGATCACCCACGAGAGGGGCGGCCCAGAAGATCAGGGCCATGATCTCCGACTCGGTATTCCACTGATTCTCCGCCGAAGGGCCCGTTGGGTCTCGGCGCGGCTGCGGCATCCGCGCAGCTGAGGGGAGTCGACGGAAGCGAGCGAGGAGCAACGGAGTACGGGAGCCATTGAGGACGGAGCCGGGCCGGACCAGGATTTCCTGGCCCGGCCCGTCCTCGTTGCCGTGGCCACGTCCCGGCGGCTACAGCGCGCAGCCCTGGCTGTCGACCTGCTGGTTGGCCGAGCGGCCCAGCTTGATGTCCTCGCGGATCTCGTCGGCGGTCAGGGCATAGCCGGTGTCCGGGTCGTCCAGCGACCGGGCGAAGATCACGCCGTACACCTTGCCGTCCGTGGTGAGCAGCGGGCCGCCGGAGTTGCCCTGCCGGACGGTGGCGAAGAGCGAGTAGACGTCGCGCCGGACCTCGCCGCGCCGGTAGATGTCCGGGCCGTTGGCGTCGATACGGCCCCGGACACGCGCCGAGCGCACGTCGTACGCGCCGTTCTCCGGGAAGCCGGCGACGATCGCGCTGTCGCCGCTGCTCGCGTCCCGGTCGGTGAACTGGAGCGCCGGGGCGCGCAGGTCGGGCACGTCCAGGACGGCGATGTCCCGCTCCCAGTCGTAGAGGACGACCTTCGCGTCGTACAGCCTGCCCTCGCCGCCGACCTGGACCGTGGGCTCGTCCACGCCGCCCACGACGTGCGCGTTCGTCATGACGCGGCGCTCGGAGAAGACGAAGCCGGTGCCTTCGAGGACCTTGCTGCAGCTCTGCGCCGTACCGACCACCTTGACGATGGAGCGCTGCGCGCGGGCGGCGACGGGGCTGCCGACGAGCGCCGGGTCCGGCGGGTCGACGGCGGTGATCGGCTCGTTGGCGAACGGGCTGAAGACCTGCGGGAAGCCCTTCTCCGCGAGGACGGAGGAGAAGCCCGTGAACCAGGTCGCGGTCTGACCCGGCATCACCCGCGAGACGCCGAGCAGCACCTTCGAGTTGCGGACCTCCTTGCCGAGCGTCGGCAGCGAGGTCCCGGCCAGGGCGGAGCCGATCAGCCAGGCGACCAGCAGCATGGCGACGACATTGACCAGCGCGCCGCCCGTGGCGTCCACGGCGCGCGCCGGTGACCAGGTGATGTAGCGGCGGAGCTTGTTGCCGAGGTGGGTGGTGAAGGCCTGTCCCACGGAGGCGCAGACGATCACGACGACGACGGCGACGACCGTGGCCGTCGTCGTGACCTCGGCCTCCTCGGTGATCTGGTCCCAGATCACCGGGAGCAGATAGACGGCGATGAGACCGCCGCCGAGAAAGCCGATCACCGACAGGATGCCCACGACGAAGCCCTGGCGGTACCCCACGATCGCGAACCACACCGCGGCGAGCAGCAGCAGGATGTCCAGCACGTTCACTGTCAATAGCCTCGCTAGCCTCGCTGATTCGTCTCCCGTCGCCCCGTCGGGTGGGGGTCCGGACCTGCGCCGCAGTCACCGGCCGGCCCATGATCACCCGGTCGGCACAGTGACTACGCAAGCCTGTCATGAGCGCCGGTCGAGCGGGACCTCCTTCGAGCGGTCCCATGGGCGTTCCCAGCCCGAGAAGTGCAGAATGCGGTCGATCACCCCGGCTGTGAATCCCCACACGAGCGCCGAAGCGACCGTGAAGGCGGGACTGTTGATCCCGCTCGGGTGCGTGGCCATGACGCGGTTGGCCGGGTCCGTGAGATCCGCCACGGGCACGGCGAAGACCCGGGCCGTCTCCGCGAGGTCGACGGCGCCGACCGGGGTGGGGGTGTGCCACCAGCCGAGCACCGGGGTGACGACGAACTCGCTGACCGGGATGTAGAGGCGGGGCAGCACGCCGAAGAGCTGGACACCGGCGGGGTCGAGCCCGGTCTCCTCCTCGGCCTCGCGCAGCGCGGCGCGCAGCGGTCCGGTGGTCGCCGGGTCGCCGTCCTCGGGGTCGAGGGCGCCGCCGGGGAAGGCGGCCTGTCCGGCGTGCGAGCGCAGGGTGCTGGCCCGCTCCATCAGCAGCAGCTCGGGGCCGCGTTCGCCCTCACCGAAGAGGATGAGCACGGCGGACTGCCGTCCGACGCCGCTCTCGGGCGGCAGGAAGCGGCTCAGCTGTTCCGGCGCGACCGTCCGCATGGCGTGCACGACCGGGTCCAGCCAGTCGGGCAGGCCCTCGGCGGTGACGCCGATCCCCTGCTCACCCCGGCCGTGAGCGGCGTCCTCGTGCGTCCGGGCGGCACGCTCCGTGCGCGCGGACCCTGCGGCGTGCGTGTCAGCTCGTGTCATCGGCACCTCCGACGTACAACGCCCGCTGTCGCCCGGATCGTTCCAGCCGCATGTGCCGGGGCCCGTCCTCTCGCGCTGTCCGGTGTCCTGTGCGTTGATACGGCTCCGGCCGGCCGTGCGCTCACCGCGCGGGCGTTCATTCGGCCCCTGCGGGGGTGCCGAGGGGCGGTGCGGGCTTGCCCGGATAGTCCGGCGGCGGGGAGAGCCGCTGTCCCGGATAGCCGCCCATCTCGTACTTGAGCAGCTTCTTCGCCTTCTCCGGGTCCGTCTCGCCCTCTCCGTAGGAGGGGCAGAGGTGCGCGATCGGGCAGGCACCGCAGGCGGGCTTACGGGAGTGGCAGACCCGCCGTCCGTGGAAGATGATCCGGTGCGAGAGCATCGTCCACTCGCTCTTGGGGAAGATCTCGGCGATCTCCGCCTCGACCTTCTCCGGGTCCTCCTGGTCGGTCCACTTCCAGCGGCGCACCAGACGGCCGAAGTGGGTGTCCACAGTCAGACCAGGGACGTCGAAAGCGTTGCCCAACACCACATTGGCGGTCTTGCGGCCGACCCCCGGCAGCGTCACGAGGTCCTTCAGCGTGCCGGGCACCTCGCCGTCGTAACGGTCCCGCAGCGCCGTCGACAGCCCTATGAGGGATCTCGCCTTGGCCCGGAAGAATCCGGTGGGGCGGATGACCTCCTCCAGCTCCTCGGGCACGGCGGCGGCCATGTCCTCCGGGGTCGGATACCTCGCGAAGAGCGCGGGCGTCGTCTGATTGACGCGCAGGTCCGTCGTCTGGGCGGACAGGACCGTGGCGACCAGCAGCTCGAAGGGGTCGCGGAAGTCCAGCTCCGGGTGGGCGTACGGATAGACGTCGGCCAGCTCGCGGTTCATCCGGCGGGCACGGCGGACCATCGCCAGCCGGGACTCCGGCTTGGCGCTCTTCGCCCGCTTGGCGCTCGCGGGCTTCTCGTCCGCGACTTTCGTGGCTTTTTTCGACTTTGCGGAGGGCTGTTCGCCCACAGCGGAATTCTGCTTCGGTGACACGCTTCGAGCTCCCTTGACCTGCCCTCTCACCGGCGAGTTGGACACCCGGCCAGCCTAGAGCCCCGCACTGACATCCGCCCCGGCTCCGGCCGATGACCACCCGAATCGGGCCCCGGGGCACGGTCCGGGGCCGCTGTACGTCAAACTTGTGACTGATCGCACGTTTTCGACAACGGGTGACCGGTACGGAGACAGAGTCGCCGCCGGCCCGCGCCACCCTTGAACATGCAGCACGTCCGGCATCATGGGACCGACGGTCCCCTGAGCAGGTCGACAAGGAGAGATTTCGTGGACGACGTTCTACGACGCGCCCCGCTCTTCGCGGCGCTCGACGACGAGCAGGCCGCGGAGCTCCGCGCCTCGATGAGTGAGACGACGCTCGCCCGTGGCGACGCGCTGTTCCACGAAGGCGACCCCGGCGACCGCCTCTACGTGGTCACCGAGGGCAAGGTCAAACTGCACCGCACGTCCCCCGACGGCCGCGAGAACATGCTGGCCGTCCTCGGCCCCGGCGAGCTGATCGGTGAGCTGTCGCTCTTCGACCCCGGCCCCCGTACGGCCACCGCCAGCGCCCTCACCGAGGTCAAACTCCTCGGCCTGGGCCACGGCGACCTCCAGCCCTGGCTGAACGCCCGCCCCGAGGTGGCCACCGCGCTGCTGCGCGCCGTCGCCCGGCGTCTGCGCAAGACGAACGACCAGATGTCCGACCTGGTCTTCTCCGACGTGCCCGGCCGGGTGGCCCGTGCGCTCCTCGACCTGTCGCGCCGCTTCGGCGTGCAGTCGGAGGAGGGCATCCACGTCGTCCACGACCTCACGCAGGAGGAGCTGGCCCAGCTGGTCGGCGCGTCCCGCGAGACGGTCAACAAGGCGCTCGCCGACTTCGCGCAGCGCGGCTGGCTGCGCCTGGAGGCCCGCGCGGTGATCCTGCTGGACGTCGAACGCCTCGCGAAGCGCTCGCGCTGACACCCGGGGCCCGCCCCGAGGTACGCGCGCTTCCAAGCCGCTGTACGAGTGTGTGAAGGCCGCCTCGCTCCCCCGGAGCCGGGCGGCCTTCCGCATGCCGCCACGGGGCCGCCGCGCCCCGCCACGACCGGCACAGGGGTGCCCTACGGGCCGCCGGAGATCAGCCCGTGCTCCCGCAGGTACTCCAGCTGCGCCCGCACCGACAGCTCCGCCGCCGGCCACAGGGACCGGTCCACGCCGCTGCCTCCGTACACATGCGCCACGATCTCCGCCGCCGAGCGGTAGCCGTTCTCCACCGCCGTCTCGACCTGCGCGAGGCGGCTCGCGCGGTGCGCGAGGTAGTACTCGACCGCGCCCTGCGCGTCGTCCAGTACGGGCCCGTGGCCCGGCAGCACCGTATGGACGCCGTCGTCGACCGTCAGCGAACGCAGCCGCCGCAGCGAGTCGACGTAGTCGCCGAGCCTGCCGTCCGGGTGGGCCACCATCGTCGTACCGCGCCCGAGGATCGTGTCGCCCGTCAGCACCGCGCGGTCGGCCGGCAGATGGAAGCAGAGCGAGTCCGAGGTGTGCCCGGGGGTGGCCACGACGCGCAGCTCAAGCCCGCCCTCGGTGACGACGTCACCGGCCCCCAGCCCCTCGTCGCCGAGGCGCAGGGCCGGGTCCAGGGCCCGTACGGACGTACGCGTCAGCTCGGCGAAACGCGCCGCGCCCTCCGCGTGGTCCGGGTGGCCGTGGGTGAGGAGGGTCAGCGCGACGCGCTTGCCCGCCTGCTCGGCGGTGGCGACGACCGCCCGCAGATGCCCCTCGTCGAGCGGGCCCGGGTCGATCACGACCGCGAGCTCCGAGTCCGGCTCGGAGACGATCCAGGTGTTCGTGCCGTCGAGTGTCATCGCGGAGGCGTTGGGCGCGAGCACGTTGACCGCGCGGGCGGTCGCCGCGCCCGAGACGACGGCTCCGCGCGGCTGTCCCGGCAGGGCCCCGGCGTCCGTCATCGGTCCCCGCCCCCCAGCGGAACGCGCTGCGTGAACTCGTCCTGGCCCGGCCAGCTGAGCACCACCTCGTCGCCCTCCACCCTCGGTCTGGCCAGCACGGGCGCGAGATCCCGCCCCACGGCGGCTGCCAGCGCCTCGGCCGCGGAGCCGTAAGGCTGGAGCTGGCGCAGGGTCGCCACGGTGGGAGGCATCATCAGCAGCTCGCCCTTGTCGTATCCGAGTGCCGCCTCGGCGGGCCGGATCCACACCGTGCGGTCGGCCTCCGTAGAAGCGTTGCGCGTACGCTGCCCGGCCGGCAGCGCCGCCACGAAGAACCAGGTGTCGTACCGCCTGGGCTCGAACTCGGGGGTGATCCACCGGGTCCACGCGCCCAGCAGATCGCTGCGCAGGGTCAGCCCCCGCCGGTCCAGGAAGTCCGCGAAGGACAGCTCACGGTCGACCAGGGCGGCCCGGTCGGCCTCCCAGTCGTCCCCCGTGGTGTCACCGACGACGGTTTCGGCCGTCTCCCCGGCCAGCAGGACCCCGGCCTCCTCGTACGTCTCGCGCACCGCCGCGCAGACGATGGCCTGCGCGGACACGGCGTCCACGCCGAGCCGCCCGGCCCACACGTCACGCCCCGGCCCCGCCCAGCGGACCAGCCGGTCGTCGTCACGCGGGTCGACGCCACCGCCCGGGTAGGCGTACGCGCCTCCGGCGAAGGCCATGGAGGTGCGGCGGCGCAGCATATGTACGGAGGGTCCGCCGGGCTCGTCGACGGAGTCGCGCAGCAGCATCACGGTCGCGGCCCGCCGTGCGGGGGCGACGCTCAGCTCGCCCTGGGCGAGCGCGCGGATGCGGCCGGCCCACTCGGGCGGGAACCACTGACCATTGGGCATGCCGGGATGCTACGGGCTCGCCCGGCGATGTTCGAGAGGCACTTTCCGGGGCCGGGCGACCCCGGGGCGGCATGAGACCGCTCCCAAACGGCGTAGGACCGGCCCGGGGCGTCGGAGCGGCCCCGGGCACGGACGGACGTCAGTCCGCGACCAGCTCCACCAGGATCTCGACCTCGACGGGGGCGTCCAGCGGCAGGACGGCGACACCCACCGCGCTGCGCGCGTGCACACCCTTGTCGCCGAAGACCTGGCCGAACAGCTCGCTCGCCCCGTTCAGCACGGCGGGCTGGCCGGTGAAGTCCGACGCGGAGGCGACGAACCCGGTGACCTTCACGACGCGCGCGACGCGGTCCAGGTCGCCGGCGACGGACTTCACCGCGGCCAGCGCGTTGAGCGCGCAGACCCGGGCGAGATCCTTGGCCTCCTCGGGCGTCACCTCGGCGCCGACCTTGCCGGTCACCGGAAGCTTGCCGTCCACCATGGGGAGCTGCCCCGCGGTGTACACGTACACGCCGGACCGTACGGCCGGCTGATACGCCGCCAGAGGCGGTACGACCTGCGGAACCGTCAGCCCCAGTTCGGCGAGGGCCGCCTCGACCACGCCGCTCACGCGGACTTCTCTCGCTTCAGATAGGCCACCAGCTGCTCGGGGTTGTTCGGACCCGGGATGACCTGGACCAGCTCCCAGCCGTCCTCGCCCCAGGTGTCCAGGATCTGCTTCGTCGCGTGCACGAGAAGAGGCACCGTCGCGTATTCCCACTTCGTCATGGGGCGACTGTATCGGCACCACGTGGCCACCTCGTACGGTGCCCGCGGACGATCTCGAACAGAGCGCGCGCGGGATCTCGTACGGCGCCCGTCGCCGACCTCGTACGGAGCCCGTGGACCACCTCGTGCGTAGCCTGCGGCCCGACTGGTTAGGCTCGAATGCGTGAGCAGGCTCCAGGTCGTCAGCGGCAAGGGCGGGACCGGTAAGACGACGGTCGCCGCGGCCCTCGCGCTCGCCCTCGCGACGGAGGGCAAACGCACCCTCCTTGTGGAGGTCGAGGGCAGACAGGGCATCGCACAGCTCTTCGAAACGGAGGCGCTTCCTTATGAGGAACGGAAGATCGCCGTCGCCCCGGGCGGCGGCGAGGTGCACGCGCTGGCCATAGACGCCGAGCGCGCCCTTCTGGACTACCTCCAGATGTTCTACAAGCTCGGCAGCGCGGGGCGTGCCCTGAAGAAGCTCGGCGCCATCGACTTCGCCACCACCATCGCGCCCGGCGTCCGGGACGTACTGCTGACCGGCAAGGCGTGCGAGGCCGTACGCCGCCGGGACAAGCAGGGCCGGTTCGCCTACGACTACGTCGTGATGGACGCCCCGCCCACCGGCCGCATCACGCGCTTCCTGAACGTGAACGACGAGGTGGCCGGGCTCGCCAAGATAGGGCCGATATACAACCAGGCACAGGCGGTCATGCGGGTGCTCAAGTCGCCCGGCACCGCCGTCCACCTGGTGACCCTCCTTGAGGAGATGCCCGTCCAGGAGACCGCCGACGGTGTCGGCGAGCTGCGCGCCGCCGAACTGCCCGTCGGCAAGGTGATCGTGAACATGGTGCGCCCGCACGTCCTGGACGAGGAGGCGGTCAACGGGGTGGCGGGGGACCGTCGTAAGGAGGTCACCAAGGCACTCGCGGCGGCCGGGGTGAGCGCGCCCACGAAGCTCGTGGGACCGCTTCTCGAACAGGCCGCCGAGCACGCCCAGCGGGTGGAGCTGGAGCGCGAGCAGCGAGCCGTCCTGGCGAAGCTCGGGCTGCCTACGTACGAACTCCCCCTGATCGGCGAGGGCATGGACCTCGCCGGTCTGTACCGCCTGGCGGGGGAGCTACGGAATCTTGGGGAGGCCCGATGACTGTGGACCCGGCGGCGGCCCCGCTCGAAGTCGATCCGCTGCTCGACGACCCGGAGACACGGATCATCGTCTGCTGCGGCTCCGGCGGCGTCGGCAAGACGACGACGGCGGCGGCTCTGGGCGTACGGGCGGCGGAGCGCGGCCGCAAGGTGGTCGTGCTGACCATCGACCCGGCGCGCAGGCTTGCCCAGTCCATGGGCATCGACTCGCTCGACAACACCCCCCGGCAGGTCAAGGGCATCGAGGGCCCCGGTGAACTGCACGCCATGATGCTCGACATGAAGCGCACCTTCGACGAGATCGTCGAGGCGCACGCGGACCAGGACCGGGCCCGCGCCATCCTGGAGAACCCCTTCTACCAGTCCCTGTCGGCCGGCTTCGCGGGCACGCAGGAGTACATGGCGATGGAGAAGCTGGGGCAGCTGCGGGCCCGCGAGGAGTGGGACCTGATCGTCGTGGACACCCCGCCGTCGCGCTCCGCGCTGGACTTCCTGGACGCGCCGAAGCGGCTGGGCTCGTTCCTGGACGGGAAGTTCATCCGGCTGCTGATGGCCCCGGCGAAGATGGGCGGCCGGGCCGGGATGAAGTTCCTGAACGTCGGGATGTCGATGATGACCGGCACGCTCGGGAAGCTGCTGGGCGGTCAATTCCTGCGCGACGTCCAGACGTTCGTGGCGGCGATGGACACGATGTTCGGCGGTTTCCGTACGCGCGCCGACGCGACGTACCGGCTGCTCCAGGCCCCCGGCACGGCGTTCCTGGTGGTCGCGGCGCCGGAGCGGGACGCGCTGCGCGAGGCGGCGTACTTCGTGGAGCGGCTGGCCGCCGAGGAGATGCCGCTGGCCGGTCTGGTCCTCAACCGCGTGCACGGCAGCGGCGCCGCCCGGCTGTCGGCCGAGCGGGCACGGGCCGCCGCGGAAAATCTTGAAGAGGGTCGCATTGTGGATCAGGGCCACGGGAAGAATGGTGTGCGTGAGGCCGCTTCCCCCGCGGGCTCCCCTCCCGACTCCCCTGACCCAGGACCCGGCCAACTCCCGCACCAGGAAACGGAATCACAGACGCCCGAACAGCCGTCGGTGAACCAGCTGACGGCCGGTCTGCTGCGCCTGCACGCCGAGCGCATGCAGGTGCTGAAGCGTGAGCAGCGCACCCGCGACCGCTTCACCGCGCTGCACCCCGAAGTGCCGGTGGCCGAGGTGGCGGCGCTGCCCGGCGATGTGCACGACCTCGCCGGACTCCGCGCCATCGGCGACCGCCTCGCGGGCGGGAGCCCGGCGACGGGAGCCGCGTAACCGGACGTCCGGGGCCGCGTAACCGGCGGGATGCTCGGCACCGTTCGCCCGCTGCCTGCCCGTACCCGCCTACTGCTTACTGCTCGCTGCTGTACGGAGCCCTACCCCACCGCCGCCCACGAGTCGTCGATGACGTCGACGTAGTGGCGTGAGCCGTACGTCTCGTCGTCGTCCTCAAGGCCGGCGGGCAGAATGCCCGCGCTGCGCTCGTACTCGGTGCGTGCGGTTTCGAGCAGCCGTCGCCACGAGGTGACGGTGGGGCGCCTGCGCAGCAATGCGCGTCGCTCCCGCTCGGTCATTCCGCCCCACACGCCGAATTCGACGCGGTTGTCCAGCGCGTCGGCCAGGCACTCCGTACGCACCGGACATCCGGTGCACACCGCCTTGGCCCTGTTCTGCGCTGCGCCCTGTACGAACAATTCATCCGGATCGGTAGTGCGGCATGCTGCCTGCGCACTCCAGTCGGTTACCCAGCCCATCCCGGCGCCGTCCTCTCCCGAATCGAGGCTCCCCCACGGCGGAAGCGGCATATTCACCGCTGCCAGTTGAGGACGTTACGGAAGGTGGGCACAGCGCAACACCCCCGTCGGGCCCAATCTTGAATGGCCCGAACGGACTATGCGTATGCGGCAGATCACCCAGGGGAGTGACCGCAGGACATGCTGGACCAACCCGACAAGTCGGGACGATCCTATTGAGCCACAACGGGATTCAAGCGACGTACGACTCGAAATCGGACAGGGTTTCCGCCGTTCCGAGATGAGCCGGATGTTCACTTCGGGTCGCTGATGCGAAACCGCACTGCTGTGACAGTTGAGTTCAGCTTAGGCCAGAGCCTTTATGTGTGTCCGGCGAATGACAACGTAGGCTGCTGCCATGCCAAAGAAGCGCTCCGGCGGCGGTCTGACCGGGACCCAGCAGGCCGCCAAGTTCCTCGGTGTCAGTGTGCTCGCGGGAGCCGTGCTGGCGGGAATCGCCTTGCCCGCCTTCGGAGTTCTGGGCCTGGCGGCCAAGGGGACGGTCGAGGGATTCGACGAGATCCCCGCCAACCTGAAGACTCCGCCGCTCAGTCAGCGCACCACGATCCTCGACAAGGACGGCGGCCCGATCGCCACCGTCTACTCGCGTGACCGCACCGTGGTCCCGCTCACCGACATCTCGCCGTACATGCAGAAGGCGATCGTCGCGATCGAGGACTCGCGCTTCTACGAGCACGGCGCGGTCGACCTCAAGGGCGTTCTGCGCGCGGCCAATCGCAACGCGCAGTCCGGCGGGGTCTCGCAGGGCGCGTCGACCCTCACCCAGCAGTATGTGAAGAACGTCTTCGTGGAGGAGGCCGGCGACGACCCCGACAAGGTCGCCCAGGCCACCCAGCAGACCATCGGCCGCAAGATCCGCGAGCTGAAGTTCGCGATCCAGGTCGAGGAGGAGCTGGGCAAGAAGAAGATCCTCGAGAACTACCTGAACATCACCTTCTTCGGACAGCAGGCGTACGGCATCGAGGCCGCCTCGCACCGCTACTTCTCCAAGTCGGCGAAGAACCTGAAGCTGGAGGAGGCGGCGCTGCTGGCGGGCATCGTCCAGTCGCCGAGCCGGTACGACCCGGTGAACGACACGGAGGAGGCGACCAAGCGTCGTAACACCGTGATCCAGCGGATGGCCGACGTGAAGGACATCTCGCAGGCCGAGGCGGACAAGGCGAAGAAGACCGAGATCGACCTGAAGGTGAGCCGTCCCAAGAACGGCTGCATCACGGCGGTCAAGGGCGCGGGCTTCTTCTGCGACTACGTACGGAAGGTGTTCCTCACCGACCCCGCCTTCGGCAAGACGCAGGAGGACCGGGCCAAGGTCTGGAACCAGGGCGGTCTGACCGTACGGACGACGCTCGACCCGCAGGCGCAGGAGTCGGCGCAGGAGTCGATCAAGAGCCACGTCTACAAGTCGGACGAGGTCGCCACCGCCCTGTCGATCGTCGAGCCCGGCACCGGCAAGGTCCTGGCGATGGGGCAGTCGCGGCCGTACGGCGGCGGCAAGAACGAGACGTACATGAACCTGTCCGTCGACGAGGACATGGGCGGCGGCGCCGGCTACCAGCCCGGCTCGACCTTCAAGCCCATCGTGGCGGCGGCGGCCCTGGAGCAGGGCATCCAGCCGACGCAGTCGTACGCCTCGCCGTACAAGATGGACTATCCGAGCCCGGTGCAGACCTGCAAGGGTCCGTGGACGGACAAGGGCGTCCCGGTCGAGAACGAGAACGAGTCCGAGGTCGGGCCGTACGGCATGAAGGAAGCGACCGCCAAGTCGGTCAACACCTACTACGTACAGCTGATCAGCCAGATCGGCGTCTGCCCCGTGACCGAGCTGGCCAGGAAGATGGGCGTCGAGCGGGCCAACGGCCAGCCGATCCAGCAGGTCCCGTCGATCACGCTGGGCACGCAGGAGATGTCGCCGCTGACCATGGCGTCCGGGTACGCGACGTTCGCCAACCGCGGCACGTACTGCACCCCGATCGCCATCGAGTCGATCACCGGCCCGAACGGCAAGGAGATGGACGTCCCGAAGACGGACTGCACGCGGGCGATGTCGCAGAAGACGGCCGACACCATAAACACCCTGCTGGAGGGCGTGGTCGAGGACGGTACGGGCCAGGAGGCCGGCCTCGGCAGCAGGCCGAGCGCGGGCAAGACCGGTACCACCGACTTCCGGCTCGCCGCGTGGTTCGTGGGCTACACGCCGAACATGGCGGGCGCGGTGTGGGTCGGCGACCCGGCGCACAAGAAGAAGATGGTGGACATCACCATCGGCGGTCAGTACCACGACAAGGTCTTCGGTGGCGCCGTACCCGGACCGATCTGGCGCGACGCGATGAGCGGCGCGCTGGACGGCAAGGAAGCGCCGGGGTTCAACACCATCAACATCCCGAATCCGGAGAAGGACAAGGACAAGGGGCGTGACCGCGACCGTGACCGGCCGGGGAACGACAACGGCGGCAACGGCAACGGTGGCGGCAACAACGGCGGGAACGGTGGCAACGCCGGCGAAGGCGACGGCAACAACGGCGACAACAAGCCCGACCCGGGCCAGGGCCCTGGCGGATTCACGGGTGACCCGGGCGCGGACAACGGGGGCGGGACGTTCCCGGACTTCCCATAGCCGTACGACATGAGGAGAGGGCCCCGTCGCCGTCGCGACGGGGCCCTCTCCTCAT
>NZ_MDCR01000279.1 GCF_001723055.1 Streptomyces niveus
CCTTCTCGCCGAGCCAGGCGACGAGTTGGCGCAGCGCGGAGGCGCCCTTGGCGTAGGAGATGCCGTCGAAGTTGAGCATCGCGGACGCGGTGTCGGGCACGGCGTCGGGGTCGGGTGCGACGGGGTGGGTGGAGGGGCGCTGGTCGGCGTCGTACCCCCAGGACTTGCGGTCGATGCCAAAGGCGACCCAGGTGTCGGTGTGGCGGGTGGCCTCGGTGAGGGTCTGGTAGCCCATGTACTCGGCGAAGGACTCGTTGAGCCAGATGTCGTCCCACCAGGTGAGGGTGACGAGGTCGCCGAACCACATGTGGGCCATCTCGTGGGCGATGACCATGGCGCGGGTCTGCCGCTCGGTGTCGGTGACGGCGGAGCGGTAGACGAATTCGTCGCGGAAGGTGACGAGGCCCGGGTTCTCCATGGCGCCCGCGTTGAACTCGGGGACGAAGGCCTGGTCGTAGGAGTCGAAGGGGTACGGCTCCTTGAACTTCTCGTGGTAGCGGTCGTAGCAGGCGCGCGTGATGGTGAGGATCTCGTCGGCGTCGGCGTCGAGATGGGGCGCGAGGGAGCGGCGGCAGTGGATGCCGAAGGGCAGCCCGGCGTGTTCGGTGCGTACGGAGTGCCAGGGGCCGGCGGCGACGGCGACGAGGTAGGTGGAGATGGGCGGGGTCGGCGCGATGCTCCAGTGTCCGTCGCCCTCGTCGGTGGCGATGCCGTTGCCGAGGACGGTCCAGCCTTCGGGGGCGGTGAGGCTGAGGGCGAAGACGGCCTTGAGGTCGGGCTGGTCGAAGACGGCGAAGACCCGTTGGACGTCTTCGAGGAACATCTGGGTGTAGACGTAGGTCTCGCCGTCGGTGGGGTCGGTGAAGCGGTGCATGCCTTCGCCGGTGCGGGAGTAGCGCATGGTGGCGTCGACGCGCAGTTCGTGCTCGCCCTCGGTGAGGCCGGTGAGCGCGAGGCGGTTCTGGTCCAGCGTGTGGGGGTCCAGGGGCTGCCCGTCGAGGGTGACGGAGCGCAGCAGCGCGGGCTTCAGCTCGACGAAGGTGTCTCCGGCCGCGCGGGCGGTGAACTGGATGGCGGCACGGGATTCGAAGGTCTCGTCGCCGGTGGTCAGGTCGAGGGCGACCGTGTACCGGTGGACGTCGATGAGCTGGGCACGGGTCTGCGCTTCGTCGCGCGTCAGTACGGACATGGGGACATGCTGCCCGATGGGTCCGGGGACGCGCAGCGGGTGGGGGTTGCGCTGAGAGCGCACGGGCGGGGTACGGAAGCGGGGGGAGGGCACGTCGCGGGCCGGGGTTGTCCGCAAGCGCCGGACACGCCCCAAGTGCCGGGATTGGTCTAGGCCGTGCCCTGGCGCCCGGAGCTGTCCGCGATCGTCTCGTGGTGGCGGATCACCTCGGCGATCACAAAATTCAGGAGCTTCTCGGCGAACGCGGGGTCGAGCCTGGCGCTCTCCGCGAGCTGGCGGAGCCGGGTGATCTGCCGGGACTCGCGGGCCGGGTCGGCGGGCGGCAGGTGGTGCACGGCCTTGAGGACGCCGACCTGTTGGGTGCATTTGAACCGTTCGGCCAGCATATGGACGACGGCCGCGTCGATGTTGTCGATACTGCCGCGCAGCCGGTCCAGCTCGGCCTGGACGGACGGGTCGATGCCGCCTTTGTCGTCGTTGTCGCTCGTGGTCATGGTCCGGAAGCTTAGGGCCTGCGGCGTACGGCGGGCGACGCGTCTCACGGAGAGGGCGTCGTGATCGTCGGCGGCCGGTCCGGGTCGGGGACGCAGGTGCTCCAGCCGCCGGGGACGGCCCGGCCCTGGCGCTTGCGGAAGCGGATGGGCGCGGTGCCGACGCGGCGCGTGAACAGCCGGGAGAAGTACGCCGGATCGTCGTAGCCGACGCGGCGCGCGACGGCGGCGACGGGCAGTTCGGTGGCGGCGAGGAGTTCTTTGGCGCGGCCGAGTCTGATGCCCAGCAGATAGTCCTTGGGGCTGCAGCCGGCGGCTCTGCGGACGGCGCCGCGCAGTTCGGCGGGTGTCATGCCGTGCCGGGCGGCGTGTTCGGCGACGGACAGCGGCAGGAACGCGTCGCGGGCGAGGGCCTGGAGGACCAGTTCGCCCTCGGGGTTGGTGTCGGCGCGGGCGCGGCGCAGTTCGACGAGGAGTTCGTGGACGGCGGCGCCGGTCTCGACCTCCAGGAGGGGGTTGCCGCGCCGTGCGGCGCGGACGATGCGGCCGACGGCGGCGCGCGCGGTGGCCGCGTCGGAGAGGGGGACGACGGCGCGGTCGGTCTCGATGTAGCCGAGTTCGGTGTACGTGGCGGTGGCGGGGCCGGTGAAGTCGACGAAGCTCTCGTCCCAGCCGGTCTCGGGGTCGGCGCCGTAGTGGTGCGGTACGCCGGGCAGCAGCCAGAGCAGCGCGGGCGCGGTGACGGTGGTGCGGTGGCCTTCGGGGTCGCGGTACCAGCCGCTGCCCGCGCCGATGACGACGGCGACGTGGTGGTCGAGGACGCGGGGTCCGACGGTGGGCAGCCGGCCGTGCTGGAGGCCGACGCCGAGGCAGACGAGGCCGAGCCGGTGGTGGACGGGGCTGGGGGTGAAGTAGCGCATCCAGGTGTGGTACATCCGCTGTCGCTCCTTCTCGGCCGGTCCGGCGAGTCCAAGATCCTGCCGATCTTTGTCCATGGACCCGTCCCTGACCAGGGGGTGAGGGTGGGCCCGGGACTTGATCGAACCGAAGGGCGGCGTCCGTGGCCGAGTTCACTGTAGGTGACAGGGATTTCCTGGTGGATGGCCGGCCGGTACGGCTGCTGTCGGGGGCGCTGCACTATTTCCGGGTGCGTGAGGAGCTGTGGCCGCACCGGCTGCGGATGTTGCGCGCGATGGGCCTGAACTGTGTGGAGACGTATGTCCCGTGGAATCTGCACGAGCCCGCGCCGGGCCGGTACGCGGATGTGGAGGCGCTGGGCCGGTTCCTGGACGCGGCGGCGGGCGCCGGGCTGTGGGCGATCGTGCGGCCGGGCCCGTACATCTGCGCGGAGTGGGACAACGGCGGGCTGCCGCACTGGCTGACGGCGGCGGTGGGCGCGCGCGTACGGACGGGTGATCCGGAGTTCCTGGGGCCGGTGGAGCGGTGGTTGCGCCGCCTGCTGCCGCAGGTCGTCTCCCGGCAGATCGGCCGCGGCGGCCCGGTGGTCATGGTGCAGGTCGAGAACGAGTACGGGAGTTACGGCTCCGACCTGCCGTACCTCTCCTCACTGGCGGCGCTGCTCCGTGACTGCGGGATCGAGGTGCCGCTGTTCACCTCCGACGGCCCGGAGGACCACATGCTGACGGGTGGCTCGGTGCCCGGTGTCCTGGCGACGGTGAACTTCGGTTCGGGGGCGCGCGCGGCGTTCGGGACGCTGCGTGAGCACCGGGCGGACGGCCCGCTGATGTGCATGGAGTTCTGGTGCGGCTGGTTCGACCACTGGGGCGCCGCGCACGCGGTGCGCGATCCGGCGGACGCGGCGGGGGCGCTGCGGGAGATCCTCGAGTGCGGCGCCTCGGTGAACATCTACATGGCGCACGGCGGTACGAGCTTCGCGGGCCGGGCGGGCGCCAATCGCGCGGGCGCGCTGCACGACGGTGCGCTGGAGCCGGATGTGACGTCGTACGACTACGACGCGCCGGTGGACGAGGCGGGGCGGCCGACGGAGAAGTTCTGGCTGTTCCGGGAGGTGCTGGCGCGCTACCAGGAGGGCCCGTTGCCCGAGGTGCCGCCGGCTCCCCCGGTGCTGGGCGGCGGGCCGGTGCGGGCGGAGCTGACGGGGTGGGCGCCGCTGGACGAGGTGATCGACGCGCTGGGCGGGCCGGAGACGCGGACGCCGGTGCCGCCGTCGTTCGACGAACTGGGCGTGGACCGGGGGCTGGTGCGCTACCGGGTGAGCGTGCCGGGTCCCCGGCGGCCGTATCCGCTCACCCTGGCGGGACTGCGCGATCTGGCGGTGGTCCACGTCGACGGGGTGCGGGCGGGGGTGCTGCGGGAGGAGGACCCGGTGGTGGCGGAGCCGGTGGCCGGTCCGGCGGAGGTGGAGGCGTGGGTGGAGTCGCTGGGGCGGGTCAACTACGGGCCGCGTACGGGTGAGCCGAAGGGCGTCACGGGCGGTTTCCTGCACGAGCGGCAGTATCTGCACGGGGTACGGGCGCGGGGTCTGCGGCTGGACGCCTTCGACGACGCGGCGGCGGTCGCCGCGCTGCCGCTGCGCGCCCCGTCCTGGCCGGGCGCGCGGGGCCTGTACCGGGGCTCTTTCGACGTGGTGTCCCCCGGTGACGCCCGGCTGTGGCTGCCGGGCTGGACGCGGGGCTTCGTCTGGGTCAACGGCTTCTGTCTGGGCCGGTACTGGGCGGTGGGCCCGCAGGAGTCGCTGTACGTGCCGGGGCCGGTGCTGCGCGCGGGGCGCAACGAGGTGTGGGTGCTGGAGCTGGAGGGCGCGGGCGAGGGTCACGTACGACTGACGTGACGACGGCCCGCGCCTCCACCGCCGTGCCGGACGGGCCTCGCGGCCCGTCCGGCGCCGGTGTCTACACCTCGCGGACCTCGAAGGCGTCCAGTACGAACTCCGCCGTGCCGTCGTCCCCGACCTTGCGCAGCCCGACCCACGCCTCACCGCTCGCCGGGGCGGTGAACTCGTAGCTCAGGACTGCCGGTTCGGTCGTGACGGGCAGTGCGGCGCGCGACAGCTCCCGCTCCCCCGGCTCGTCCACGGCCGTGATCCAGGCGTACTGTCCGGCCTTCTCGTTCTCGTAGCGGAAGGTGACGCGGTAGCGCGTGCCCGGTTCGAAACGGACGGTGTGCTGCGTGGTGCGGTACACCAGCCCGTCGTTCTCGCCGCGTGACTTGAGCGATTCGGTGCCGTCGACGACATCGTCGATCGCCTTGCCGTTCCAGCCTCGCTGCGTGTACGGCGCGTGCCGCTGGGCGATGTGGGTGCGCGGGTCAGTGGCGCCGCCGGCGTCACCCTTGACGAAGACGCCCCAGCCCTGCGGGACGTGCTGGAAGTCCTCGAAGACCAGGGCCCCGCGCCGGGCGGAGCGGCGCGCTTTGACGACGCGTACGTTGTCGAACCGCACGCGCGCCTCGCCCGCCGCCGCCGTCAGCGCGAGATCGACGGGGCCGCCGCGCTCGGGGACGGTGAAGTGGGTGAACATCCTTTGGAAGCGGGTGCCGTGCTTGCGGTCGGCGGCCACGTAGTTGCCCGCCGTGGAGCTGTCCGTCCAGTTGACGGCCGTCACGCCGTCGGAGGTGCGGACCTCCAGGGCGGCCCGGCGCCGCTCCCCCGCCACCGTGCCGACCTCGACCTGTACGGACGCGGCGTAGGTGCCCGGCGCGAGGCGTTCGAGCCGCTGTCCTACGGAGGTCGCGCCGCCCGCGCCGATCACCAGCTCGTAGTCGCCGAGCGCGCTCAGCTCGACGCGGGCCGGGCCGCCGGTCACCCGCCAGCCGTCCGTGGAACCGGAGTTGAAGCCGGGGTCGTGGACGGGCGTCGCCTGCCCCCAGTGCGGGTCGGGGCTGCCGGGTACGCGGGCGGGGTAGAGCACGTACGGCTGCCCGGCCTCGGCGTCGACGGTGACCTTGCCGCCCCGTACCGGCAGGTCGGCGACGTGCTCGCGGCCCTGGTCGGTGAGGCGGTACAGGGCGGTGCGGGAGCGGTGGGCCCAGCCGCGCGGCAGCTGCCACTGGGTGCTGCCGCCCGCGGGGTTGTAGTGGTAGAGCTTGGCGGGGTCGGTGGCCTCGCGCGGCTCCCAGGGCAGCAGGTAGCGCCCGTCGTCGTACACGAGCCGTCCGTCGGTGGTGATGCGCCGGGCGCCGCCGGTGTCACTGACGACGGTCTTCGTCGGCCCGGCGAAGCTGATCTCGTGCTCGCTCCAGCGCCGGATCGGGTACGCCTGGAGGTACTTGGCGGGCAGCGACTCGGTCCAGATCTGCTTGTAGAACACGTTCCAGTCGGTCTTGCCGACCCAGCCCTCGAAGTTGCCGGTGCGCGGGATGCCGAGCAGGGTGGGCCACTTGTCGGCGAAGACGTCCTTCTGGTGGTTGCGGATGAAGCGGATGAGCTGGGAGTTGATTCCGCGTGAGGTGTCGGGGCCGTAGTCGGTCTCGGTGGCCCAGTGCGCCCAGAGCGCGGAGCGTTCCAGTCCGTGGCCCCATTCGGTGGTGATGTGCCAGCCCTGGTCGCGCAGGGCGCGCTGGAGCCGGTCGGAGTTCCAGCCGGACTCGCGGAAGACGTCGATGTAGAGGGTGTTGAGCGCGGGGTGCGTCTCGTCGCGCAGGTCCTGGAAGCGTTTGACGATGTCGCCGGAGACGAGGTCGCGGCGGGCGTCGATGCGGTAGCTCTGGTCGAGCCAGTCCCATTGCTCGTCGTTCTTGTCGACGAGTGTCTCGGAGAAGGCGTTCGCGACGGGGTAGGACTCGGTGGCGTTGACGTGGACGCCGAAGTCGCTGTGCCACTTCGCGCCCTCCTTGAGGAGGGTGTTGAGGTCGGTGAGACCGCCGGCGCGCGTGTTGTGGTTTCCGGCGTAGTCGGGGTGCGCCGAGTCGTGCCCCTCGGACTGGTAGCCCTTGAGGAGGGTGTACTGGCGCAGGCCGTCGGTGGCCAGGGAGATCCGCTTGACCTGGTCGAGGGTGGCGAGGAAGGGGTTGGTGGCCTGGCTGGCGAAGTTGAAGGGGATGTGCGGGACGACCCGCAGGTGCTGTTCGCCGGCGCCGAGCGGGTTGACCATGATGTCGCGGAAGGCGATGGCGGCGTCCTGCCAGTCGACGGTGCCGGAGCCGTTCCGCTCTCCGCTCCGGTCGCGGGTGACGATGACGGTGGCGTACGGCAGGGGCTCGGTGGCGTCCACGGGTGAGCCCTGCGCGCGGTGTGTCCACTGGCCGCAGCCGAGCAGGGCCACGGCGGCGCCGTCCTGCCGATCGGTGCGGTGCCGGAGCCGGCCGTTGTCCCAGGTGGTCCCGGCGGCGGGCCTGTCGTACACGGTGTTGGTCTCGACGGCGCCGCCGAGCCGGTCGTGTGCCACGACGGCGTACGCGCAGCCTGCCGCCGCTTTCGCGGGGGTGTCGGGGGTGACCTTGACGAGGGTGTCGCCGCTCTTGGCCTTGTCGAGTTCGACGCGGGCGGCGAGGAGGGTGGCGCCGCTCTGGTCGCTGCGTACGGAGAGCAGGGCGAGTTCGGGCACCTCCAGGGTGCCCACGCGCAGGGCGTCGGTGTCCGCGATGCGGGTGACGCGCCAGTCGACGCGCCAGCCGTCGACGGCGATCTCGACGTCGATCTCGGTGCCGCCGTCGAAGGCGAGGGTGTAGGAGATCTTTCCACGCCCGGCGGGCCGGGCGGCGACCTTCGGGGTGTGCGGCGTCCCGTCGACGACGACCGTGCTGACGGTGGCGCCCTGTCCGTGCAGGACGGCGCGGGTGCCCCGGTCGGTGTACGACACGACGCGCGGGAAGCCGCTGTCGACGCGGACCTCCAGCTCGCGTGAGCGCAGGACGCTCTCGCGGGTGCCGGGGGCGGGCGCGGGGAGTGCCCTCGTACCGGCCGCGAAGGCACCGCCGGGGGTGGCGAGGGCCGCGCCGGCCCCCGCGAGTGCGGTGGCGGCCACGACGGTTCTGCGGCGGGGGCCTCGGTCACTTTCGTTGGCGTACACGTCGCTCCTCTTCGTCCACGGTGTTCCGTGCACGTCAATGTGCGTGGCGAGGAGTGGGTGCGCCCATGGACAAAGGCGGGACAGGTCTTGGACTAACGCGCCGACGGCGCCGGTCCTGTTGGCCTGTCCCGCCTCTGCGGGTCACACGGTCAGAGCGGTCGGATCACAGGGTGGAGGCGGCCGACGCGATCTGGGAGGCGAAGGTGGAGACCTCGGTGTAGACACCGGGGTAGTTGGGCCGGGCGCAGCCGTTGCCCCAGCTCACGATGCCGACCTGGATGAAGGCGCCGGCGTTGTCCTTGCGGAACATCGGGCCGCCGGAGTCACCCTGGCAGGTGTCCGTGCCACCGGCGGCGAAGCCGGCGCAGATCTCTTCACTGGCGATGAGCTGGCCGCCGTAGTTCGAGTTGCAGGTGGCGTCCGAGACGAACGGCACGGTGGCCTTGAGGAGGTAGCGCTGCTGGGCGCCGCCCTCGGTGGCCGCACCCCAGCCGGCGACGGTGAAGTTGCCGTTGTTGTACGCCGTGGTGGTGGCGATCTTCAGGGTCGGCAGGTTGATGGGCTGGGCGAGCTTGATCAGCGCCCAGTCCTTGCCCGAGCCGTTGTAGCCGGGTGCCTGGAGGACCTTGGTGGAGCGGACCTTGATGGCGCTGGTGCTCTGGAGGTCCACGACGCCCGCGGTGGCGGTGATGCTGGTGTTGTTGCCCGATCCGCTCACACAGTGGGCGGCGGTCAGCACGACGGTGGACGAGTACAGCGAGCCGCCACAGCCCATCGAGAGGCGGACCATGAAGGGGAACTCACCCTGGGCGGCGCGGGTGCCACCGACGACGGGGGGCGCGAGGGGGGCGGCGGCCTGCGTCTTGGGCGCTTCCGGCACGGGGGCGGCGGAGGCGCTGGTGGTCTGGAGACTGATGGCGGCGAGCATGACAGCGCCGGCAGCGATGCATCTCTTGAGGACACCCTGAATGCTCAACGGTCTGCCTTTCGTGGGGGCTTGAGGGATTTTGCTCCTGTAGGACACACGGGTCGACGCGCGTTGCACGACATTGGCATGAGCCCGACAGGAACGCGAGACGGATTATCCGGAGGGCAGCAGCGGCCCCACAAGATACGAATCTCAGCCAACCGAACGGTCGGCCTCCGGTCGTCGTCCGGCCACCGAACACCGGATCCCGCCCACACCCCCGACCGCCGCGCGCGCATCCCCCGACAAGGCGCCCACACGGGCGAAAGCCGGGCAGGGCGAGTGAGCCGAAGGGGCGCGCCGCTGTCGAAAGGAAGAGCGCGCGCAGGTCCGTGAGGAACGAGCGGACCGAGCACGGTCGACCGTCGACAGGGGCACAAAGCGCCCCGGAGGCGAACCGAGCCCCCAAAAAGAACGAAGGGCGGGTTCGGGACCGACTGGTCCGGAACCCACCCTTCCTCTTGCGTGTCACATCACGCGCTCAGCGCGCGGGCGACCCCTCCGACAGGGCGTCAGAGACCCGCCGCTGCCGACTGGATGTCGGCTGCGAAGGTGGACACCTCGGTGTAGACGCCCGGGAAGCCGGGCCGCGCGCAGCCCTGGCCCCAGCTGACGACGCCGACCTGGATCCAGCCGCCCGCGCCGTTGTCACGGAACATCGGGCCGCCGGAGTCGCCCTGGCAGGTGTCGGTCCCGCCCTCGTCGACGAAGCCGGCGCAGATCTCCTCGGACGGTACGAGGCTGCTGCCGTACGCCCCCTCGCAGTCCGCGTCGGAGACGAACGGGACGTTGGCCTTGAGCAGGTACCGCTCCTGGGCACCGCCCTCGGTGGCCGCGCCCCAGCCCGCGACGGTGAACTCGCCGTTGTTGAACGAGTCGTCCGTGGCTATGTCGAGCGTGGGCAGGTCGATCGGCTCGGCGAGCTTGATCAGCGCCCAGTCCTTGCCGGTGCCGTTGTAGCCGGGGGCCTGGAGGACCTCGGTCGAGTTGACCTCGATGGCGTCCGGGCTCTGGAGGTCCACGACACCCGCCGTGGCGGTGATGCCGGTGTTCGGGCCTGAGCCGTCCACGCAGTGGGCGGCGGTCAGGACGATGTCCTGCTCGTAGAGCGCGCCGCCGCAGCCCATGGAGAGGCGGACCATGAAGGGGAATTCGCCCTGCTCGGCGGGGGTGCCGCCGACGACCGGCGGAGCCGGGGCGGGGGCGGCGGACGCGGTGGTGGGCTGCAGGCTGACACCGGCGAGGACGACCGCGCCGACGACGGCACATCTTTTCAGGGCACGCAGGAAGCTCAACTGACTGCCTTTCGTGGGGGGAAACAGTGCATTGCGTTGTCTTGCGTGGGGCTGTCGTGCGTGAAGCTGTGTACGAATGACGCTCAGCACGTGGGGGTGCCGTACGCATGGCGAAGCCGACCCGACGACCGATGAGAAAAAAGACCGCCCGTTCCGCCCGCCACAGCGTGATCCGGATTATGCGGAAGAAATCAGCCGTGGCACAAGACATAGATTTCGGCCAACCGAACGCTCGGGTCTCGCTCCACGGCCGGCGGGGGTGCCGCCGTACAGTTGATGACGGTCGACCGTCCTACGAAGGGGTAGTGGCGTGACGGACAGACGCGGGGCGAACGGCAGCGCCGTCGTACACGGCTATCCGCATCTCGACACCGCGCGGGCCGCGATCACGGCGCTCTACCGGCGGCTGTCGGACGAGGGGATCCACCAGTACGACACCAGCGTCGCGCCCGCCGACGTCGCCTTCGCCGACCACGACGACCTCCATCTCGGGGTGCAGCGGGTGGCCCGCGCGCTGGTCCAGCAGCTGCATCTGCCGGACGCCCGGATGATCGTCAGCTTCCGCGAGATGGAGCACGCGGCGAGCGTCGAGCTGACGGCCGGGCCGGAGTACTTCATCGAGCTGAACGACCGCTTCCGGACACACCGCAGGGACATCGGCGCCGCCCTCGCGCACGAGATCACCCATGTCCTGCTGCACCGGCTCGGGCTGAGCTTCCCCGGCACGCGCGACAACGAGATCCTGACCGACACCGTGACGACCTACCTGGGCGCCGGGTGGCTGCTGCTGGACGCGTTCCGGGAGGACCGGGACTCCAGCCAGAAGCTCGGCTATCTGACGCCGGAGGAGTTCGGTTACGTACTGGCCAAGCGCGCCATGGTGTTCAACGAGGACCCGGGCATCTGGTTCACCAGCCCGCAGGGCTACACCGCCTACACCAAGGGCAAGGCCCAGGCCGTACGGGACGAGCAGCAGCCGCCGCTGACCACGGCGGGCTGGTCGGGCCGGCACCGGTACGCGAAGGACCGCCGTTACGCGCTCGACCACCCGGGCGGGTCCGGATCGGGATCGGGGGACGCGGGCCGGGCGTACGGCTTCGAGCGCCTCGCCGACGGACTGCGGGTGTCGTTCGCCTGCCCCACCTGCTTCCAGCGCATCCGTGTGCCGGTCCGGGGCCGGGTGCGGGCACGATGCCAGCTCTGTCACACCGTCCTCGACTGCGACACCTGAACTTCCCCTGACCGAAGGGGACTTCACCGCTCGTGACGGATGGTCATCGCTCTGTCGATTTGGCGTGAATGACCTCCCCGGGCGAAGGTCGAAGTATGACGAATGAGCGGACAGCGGGCCCCGACGGTGCGTGGGACGAGCTGTTCTCGGCCGTGTACGAGGGCCGGGACGACACCGTCGTCACGCTGCTCCGCTCCGGCGTCCCCGCCGAGGCGACCGACCAGGACGGCCAGAGCGCCCTGTACGCCGCCGCCGTGAGCGACGAACCCGGTGTGGTCCGCCTGCTGCTGGCGGCGGGCGCCGACCCCGAGCGCGCGAGCGGACCCGACGGCGGCGATCTGCCGCTGTGCGGGGCCGCGTGCGGCGGTCATACGGAGGTGGTCCTGGCCCTGCTGGCGGCGGGCGCGCGCCCCGACCGGCGCGAGGCGTACGGCTTCACCGCGCTGGCCTGGGCGGTCGGGCAGGGTCACACGGACACGGTGGATGCGCTGCTGGCACACGGCGCGGACCCCGACCTGCCCGGCCCCGGCGGCGGCGCCCCGGACGGCGAACCGCCACTGGTGACGGCGGCCCGGCGTGGCTCGCCGTCGACCGTACGGGCCCTGCTGCGGCACGGCGCGGGGGCGCGCGAGGAGGCGCTGGCCGAGGCGCTGCGGTGGAGCGCGCCGGAGGCGGTGGAGCACGAACTGCACGCCGAGCTGCTGCCGATGGCCGGCGGTGGCGACGAGACGGTGGTGCGCCGGATCGAGGAGGACGGCGGGGTGACGGTCGTCGTGGAGACCCTGAAGGACGGTGCGCCGATCGCGAGCCTGGAACGGCAGACCGGGCACGGGGCGATCGCCACGGTCCTGGAGGAGTCCCTGGACATCCGGACGCCGTTCGACGAGCTGGCGGGGCGGGCGCTGCGGTGCGCGGTGCCCGACCGGGACGGCTGGCTGGAGCCGGTGGCCGCGCTGTGGCGGCGCGGCGACGAGGAGTCGCTCCGGGCGGCGCTGGCCTGGTGCGCGAGTGACGATCCGGCGCGCCGCGCGTTCGCGGCCGATGTGCTCGCACGGCTGGGCGCGGCGGACGCGGCGGACGGCGACAGACCGTTCGCGGCGCAAGCGCTGCCCGCGCTGCGGGAGTTGAGCGCGGGCGCGCGGACGCCGGAGCTGATCGGCGCGTGTGTGACGGCGCTCGGGGAGCAGGGCGAGACGGCGGTCCTGCCGGAGATCCTGCGGCACGCCGCCCACCCCGATGCACGGATACGCCGCCGGGTGGCCGTGGCGCTGGCCGCCCTGGTGCCGGGCGACCACGAGGAGGGGGTCGCGGCGCTGACGGTGCTGAGCACGGACATCGACAACGCGGTACGGGAGCGGGCGACGACGGCCCTGGCGGGGACCGGCGCCGACACACCGGCGGTCCGCGAGGCGCTGGCGGCGCGGCTGACGGACCCGGTACGCGTCACGGCCGCCGAGGCGGCACGGGGTCTGGCGGCGCGCCGGGACCCCCGGGCGGTGGACGCCCTGGCGAGGATGCTGGCGGACGGTTCGCTGACGGGCCGGGCGCGCGAGAGCGCGACGACCGCGGTACGCGGCCTCCCGGACGCGGCGGTGCGGCGCCGGCTGGAGGGTCTGCTGCCACGGGGCCGGTAGGGCGGGACCCGGCGTGGTCAGAGCAGGCGCAGGGTGCCCGGTGCGCGTTCGTCGATGATCTCGGTCAGCCAGTCGAAGACGGTGCGGCCACGGCCGGCCTCCGCCTCGGCCAACTCCCCCTCCACACGTGCCCTGTTGACCTCGGGAACGCGCGCCAGCCGGAGCCGGAGCTGCCGTGCGGTCTCCTCGTGGCCGAGGGCGCGCCGTGAGAGTGCGGCCTCGTGCCACTCGATGACGAAGTCCCGGTCGTCCGGGGTCCCGTAGCCGCCGCTGAGACAGTCGGCGAAGGCGTCGAGGTTACGGCCGAAGTAACCGTCCGGGCCGTTCACGGCCTCGCCGATCACCTCCCAGAAACGCTCCAGGCCGGTGACCTCCGCCCCGGGGATCACATACGTCACAGTCATGGGGCGGAGGCTACCTGTCTGTCGTGGAGACGCGGGATCAGCAGCCGTGGTCGACGAGGTCGAACGACGCGTAGTGGTCGGCGGTGTAGTAGTCCTGCTGCGTGTTGCCGGTCACGATGCGCCGCGCGCCGCGGTCGGGCGAGCCCGGCGTCTTGACGGTGTACTCGTGGTAGTAGCCGGTGGACTGCTGCGGCAGCAGTCCCTCGCGGTTCTGGAAGACCCCGCCGTCCTGCGGGTACGGGTAGGGCCCGCCCTGGTCGATCAGGTCGAGGGTGTCGTGCGCCTGGGACGGCAGGTCGGAGTAGCAGATGTCGCCGACCGCGAGCGGGGCGGCGGTGGCGGCGGTGGCCGCCGTGCCGCCGACGAGGAGGGTGGACAGGAGGGCGGCCGCGCCGCCGATGAGGGCGATTCGTGGGGGGATTCGCATGCCCTCATGATGACGCGCGTAGACGTGTGCACGTCAATGCCAAGTCGGTGGAGTTTTCGGGAAGTTAACCGGTCGGTACGGGCACGACATCCGCCCGTTGTCGCCGGTTTGTCGCAGGGGCCGGACGGGCTCCCGGCCCGTCCGGCCCCTGACGAACAGCTATGCGGCGGTGCGCCTGCCGCCCTCGGCGCCGCGCTCCCCGGGCCGCCCGCGACGGCCGCCGCGGCT
>NZ_MDCR01000028.1 GCF_001723055.1 Streptomyces niveus
GACGCCGTGATCGTCGGCGCGCTCGCCGTCGCCGCCGCGACCGTCGCCCGCGCGCTCCCGCTGCCGGGTCCCGCCTCGATCGTGGTCGCCCTCGCGGCCGGTGCGGGCGCCGGGATCCTGGCGGGCGGGCTCACCGACATCGGTGGCCAGGGCGCGCTGCTGGGCCTCGGGGCCGGGGTGTGCGCGCTGATCGGGCTGCGGGTGGCCAGCTACGACTACCCGTCGCGCTTCGTCCACATGACCGCCGGGGTCGCGCTGCCGCTCACGGTCGCCGTACCCGCGATCTACCTGCTGGGGCGGGCCCTGGCGTAACACGTCACACGTCACACCGACACCTGTCCGGGAACCGAACAGAGGGTCCCGGACGTCGACCAAATGCGGTACGTGCGGACACGCCGTACGGCCGCGATCCGAGATCGATCCGCGGGACCAGAGCGACAACGCTGCCATTAGGCTCACGGTCGTCATGGGGGCTGGTACCACCAGGGTGGGGGACACCGAGCAATGCGAGCACTGCGAATTCTGCTGATCGTCGTCGTGATCCTCGGCGGGCTGTTCGTGGCCGTCGACCGGGCCGCGGTGTACTTCGCCGAGAGCGAGGCGGCGAGCAAGATCAAGAGCAGCCAGGGTCTCACCGGCGAGCCCAGTGTCTCCATCAAGGGCTTCCCCTTCCTGACCCAGGTCGCCGGCTCCTCGCTGGACGAGATAGAGGTCAGTGTCGGCGGGATAACCGCCACCACCGAGGGCCGCGACGTCGAGGTCACCGAGGTGAAGGCCACGCTGCGGGACGTCGAGGTGAACAGCAGCTTCTCGTCGGCGGTCGCGCGCAGCGCGGACGGCTCGGCGCTGATCTCGTACGCGGATCTCACCAAGTCCGCGCCGAAGGGCGCGACGGTCGGCTACGCGGGTCCCGAGCGGGCGGCCAAGGGCCAGGTCAAGGTGTCGGGGCCGCTGAACGATCTGGTGGAGGGCGCGGGCATCGAGGTGCCGGACGCCTTCAAGGGGATGCTGACGGACGACTTCACGGCGTACAGCACCGTCTCGCTGGAGGCGGGCGACAAGGTCCGGCTGCGCGCCGAGGACCTGCCGGAGCTGCCGGTGCCGGGTGTCCAGGACAAGCTGAAAGAGGTCGTGGACTACGACCTGACGATCGACGGGATGCCGTCGACCATCAAGCTCGACAAGGTGACGGCGACGGAGGACGGTCTGCGGTTCTCGGGCACGGGCACGGACGTCGACCTGGCGAGCTGACGGGCCCAAGGGGACGGCGGGGGCGTGGGCGTCTCCGTATGGTGAGACGCGGATGTCCATCCCGTAGATGGAACGGGCGTCCGGGCGGCGCCGCGGCCGTCTCCTGACGGCGCCGAGCGCGGATCCGTCCCGCATTTCGGACGATCCCGTCTCGCCATTCGACACACCGGTGACATCGCACCGTATACGTCCCTACGATCGGACGCATGCAGTGCTTCATCAGCGGTCTCCAGCAGCGGGGACAGGCGAACCTCACGAAGCGGCGGGCAGTCGACCTGTGCCGCGTCGCCGCCATGCTCTGTCGCACCGCCTGAGCGGGATACGTCCTTCCCGCCACCTCTCCCCGGCCCTTCGAACGCATCAGGGCCACCCCGTGCCGTACGCAGCCCGCCGCGCCTCCGTGCCCGGAAGGCGCCGCCGCCCGCACCACCCGCCGCACACTGCCCCGGAGGAGAACACATGAGCCGCAGCGACGTCCTGGTAGACGCCGACTGGGTCGAGGCCCACATCGACGACCCGAAGGTCGTCATCGTCGAGGTCGACGAGGACACCTCGGCGTACGAGAAGAACCACATCCGTAACGCCGTACGCATCGACTGGAAGCAGGACCTCCAGGACCCGGTGCGCCGCGACTTCGTCGACCAGGAGGGCTTCGAGAAGCTCCTGTCCGCGAAGGGCATCGGCAACGACGACCTCGTGATCCTCTACGGCGGCAACAACAACTGGTTCGCCTCGTACGCGTACTGGTACTTCAAGCTCTACGGCCACGAGGGCGTCAAGCTCCTCGACGGTGGCCGCAAGAAGTGGGAGCTGGACTCGCGCGACCTGGTCGACGCGGTGCCGGAGCGCGCGGCCACGCAGTACAAGGCCAAGGCCCAGGACACGTCCATCCGCGCCTTCCGTGACGACGTCGTCGCCGCGATCGGCAGCCTGAACCTGGTCGACGTGCGCTCGCCCGACGAGTTCAGCGGCAAGCTGCTCGCCCCGGCGCACCTCCCGCAGGAGCAGTCGCAGCGCCCCGGCCACGTGCCGAGCGCGCGCAACATCCCGTGGTCGAAGAACGCCAACGACGACGGCACGTTCAAGTCGGACGACGAGCTCAAGGCCCTCTACGAGGAGGAGCAGGTCGACCTGGCGAAGGACACCATCGCCTACTGCCGCATCGGTGAGCGCTCGGCGCTCACCTGGTTCGTGCTGCACGAGCTGCTCGGCCAGGAGAACGTCAAGAACTACGACGGCTCGTGGACCGAGTACGGCTCCCTCGTCGGCGTGCCGATCGAGCTCGGCCCCGCCAAGTAACCCGACCGCCCGACCCGGAGGACAGATCCCATATGTGTGGAGCGAAGGCCGGCGGCCCGGACGCCTCGACGATCAAGCCCGGTGAGACCACCATCCAGGGTTCCGTGACCCGCGACGGCGAGCCCGTCACCGGTTACGTACGCCTGCTGGACTCGACCGGAGAATTCACCGCGGAGGTCCCGACCTCGGCGACCGGACAGTTCCGCTTCTACGCGGCCGAGGGCACGTGGACCGTACGCGCGCTGGTGCCGGGCGGCACGGCGGACCGTACGGTCGTCGCGCAGACCGGTGGTCTGGCCGAGGTGGCCATCGCGGTCTGAGCCGGGCGGCCGGCGGTGTCGGTGTAGGACATGATCGGCCGGAGGGCCGCACCCCAGGGGGTTGGACGCTTCCTGACACGGGGTGCGGCCCTTCGTGCCGTCGGTAAGCTCGATGTATGTATACGCGACGCCGTCGCCGCTACTTCGTGCTGATGGGCGGGTGCATCGCCCTGTTCGTCTCCGCGTGGGCGTTCGTGCGCCTGTGGTCGGTGCCGGTGGCGATCGGCATGTGCGTGGTCGCGATGGTCATCCCGCCGATCGCGGCGATGACGGCGAATACGCGGGGCCCGGACGACCGCTGGTGGGACGACCCGTCGGGCGACCCGAAGTCGGACGAGTGGTGGGACGAACTGGACGGCAAGAAGAAGCCCCCGAACCCGCCGCCACCGTCCCCGAGGCCGCGTAAGCCTCCGAAGCCGCCCAAGCCTCCGAAATGACGCCGGGGGCAGCATGCTCGAACCGTGAGCCGCTACGGTGAAGGCATGACCGCACTGCCGGACTGGATGCGCCCGCCGCGTGCGGAAGGCTGGTTCGCGGAGGACCTGGACCGCCTCCCCGAGGCGCCCCGCCACACCGAGCTGATCGACGGAGCGCTCGTATTCATGATGTCGCCACAGAGGTGGTGGCACGGCCACCTCGTCACCATGCTCACCGTCGCTCTCATGGAGCAGGCACCGGCCGACGTCAGAGTCGGTCGCGAGATGACCATCAAGCTTGACCAGCGCAATCGGCCCGAGCCGGATCTGCTCGTCACGACGGCCGACTACGACGGCGACCGCACCTGGTTCGCACCGGACGAGGTACGGCTCGCGGTCGAGGTGGTCTCTCCCGAGTCGGCCCACCGCGATCGCACGGTGAAGCTCCGCAAGTACGCGGAGGCCGGCATCCCGCACTTCTGGCGCATCGAGGAAGAGAACGGAGCGCCCGTCGTGCACGTCTACGAACTCGACGAGCCGACCGCCTCATACGTACCTGTCGGCATCTTCCGGGGCTCGCTCCACCGGCCGCTGCCCTTCGAGATCAACCTCGACCTGGACAAGCTCGCTCCGTCCGGCTAGGTCGTTCCGGCACGCCTCACCGGCAGACCGTCAGTACACGAGCGCCTGTGCGTCGTCCGACATCGCCTCGCTCACGAAGACCTGCGCGCCCGCGATGCGTACGCCCTCCAGAACGTCCTTCTCCTCGATGTTCCGGCGCGCCGCGCACTGCGTGCAGAGGGTGATACGGCCCGACGACTGGATCGACTCGATCAGGTCGGGCAGCGGGGCGGCGTGCGGGAGTTCGAAGGTGGCCGCCCGGCCCGGGAGGGCGAACCACGCCGACTCGCCGGTCAGCCAGAGGGAGACCTCCACCCCGCTCGCCACGGCGACCGCCGCCACGGTGAAGGCCTGCGAGCAGCGCTCTGGGGCGTCGGCGCCGGCGGTTACCTTGATCACGAGCTTCTTGGCCATGTTCCGAACTGTAATGCGCGCCTGTACAACCCCGTTGGCGCCCGACTGGTCTGTTGGATGCGCGGGATACGGAACCCGCGCCTCAGTCCTGTGGGGGGACCTCTTGGAATCGCCTGAAAGACCACGCCCGCCCCGGGGGCGGCGCACCACGGCTCTGATCGCGGGGGCGGCCGTCCTCGGCGTACTCGCCGGAGCCGTCACCGGGTACGCGGTGCAGTACCAGCGCGAGCCCACGCCGCTGCCGCCGCTGGCGCAGGCCGAGTTGCGGGCGCCGAAGCCCGTACCGGCCGACGGGAAGACCACCGCGCGCTCGCTGTCGGCGAACCGGTGGGACACGAGCGACGGTGATCTGCGCGACGTGCTGGTGAGGAAGCCCGCGGGCGCGCGGACCGAGAAGAAGACCGGCTGGCTCGATCTGCCGGACTACGCGGCCGAGTTCGAGCGGCCCGACGACATCTTCGAGGACCTGGCGGAGAGCCAGTTCCGGCGTGCCGCGAGCGTCCGCTGGTCCGAGGGAGGCGCGATCTACGTGACCGTCACCCTCATCCAGTTCCGTGACGAGGAGAGCCTGGAGGCCTTCGCGTTCGCGGGCAACCAGCAGCGGTACATGGGTGACGACGACTGGGCGGGCAACAAGGGCTCGGCCATCCCGGGCAGCAAGCGCGGCCGGACGTGGGTGTTCGACGAGCCGGACCGGGAGCCGGGCTACGAGCCGTACTACCAGGCGCGCGCCGTCGCGTACCACGGCGACATCGTCATGGACATCCGTTACGACAACAACCGGGGCCCGGTCCCGAAGAAGGCCTTCGAGGCCCTCGCCAAGCGGCAGTTGGAGCTCCTGTGACCGACGACCAGCGGCCGGAGACCCCCGGCGACGACGTCATCGGGTCGGACCCGCCGCCCCGCCGCGTCCCCCGGCGCGTCGTCGCCGGTGTCTCGGCCGTACTCGCGCTCGCCGTCGCCGTCGGCGGCGGGATCTGGGCCGTCGGCAAGGTCGGCGACGCCGACCGTACCGCCCCCACCCGTGCCTGGCCCGCGCCGGACGAGGCGAGCGCCGAGGAGGAGAAGCCCCTCGTGCCCGCCGGCGTCGGCGCCAAGCTGCTCGCCGTGCCGGACGGCTATCAGCCGGGCCCCGACATCGGGTCGCTCGGCAACGACAACGTGCTGGACGCCACGCGCACCGACAGGCACGCCGGGGACGCCGTACGCGGTCTCAAGGCGGGCGAGCGGGACCGGCTGGCCAAGGCCCTGAAGAAGCTGACGTTCACGGGCGGTGCCCAGCGCAGCTACACCGCGCCGGACAGCCTGTTCGTCGTGGAGCTGCACCTCGCGCAGGTCGAGGAGGCCGGGGCCGACCGCGCGCTCTCCCGGTTCCGGTCGGACACCGGGAACATCCTCGGCGCTCTCCGCGAGGGCCCGCCGGTCAAGGCGAACGGCGACGCCGACTGCTATCTGCTGCCGGACGCCGAGGGCCGGAAGCTGGACGCCATGCTGTGCGGCGCGTACGCGCACGACGTGCTGATCACGGCGTACGCGTACGGCGCCGAGAAGCTGGACACGGAAGAGGTCGCCCGCGTGCTCGCCAGTCAGATCAACCATGTCGCGTCCCCGGAGGCGTCCGCATGAGCGACCGGACCACAGCCTCCGGTGGCGCCGGCTCCACCGCCACCGCCATCTCGCCCGTCGAAGAGGTCACCACCCCAGCGGTCCCGGACGGCCCGGCGCCCGTGCCGGAGCCCGCACCCCGCCGCCGCCCCGCCGCGCTGTTCGCCGCCCTGCGCTGGACCGCCGCCGCGGTCGTCTTCGGCGCGCTCGGCACGACCGTCGCGTACGCCGTGACCGACCGTGACCGCACCGACATCCCCACCCTGGCCACCCAGGGCGACGGCCGCTGGACGTACCCGCCGCTCGCCAGACCGGCCCTGCCCGTGGGGGCGCAGGCCCCGTTCACCGCCGGCAACCGGGGCCAGATCCACTACGCCGACCTGGAGCAGCTCCTGCTGCCCGCGCCCGAGGGAAGCCGCCCGGACCCGGCACTCGCCGCCGGGAAGGGCGGGAAGAGCCGGGTGCCGGTCAGCCGCTTCCTCCAGGAGTACGCCGAGGACACCCGTGGCTCCATGGCCGCCGACCTCCGCGACAACGGCCTGCGCCATATCGCGGCACGCGGCTGGACCATGACCGACGACGGCACCTCCACCCGTGTCTACCTGCTGCGATTCAACTCCAGCGCCTCCCAGCTGTTCTTCTTCGGCACCTACCTCAGGGGCACCAAGGACGCTCCGCAGAGGCTGAAGGACGTCGAGAAGCTGTCCTCCGCCCAGGACCACGGGTACGAGGCGGCCGGTGTCACCGGCACCGACACGTACTTCTACGACGAGATCGCGCCGCGCGGCCCCGTTCATGTCCGGCACGCCTACATCACCGCCGGTGACACCGTCGCGCTGGTCGTCCAGTCCCGTAAGGGCTCCTTGCCCGCCGTCCCGTTCGACCAGACGGTGATCCTCCAGAACCAGCTGCTCGGCTGAGGGGCGCGGAGAGCGGCCGGTTCCCACCCATTAGGCTGGGGACCGGCCCTTCACCGCCCCGACGCACGACGCACACCGAGGAGCACCCCGTGCTTGAGAACTTCTTCTCCGCCCTGCTCGCCCTGATCGCGGTGGCGATCGCGGCTTTCGCGGTGCTGGCCGTGAAGAAGCTGTACCAGGGCCAGAACTGATCGCGTCCGGATCCGTTCGCCTTCTTTCTCCTCCTCCCGCATCTCACCGCCTCTCTACAGATCGCCTGAGCCGCTCATGATCGAGATCCCGTCCGACCTCAACCCGGACCTTGTCCCGCTCGCCTTCCTCCTCGGTGACTGGGAGGGCGTGGGTGTCTTCGACTTCCCCGGCGAGGAGAAGGCCAACTTCGGCCAGGAAGTCTCCTTCAGCCACGACGGCCGGGACTTCATCGAGTACGCCTCGCACACCTGGGCCCTCGACGCCGAAGGCAACAAGCTCCGCCCCATCGAGTCCGAGTCCGGCTATTGGCGCATCGACAAGAACCGCAAGGTCGAGGTCGTCATGGTGCGTGACCAGGGCATCGTGGAGATCTGGTACGGGGAGCTGGCCGACCAGAAGCCGCAGATCGACCTCGTCACGGACGCGGTCGCGCGGACGGCTTCCGCCGACCCGTACAGCGGTGGCAAGCGGCTCTACGGCTACGTCAACAGCGACCTGATGTGGGTCGGCGAGAAGTCCACCCCCGAGGTGCCGCTGCGCGCGTACATGTCGGCGCACCTGAAGAAGATCGTCACCCCGGAGCAGGTCGCGGCCTGGGCGAAGGACCTCGGTGACCTGCCGGACGACGGCATCGCCTTCTTCAAGTAGGCGACCAGTAGGCGGCAAGTAGCCGACCGGAAGCGCCGCGCTGCCTACACTGGGTGTGTGGTGAGCACCGACTGGAAGAGTGACCTGAGGCAGCGCGGCTACCGCCTGACCCCGCAGCGCCAGCTTGTCCTCGAAGCCGTCGACACCCTGGAACACGCGACGCCGGACGACATCCTCGTCGAAGTACGCAGGACGGCGTCCGGCGTGAACATCTCCACCGTCTACCGGACGCTGGAGCTGCTGGAGGAGCTGGGCCTGGTCTCGCACGCGCATCTGGGCCACGGCGCGCCGACATACCACCTCGCGGACCGGCACCACCACATCCACCTGGTCTGCCGCGACTGTACGAATGTCATCGAGGCGGATGTCTCGGTCGCCAAGGACTTCACGGACAAGCTGCGGGACACGTTCGGCTTCACCACGGACATGAAGCACTTCGCGATCTTCGGCAGGTGCGAGCAGTGCACCTCCCGCGCGGCGGGCGGCGAATCGTAGAGCAGTCGTACGCTTGTCGTCATGCAGCGACAGTCAACGACCAGCCCGCTCCTCTCCCTGCCCGGTGCCGTGGCCGCCGAAGGTCAGGACGAAGGTGTCGCCGCCCACTACGGCGATCTGTTCCCCGAGCAACGGGCGCTCGCCGACGGCAAGGGCCTGGTGGACCTCTCGCACCGCGGCGTCGTCACCGTCACCGGTGACGACCGGCTCAGCTGGCTCCATCTGCTGCTCACCCAGCACGTCAGCGCGCTCCCCGTCGGGCAGGCCACCGAGGCGCTGATCCTCTCCGCGAACGGCCACATCGAGCACGCGCTGTCCCTCGTGGACGACGGCGAGACGGTGTGGGCGCATGTCGAGCCGGGCACGCAGGAGGCGCTGATCGCCTACCTGGAGTCGATGAAGTTCTTCTACCGGGTGGACGTCGCCGACCGTACGGACGACTTCGCCGTCGTCCACGTCCCTGCCGGGTCCATCGCCGAGGCGCCGGAGGGTGCCGTCGTACGGGAGACGCCGTACGGCCGCGACATCTTCCTGCCGCGCGCCGACCTGGAGGCGTACGCCCGCGAGAACGGCCCGCCGGCCGGGATCCTCGCGTACGAGGCGCTGCGCGTGGAGGGCCACCGCCCCCGGCTGGGCTTCGAGACCGACCACCGGACCATTCCGCACGAGCTGGGCCTGATCGGCAGCGCCGTCCATCTGGAGAAGGGCTGCTACCGGGGCCAGGAGACGGTGGCGCGCGTGCAGAATCTCGGGAAGCCGCCGCGCCGGCTGGTCTTCCTGCACCTGGACGGCAGCGAGGTGGTGCTGCCGGGGCACGGTACGCCCGTACGTCTGGCGGCCGACGGCGACGAGGGCCGCCAGCTCGGCTTCATCACGACGTCGGCCCGCCATCACGAGCTGGGACCGATCGCGCTGGCCCTGGTCAAGCGCAACGTGCCGCTGGACGCGCCGCTGATGGTGGGGAACACGGCGGCGGCGCAGGAAGTGGTCGTGGAGGCCTGAGCCACGAGCCATCAGGCTCTGTGACGTCACATCTCCAACTGCACCGTGAACGGGCCGTGGTTCGTGAGCGAGACGCGCATGTCCGCTCCGAACCGGCCCGTCTCCACGGTCGCCCCCAGCTCCCGCAGCCGCGCCACGACCTCGTCGACCAGCGGTTCGGCCACCGCCCCCGGCGCCGCGGCGTTCCAGGTCGGGCGGCGGCCCTTGCGGGCGTCCCCGTAGAGAGTGAACTGCGAAATCACCAACAACGGGGCGTTCGTGTCGGAGCAGGACTTCTCGTCCGCCAGGATCCGCAGGGACCAGAGTTTGCGGGCCAGTTGGGCCGCCTTCTCCTCGGTGTCCTCGTGGGTGACTCCCACCAGCACACACAGCCCCTCGCCCACGATCTCGCCGACCGTCTCGGTCCCCGACTCCGTCACCACGGCGACGCTCGCGCCGTCGACTCTCTGCACCACAGCTCGCATACGGACCAACCTATCCAGGGCCCGTCCGGCAACCGACCTACGCCCATCCAGGGCCGAACGGGTGCAGATCGCCTGCAAGTGCACGTGCAGGAGTGGCACGATGCACGCAGGCGGAGCGAGGGGAAGTAAGCGCGCATGAGCACATCTGGTGCCGGGCAGTCGCCCGGTCCTGTACCGATCATCGGCAGTACGGCGTCCGGCAGGGGTGCCGGTGCCGGTGCGGCGACGGTCCGGCCCCCCGCGCAGCGGGCACCGGGCGGTGAGCACGCCCTGCGGCTGCCCGAGCTGCGCGCCCTGCGGCGGGACGCGACGCGCGACGAGGCCGACCTGAGCTATCTGCGCCGGCTGCTGCAGGGCCGTATCGACATCCTGCGGGCCGAGCTGGCACGCCGGGCGGCGCCCGAGACGCCCGTCGTGGACCGGCTGTCGGAGATCCTGGCGGACACCCCGTCCCTTCATCGGTCCTCGGCCCGGCATGTGACTCTTTCCACACCGCGGAGCGAGGAGTTCCGGCTGCTGGCCGCCGAGGCGCTCGCCGAGGTGGAGCTGTCGGACCTGGAAGCCCGTACGGATGCGGAGTTGCACGCCGCGATGGGCCGTCTGGTCAGCCATGAGCAGCAGGTTTCGCAGCGCAGGCACCTGCTCCAGCGGACGGCGGACGAGTGCAGCGCGGAGATCGCCCGCAGGTACCGTGAGGGCGAAGCCCAAGTAGACGACCTGCTTACCTGATGCCGTGACTGCCTTCCGGAGCGGTCCCCGCCCGGAAGGCCGATGATGACGACTCGCAGGACCACTGCCAGTGCCGGCGCCGGCGCCATGCCGCCGCCGCCCGCTCCCCTCCTCGCGGAGGTCGTGCGATCGGGCTTCGTGGAGGGCGGGCACCGTGGCTCGCTGGTACTGCTCGCGGCCGACGGCAGCGTGGAGTTCGCGCTCGGCGACGTGTCCGCCCCGGTCTTCCCGCGCTCCAGCAACAAGCCCCTCCAGGCGGCGGCCGTGCTGCGCGCCGGGGCCGAACTGTCCGGTGAGCGGCTCGCGTTGGCCGCGGCCAGCCATTCCGGCGAGGACTTCCACCTCGATCTCGTACAGAAGATGCTGTCCGAGTCGGGGCTGACCGCCGACGATCTGCTGAACCCCGCCGATCTGCCGCTGGACCCGGTCGAGGCCGAGGCGTATCTGGCGGCGGGGCGGGTCAGGGACCGGGTCACCATGAACTGCTCGGGCAAGCACGCGGCGATGCTGGCGGCCTGCGTACGCAACGACTGGCCGCTCGCCACGTATCTGGAGCCGTCCCATCCGCTCCAGCGGCTCGTCGCCGATGTGGTCGAGGAGGCGTCGGGGGAGCGGGTCGCGGCGGTCGGTACGGACGGCTGCGGTGCCCCGCTGATGGCGATCAGCCTGGGCGGCCTCGCCCGCGCCTTCCGCCACTTCGTACTCGCCGAACCGGGCTCGGCCGAGCGCCGGGTCGCGGACGCCATGCGCGCCCACCCGCGCTATGTCGCCGGTACGCGCAGGCACGACACCTGGCTGATGCGCGAGGTGCCGGGCGCGCTGTCGAAGATGGGCGCGGAGGCCGTGCAGGCGGTGGCGCTGGCGGACGGCCGGGCGCTGGCGTTCAAGGTGGCCGACGGCGGCCAGCGGGCGCTGGGGCCGGTGCTGGCGCGGGCGTTGGAGCTGCTGGGGGTCGAGGGACCGGTGGTGACCCGGATCGGTCGCGCGCCGCTGCTGGGCGGCGAGGCGGAGGTCGGCGAGGTACGCGCGGTGTTCTGACCGCGCGGCCCGGACGACCTGGCCCGGACGACTCGGCCCGGACGACTCGGCCCGGCCGGCGGAAATCGGGGGGACATCCCGGCCCGTCTGTGTTTAGCGTACGGAGCATGGCCATCGACGTCCGAGTGATCAGCGATTCCGAATTCCCCGACTGGCTCCGCGCCCTGAACACCGGCTTCCTCAGGTCGCCCTCGGTGAGCGAGGAGGATCTCGCGGACCGCCGGGCGTACATGGGCCCGACCCGGATGCGGGGCGCGTTCGACGAGGGCCGCTGCGTGGCGACGTACCGCACCTTCCCGCAGGAACTGACCGCCGTCGGCGGCGCCCGGCTGCCGGCCGGTGCGATCTCCAACGTCACGGTCTCGGCCACGCACCGCCGCCGGGGGCTGCTCAGCCGCATGATCGACGACGACCTGGCGGAGTCGAAGGAGCGCGGCGACGTCGTGTCCACGCTGATCGCCGCGGAGTATCCGATCTACGGGCGGTACGGCTTCGGCCCCGCCGCCTGGTTCACCGACTGGTCGATCGACGTGCCGCGCGCCGGCCTGGACCGGCGCAGGTCCGGACAGCCGGACGACGGCGGGCGGATCGATCTGGTCGACGGCGCGGAGGTGCGGAAGCTGGGCCCGGAACTCCACGACCGGCTGCGGGCGGTGGCCCACGGCGTCGTCAGCCGCAACGAGCGCTGGTGGCGGGTCCTCACGGGCACGGCACCCTCGCACGGCGCACCGTGGCGGGAACCGTTCCACGCGGTCTACCGCGCCGCGTCGGGCGAGGTCGAGGGGCTGCTGACGTACCAGGTGGACGAGGCGTGGGGCGATGCCAAGCAGCCGCTGAACACGGCGACGGTGCTCGACGCGATTGCCGTGACGACGGCGGCGGAGCGGGCGCTGTGGGGCTACGTCTGCTCGGTCGACTGGATCACCACGGTCCGCACGGGCCGCCGGGCCCCCGACGACCTGCTGCCGTTCTTCCTGCCGGACCCGCGCGCGGCGCGCATCGTCACGCAGGCGGACTTCCTGTGGGTGCGGATCCTGGACACCGTACGCGCGCTGGAGTCCCGTACGTACGCGGCCTCCGGCACCCTGGTCCTGGACGTCCACGACCGGGCGTCCCTGGCCTCGGGCCGCTACCGCCTGGACACCGCCCCGTCCGGCACGACGTGCGTGCCGACCTCCGCGTCGCCCGATCTGACGCTGGACGTAAGGGAGTTGGGGGCGCTGTACCTGGGTGACGAGTCGGCGGTGCGGCTGGCGGCGCTGGGCACGCTGACGGAGGCCACACCGGGCGCGGCGGCCCGCACGGACACGCTGTTCCGCACGTCCCGGCGGCCGTGGTGCCCGGACATGTTCTGACGAAGGCGAACCAACTCCCCAGCGCCTGACAGGAGATGGTCCCGGGCTGTAGCGTTTTTGTGTGAGCCCTGAGCGCGGTGAACTCGACGGCACGCGGCAGCCGACGCCGGAGGACGTGGCGAAGGCTCTGCGCGGCCGGATCGACTCCGGTGACCTCGCGGTGGGCGACGCCATGCCGAGACAGGCCGTCCTGGCCGAGGAGTTCGGGGTGATGCGCAGTGTGGTCCGGCAGGCCCTGAAGCTCCTCCAGCAGGAGGGCCTGCTCACCGAGGTCACCCGGGGCGCCCCGGCCCGCGTCGCCGACCGCTCCGCCCGTACGGAGGCGGCGGACGGCACCCCACGAGCGACGATGGCGGCGCTCGGCCCCCGGATCACCGCGGCCTTCGGCGCGACCGACGTCCGGATAGACGCCCTCTGCCTGACGGCGGAGTCGCTGAACGTGGCCCTCGGCGAGCAGGGCAGACTGGTCCACACCCGCGAGTCCATCCCGGCCACGGTCACGGTGCGGGTGCTGATGCCCAACCGGAGCATCGATCTCGCCTTCCCCCGGATGGTCGACAGCCCGGACGAGCCCGACCCCGTCCACCACCGCTGGCTCAAGATGCGCAACGCGCACGGCACGGTCCTCAGCCACCATCTGCGGGAACTGGGCGCGGCGCACGGCATCGACGTGGACGTGCAGTTCAAGGCCCTGCCCTTCACCCCGCCGGTGAAGCTGTACCTCCTCAACGGCGCGGAGGCACTGTTCGCGTACTACCGCGTCACGAAGCGCGAGGAGCAGATCAACCGGCAGCCGGTGACAATGTACGACGCGCTGGGCGGCCAGTCGCCGCTCTTCTCCTTCGGCGCCGACGCGTCCGGCGGCCCCGGCCAGGCGCACCGGGACCACGCGTTCGTGATGCAGTCGCAGGCGTGGTTCGACGCGCTGTGGACGACGATCGCGACGGACCTCAAACTGGACTGACGTCCTGTTGCCGGACCGATGCCCTTCTCGTCAGCCCATGCCCGGCTGCATGGCCAGCAGGGCCAGGACGATCGAGCCGGTCCCGGCGCAAGCGGCGTTCTTGATCTTCAATCCGACGACCAGCAGAAGCAACGCGAGTGCTCCGACCGTGCCGTACTTCCACTGGACGAACTGCTCGAACGCGAAGCCGATCAGAGGCAACATGGCCCCTCCTTCAGGGATGGGATGTGCGGGCCCAGGCCCGCGCGACAGGCCGCGGCCCTTGCGGAGCCGCCGGATAGGGTGCCGCTGTGACCGAGATTGGTGATCGGCTCTCCGGAGCGCGGTGTGTGCTCTTCGACTTCGACGGCCCGGTGTGCCGCCTCTTCGCCGGCCGTCCGGCAGGAGACATCGCCGCTCAGCTCGTGGAGCGCATCCTGCGGGACATTCCGGCCGAGGAGCTGGGAGAGGACCTGCTGTCCACAAGGGACCCCTTCCGGGTCCTGAGGCTGTTCGCGAGCGGGAGGCCCGGCCACCCGCTCACGCGGGTGCTGCACTCCGTGTTCACCGGGGAGGAGGTGCGGGCTGCCCGTTCCGCCAAACCGACCCTGGGCGCGGGGCCGTTGATCCGTACCCTGGAGCGTCTCGGCCACCGTCTCGCGGTGACGACCAACAACTCGGCCGATGCCGCTCGTCTGTACCTCGCGCACAGGCATCTCCTCCCGTCCTTCGGCGCCACTCATATCCATGGACGCACGGAGAACTTGGACCTGCTCAAGCCCCACCCCGACTCCCTGCTGCGAGCGTTGGACGGGCTCGGCCTGCCGGCGTCGGCGGCGCTGATGATCGGCGACGGAGCCTCGGACGTGGCAGCGGCGAGCGCGGCGGGAGTGTCGTTCGTGGGGTACGCCCGCAATGAGCGGAAGTACCTCGAACTGCGCGGCGCGGGTGTGCCCGAGCCTCTGATCGCGCGGAGCCTCAATGTGGTGCGGCGTGAGGCTGCGGAGCTGGTGGACCGGTGAATCAGACATGATGTCCCCGATGCCGGAGTTTACTTGCCTGGTAACTGGACTGCTTGTCTGCAAGTAAGGCAGGAAACTTCTTCGATTGGCAGTCCAGATTGGCAAGTTGGCCGAAAACTATCCGAGGTGGCTGGTCTGGTTGTAGAGTGCAGAGATGCCTACCGACCGGCCAAGCGACCCACTGCCAGTACAGATCGCCAACAAGTTGAGGGCGCGGATCGAGGACGGGAAGCTCCCGCAGGGGGGAAAGCTGCCCTCGCAGCGTGCGCTCGCCGAAGACTTCAAGGTCTCCAGAGAAACGATCAAGGGCGCCTTGGACCGGCTTGAGAGCGAAGGGTTCATCAAGACGCGGCAGGGTGCCAGGTCCGAGGTCACCCGGGCTGCGGAGGTGTCCGCCCCGGGTGAGGAGGCGGACGAGATCTCCGTCGTCCGTAGCCGACAGATCCACACGGACGCGCGCAGCGATGACGCCGCCGCGCGCAGCCTCGAATCCGTCATCGAGCGGGCGTTCCTGGCGAAGGATGTGACGCTGGACGCCTTCTCCTTGACCACCGAGTCACTGGGCCGCTACCTCGGCAAGCAGCTGGACGCGGTGGGGCGGGGTGATCTGCGTCCCGACAGCATTCGGCTGCGCCTCATGCTCCCCTCCGGCGATTCCCCGCTCGCCTACCCGGCTGCGGTGGACCAGGGCGACAGCCGCCCCTTCGAGCGCTGGGATTCGAGTGCGAAGGGGCACTTGACGACGCTGAAGAACACGATCTCGATGGTGAGCGACAGTCACAGGTCCACCACCGACATTCGGTTGGAGATCAAACGTCTTCATTCGGTGACCCCGCAAGTCAAGATCTACATCCTGAACAACGAAACGCTGCTCCACGGTGTCTATGCGCTGGTGGAGCGCAACATGATCTTGGATGACGATTCCGTTGTTCCGGCACTCGACGTTCTCGGGTTGCAGAGCAATCTCTTCCATTACTCGGCAACTGACAGCAATACTCAGGGGCCTCTTCACTTCACCGAATACCAGGCCATGTTCGAGGGACTCTGGCGGCATGCACACGGCACCCTGAGCGTGTATCCGTCCGCCGATGGGTGACGCCGGGCGGTGACCTCGTCGGGGCCGGTGGCTGAACCCCCTCAGGCCGTACGGTTCCTGAACAGCCGGCCCGACAGGGCCATCGCCGTCAGCAGGATTCCCGTGCACCAGGCCAGTGCGATCCACGGGGCCGAGCCCACCGGGTCGTTCAGGAGCAGGCCGCGGAGGGATTCGATGACCGGGGTGACCGGCTGGTGGTGGGCGAAGCCGTGGATCCAGCCCGGCATCGTGTCGATCGGGGCGAACGTGCTGCTCGGGTAGGTCAGGAACATCATGAAGAACGAGAACGCCCCCGCCGCCTCCGGGGACTTGGTGACCAGGCCCACCGTCGCCGCCAGCCACGAGATCGCCACGATGAAGGCGAGCAGCAGGCCCGCCGCCGCGAGAGCGCCCGGGAGGGTCGGGGACGGGCGGAAGCCGATCAGCAGGGCCACGCCCAGGACCAGGACCGTCGAGACGGTGTTGCGGACGGTGCTGGAGGCGACATGGCCCGCGAGGATCGACGCGCCGCCGACGTCGAGTGAGCGCAGCCGGTCGATGATGCCGCCCTTCATGTCCTCGTTGACGCCCACCGCCGTGCCGGACGAGCCGAATCCGGCGCAGAGCAGCAGGACGCCGGGCACGACGTAGGCGACGTACGGCTCGCCCGTACCGGTGCTGATCGCCCCGCCGAAGAGATAGACGAAGATCAGCATCAGCATGATCGGCAGCATCAGCGAGGTGAAGATCGCGTCGACGTTGCGGGTGTTGAGCCGGACCGAACGGGCCGTCATGACAAGGGAGTTGTTCAGCGCCCTGCCGACCGGGGAGATGATCGCGGTGTCAGACACGGGCGGGCTCCTCGGTGGTCCGTCCCCGGCCGGTCAGGGCCAGGAACACGTCGTCCAGCGTCGCGCTGTGCACGGTGAAGCTCGCGACGTCCCGGCGCCGCGGGTCGATCTCGTCCAGCAGTGCCCGTACCCGCGCCGCCGTGCCGTCCGTCGGCAGGCCGAGCGTGAGCGTGTCGGGTGACAGCTGTACGGCGAGCGGCGCGAGGCGCTCGTAGGCCGCCGCGTCGGTGGCCACCAGGTCGAGACGGTGCCCGGAGACCCGGCTCTTGAGCTCGGTCGCGGTGCCTTCGGCGACCAGCCGGCCGCCGTCGAGCACGGCGATCCGGTCCGACAACTGGTCGGCCTCCTCCAGGTACTGGGTGGTGAGGAAGACCGTGGAGCCCCCGGCCGACAGACCGCGCACCACCTGCCACAGCTCCTGCCGGCTGCGCAGGTCGAGACCGGTCGTCGGCTCGTCCAGGAAGATGACCCGCGGCTCGCCGACCAGCCCGGCCGCCAGGTCGAGCCGGCGCCGCATGCCGCCCGAGTACGTGCCGGCGAGCCGCCGCCCGGCGGCCGTGAGGTCGAAGCGCTCCAGCAGCTCCGCGGCCCGGCGGCGCGCCGCCGGGCGGGACAGGCCGCCGAGGCGGGCCACCATGCGCAGGTTCTCCTCGCCGGTCTGCTTCTCGTCCACCGAGGCGAACTGGCCGGTGAGGCTGACGGCCCGGCGCACCTGGCGCCGCTGGGTCCGTACGTCGTAGCCCGCCACGGTGGCCGTGCCGCCGTCGGCGTCGGCGAGCGTGGCGAGGATGCGTACGGCGGTCGTCTTGCCCGCGCCGTTCGGGCCCAACAGGGCGAAGACCGTGCCGCGTTCGACGGACAGGTCGATGCCGTCGAGCACCTTCACCCGCTCGTCGCCGCGTCCGTAGGACTTCTCCAGGCCGGTGGCTCGGATCATGACCGCCCTCCCTTATGCGTAACCCTTACGCTTGATGTGTAAGGGTTACGCATTACTAGGATGGCGTCAAGCGAGGGCGGGGCAAGGCGGAGGCGGAGAAGTGGCAGAGGACAAGGCCGGCGGCGGTACGGGGCTGCCGCCCAGCATCGAAGCCGCCTGGGGGCTGCGCGAACGCCCCACCAAGGGCCGGAAGCCCGGCCTCAGCCTCCAGCGGATCGTCGACACGGCCGTCACCGTCGGCGCGACGGAGGGGCTGCCCGCCGTCTCGATGGGCCGCGTCGCCAAGAAGCTCGGCGTCTCGCCGATGTCGCTCTACCGGTACGTCGCCGCCAAGGACGAGCTGTACGTGCTGATGCAGGAGGCGATCATCGGCGTCCCGCCCGCGCCGCCCGCGCCGGGCACCGACTGGCGTACGGCGATGGCACAGTGGGCGTGGTCGATGCGCCGGGTCTGTTACGAGAACCTGTGGGCGCTGCGTATCCCCGTCTCCAGCCCGCCCGCCACGCCCCGGATGGTGGCCTGGTGGGAGTGGGGGCTGGTGGCGCTGGAGGGGACGCGGCTCGACTGGGGCGAGAAGCTGTCGGTGATCCTGATGGTCAACGGCTATGTGCGGCACGAGGCGACGCTGATGGCCGACCTGGCCGCCGCCGCGTCCGCGAGCGGCCGGCCGGCGGCGGACGTGCTCGCCGGATACGGGCGCACGATACAGAAGCTGGCCGACCCCGAGCGCTTCCCGTCCGTCGCGGAGATGCTGGCGGCCGGGGTGATGGACGTACCCGACGAACCGGAGGACCCCGACCACGAGTTCGCGTTCGGGCTCGCGCGCATGCTGGACGGGATCGACCTGCTGGTGCGGGAGCGGGGCGGCGACCGGGGCGTGGGTGCCACGCGCGAGGACACCGAGAACGTGGACGCCACGGACACGGGCCGCGCGAATAAGGGCGCGCGGGGCTGAGGACGCTCGCATAGGGTCGGGCGCGTGGATCTCTTTCTGACGGCGAACGGGCAGGTACGGGGCCGTCGGACCGCCTCCGATGTCGTCGCGGTGCTCGGTGTCCCGTACGCCGCGCCGCCGTTCGGCCCCGACCGTTTCAAGGCACCCCGGCCCGCGCCCGCGTGGCACGGCGTACGGGAGTGCGTCGCCTTCGGGCCGATCGCGCCGCAGTCCGCCGACCTGCCGGGCGCGCCGTCCTGGTCGCCCGGCGACGAGGACGTGCTGAGCCTGAACGTGTGGACGGGCGGGGCCGACGGTGCGCGGCCCGTGCTCGTCTGGATCCACGGCGGCGCGTACACCTTCGGCTCCTCCGCCCAGCCCGACTTCGACGGTACGGCGCTGGTCCGCGCCGGGCTGGTCGTGGTCACCCTCAACTACCGGCTCGGCTTCGAGGGCTTCGGCCAGGTGCCGGGCGGTGACCACCCGGCGAACCGGGGGCTGCTCGACCAGATCGCCGCCCTGGAGTGGGTCCGCGACAACATCGCGGCCTTCGGCGGCGACCCCGCCGACGTCACCGTCGCCGGTCAGTCGGCGGGCGCGACGTCCGTCGCCTGTCTGACGGTGATGGAGCGGGCGCGCGGGCTGTTCCACCGCGCCGTCGCCCACAGCCTCGTCGGCCCGGTCTACTCGCGCCAACTCGCCGCCGACACCGCACGCCTGGTGGCGGAGGCCGCCGGAGTCCCGGTCACGGCCGAGGGGCTGACGGCGTCGTCCCCGGACGACCTGGTCCGGGCGAGCGACCGGGTCGCCGCGCGTCTGCGCGACGACCCGGCGGCGGGGGCGCGCTACTACGACCCGGTGCTGTACGGCCCGGTCGCCGACGGGGACGTCCTGCCTGCCGACCCGCTCGACGCCGATCCGGCGGACCGTGCCGACGTCGATCTGCTGGTCTGTCATACGACGGAGGAGTACTGGCTGCTGGACGCCGTCGGCAGCAGCAAGAAGATCACCACGGACGGTGAACTGGCCGCCTTCGCCCGGGACTTCGGGCTGCCCGACGATCTCGTACCGGCGTACCGGGCGCTGCGGCCCCACGCGCCGGTCCTCGACCTGTACCTGGCGATCTTCGGCGACATGTCCTTCGCCGAGTACAGCAGCCGCTTCGCCGACCGGCACGCCGAGGCGGGCCGCAGCACGTATCTCGCCCGCTTCGCCAGGAAGCGGGTCACGGAAGGCGGAGTCGTACGCCCCTGGCACTGCGCCGACGTCCCCTTCGCCTTCGGCGTTCTCGACGTTCCCGAGATGGCGTTCCTCATCGGCGGCCCGCCGACGCCCGAGGACCACGACCTGTCGCGCCGCATGGTGCGGGCGTGGGCCGACTTCGCCGCGACGGGCGAGCCGGGCTGGGGGACGGACACCGTACGGATCTGGGGCGCGGCGGACGAGGGGAACGCGTACGACGGCTTCCGGGCCGCGTGGCGTACGGCGGACTACGCGGACATCCACCCCTGACGGGCGGCCTGACAGGATGGGCGCATGACCGAGATCCGCACGCCCCGCCTCCTCCTCCGCCGCTGGACCGACGACGACCTCGCCGCGATGGCCGAGATCAACTCGGACCCGCAGGTCATGCGCTGGATCGGCGACGGCTCGGTCCGCGACCTCGACGAGACGGCCGAGGATATCGAGCGCTGGGAAGAGGAGTGGGACGAGGAGGGCTTCGGGCTCTTCGCGATCGAACTGCTCGCCTCCGGGGAGATGATCGGCTTCGCCGGCCTCTCCGTACCGGAGTATCTGCCCGAGGTGCTGCCCGACATCGAGATCAGCTGGCGGCTCGGCGCCCAGTTCTGGGGCCAGGGTTACGCCTCCGAGGCGGCGCACGCGGTACTGGAGTTCGCCCTTCAGGACCGGGGTCTGGAGCGGGTGGTGGCCGTCAACCGGATGGGCAACGACGAGTCCGAGAACGTGCTGCGCAAGCTCGACATGGTCCTCGACCGTGAGACGAAGCACCCGGAGTACGGCTTCGCGCTGAACATCCACTCCATCGACCTCACCGAGTACGACGCCTGAGCACCACGTACGCCACCACGAACGCGGTCACCAGGAGCCCGGCGCCGACGCCGAAGGCCAGGTGGTAGCCGCCGGTCAGCGCCTCGGCCCGGCCCGCGCCGCCCGCCAGCAGACGCTCGCTGCGCGAGGCGGCCAGCGTCGACAGGACCGCCACGCCGACAGCCATCCCGATCTGCTGCGTGGTGTTGAACAGCCCCGACGCCAGCCCCGCGTCCTCCTCGCCCGCGTCGGACATCCCGAGTGACGTCAGGGCGGGGAGCGCGAGCCCGAATCCGGCGGACAGGAACATCAGGGGCAGCACGTCGGTCGCGTAGTGGGCGTCGACGGGTATCCGGGTGAGCAGTACGAGGAGGGTGACCAGCAGCAGAAGGCCGGTCAGCAGGACGTTCCGCTCGCCGAACCGGCCGATGAGCCGGGCGGACACGCCGAGCGACACGGCGCCGATGACGAGCGCGGCGGGGAGCATCGCGAGGCCGGTCTCGGCGGCGCTGTAGCCGAGCACCCGCTGGAGATGCAGCGCCAGGACGATCTGGAACGAGAACAGCGCGGCGACCATCAGCATCTGGACGACGTTCGCGCCGACGACACCGCGCGAACGGAAGATCCGCAGCGGCATGAGCGGGGTCGGGGCGGTCGCCTGGCGGGCGATGAACGCGCCGGTCAGTGCGGCGGCGAGGGCGCCGAGGCCCAGGGTGTGCGCCGAGACCCAGCCGTACTGCTCGACCTTGACGACGGTGTAGATCCCGAGCATCAGGCCGGCGGTGATGAGCAGCGCGCCGACGACATCGGCGCGGGCCGCGAGACCGCGGGCCGGGGCCGCGTCCGTGCCTGTGCCCGTGCCTCTGTCGCCGGGCAGGACGCGGACGGCGAGCGCGAGGGCGGCGAGGCCGATCGGCAGGTTGATGAAGAAGATCCAGTGCCAGCTCAGGGCGTCGGTGAGGAGCCCGCCCACCACCTGTCCGATGGACGCCCCGGCCGCGCCGGTGAAGCTGAAGACGGCGATGGCCCTGGCCCGTTCGCCGGGTTCGGTGAAGAGCGTGACGAGGATGCCGAGACTGACCGCCGCCGCCATCGCGCTGCCGACGCCTTGCAGGAAGCGGGCCGCGATCAGTACGGCGGGGGAGGTGGCGGCGCCCGCGAGGAGCGAGGCGGCGGTGAAGACGCCGGTGCCCGCGAGGAACACGCGCCTGCGCCCCAGCAGATCGCCGAGCCGGCCCGCGAGGAGCAGCAGGCTGCCGAAGGCGATGAGGTAGGCGTTGACGACCCAGCTCAGTCCGGCGGGGGAGAAGCCGAGGTCGTCCTGGATGGCGGGCATCGCGACGGTGACGATGGAGCCGTCGAGGACGATCATCAGCATGCCGGAGGCGAGGACGCCGAGGGCGAGGGCGCGGTTGACCGCTGTGTTTCTGACTGTGCCTGTGTCTGTGCCTGTGTCCGTGGCGGACGTGGACATGGCTGTCTCCTGTCTCGGGTCGGTTGATCGCTCCGATGGGCCGGCAGGTGCGACTGTAGTAGATAGTCCCGTTGTGGACTATCTCTTTCGGTCCATCTATTCTGGATAATCTGTCACGGACCGAATTGTTACGCTGGTGGGCATGACCGCCATGACGCCCACCCGCTCGGAGCCGGACCTCTCCTACCTCCTCGACCACACCAGCCACGTCCTGCGCACCCGTATGTCGGCCGCCCTCGCCGAGATCGGGCTCACCGCGCGTATGCACTGCGTCCTCGTGCACGCCCTGGAGGAGGAGCGCACCCAGATCCAGCTCGCCGAGATCGGCGACATGGACAAGACGACGATGGTCGTCACCGTGGACGCCCTGGAGAAGGCCGGGCTCGCCGAGCGCAAGCCGTCCAGCACGGACCGGCGCGCGCGGATCATCGCGGTCACCGACGAGGGCGCGCGGCTCGCCGTACGGAGCCAGGAGATCGTCGACGGCGTGCACCGGCGGGCGCTGGCGGGGTTCTCCGACGCGGACCGCGAGACCTTCCTGCGGTTGATGAACGGCCTGGCCGAAGGGGAGTTGGCGACGCCGTCCGAGACTCCGGGAACGGCGCGGCGGGCGCGTCAGCGCGAGAAGTGAGCCGCTGCGTACGCTTCATGCCCATGAGCGAGACGGTGGCGGCGACGGGCGGCGGGGGCAGCGCGGACGCTGCGGGCGGTGCGGGCGGGCTGCGCGAGCGCAAGAAGCGGCAGACGTACGAGCGGCTGTCCGAGACGGCGATCGCGCTCTTCCTGGAGAAGGGCTTCGAGAAGGTGTCGGTCGCCGAGATCGCCGCCGCCGCCGAGGTCTCGAAGCCGACGCTCTTCCGCTACTTCCCCGCCAAGGAGGATCTGGTCCTGCACCGGTTCGCCGACCACGAGGACGAGGCGGCGCGGGTGGTCGCGGGTGCGGGCGGGCGGTCGCCGCTGGCGGCGCTGCACCGGCACTTCGCGGACGGGCTCGCCCGCCGGGACCCGGTGACCGGCCTCAGCGACGATCCGCGGGTGCTTGCCTTCCACGGCCTGCTGTACGGGACTCCGTCGCTGGTCGCGCGGGCGTACGCCTACCAGGGCCGGTCCGAGGCCGCGCTGGCGGCGGCGCTGGTGGGCGTGCCGGCGGTCACCGCGCGGCTCGCGGCCGGGCAGATCGTCGCCGTGCAGCGCGTACTCGCCGAGGAGAACTGGCGGCGGATCGCGGCCGGTGAGAGCGCCGACGGGGTGTACCCGGACGCGGTGGTGGCGGCGGAGCTGGGGTTCGGGCAGTTGGAGGGCGGGATCGGGATCCGGTCGGCCAACTGATTCGCGGTAACAAATGTAACCCGGTTACGTTATTCTCGATGGAATGACGTCACTCGACCATGAGCCGAGCCATGCCCTCGGCGAAGAGCGGACCTACCACGACCTCTGCCGTACGGCCCTGAAGGGCATGATCGACGGCGCCGGGGAACGGGTCGCCACCGGCGCCGACGTCTCCGCCTCCGGGGCGGACGCGGAAGTCCTCGGCTACCAGTTCCGCAGCCACGCCAAGGAGCTGGCCGAGCTGCCACCAGGCCCGCTGTTCTTCGGACGCCTGGACTTCGGGCGCCTGGACTCCGATCCCGGCCCCGGCCGGAGCGGCGCGGAGCACGCCGGGCAGAGCTACCACATCGGCCGCATCCGGATCAGCGAACACCCCGCGTCCCCGCCCCTCGTCATCGACTGGCGCGCCCCGGTCTCGCGGGCCTTCTACCAGGCCCGGCCGGCCGACCCGCGCGGCGTCGCCGTCCGCCGCCGGTTCGGCTGGGCGCCGTGGAGCACGGGGCTGTCCGCGGACCTGACGGGCCTGGAGGACGAAGTCCTCCAGCGGACAGGGCCCGCCGCCGCCGCGAACTCCGCCCCCGGCGCGATCCTCGCCGGTGAGATCGAGCGCCCCCGCGTCGGCCCGATGCGCGACATCGTCGCCACCATCCAGCCCGAGCAGGACGATCTCGTACGGGACGAACTCACCGTGTCCGTCTGCGTCCAGGGCGCCCCGGGCACCGGCAAGACCGCCGTCGGCCTGCACCGCGCCGCGTACCTCCTCTACACCCACCCCGACCGGATCAGACGCGGCGGGCTGCTCATCCTGGGGCCCAACCGCACGTTCCTCTCCTACATCGCCGAGGTGCTGCCCTCCCTCGGCGAGACGGGCGTCCGCCAGTCGACGGTCGAGGACGAGGTCGCGCGCCACCCGGTCCGGGCCGAGGACGACCCGGCCACCGCGCTCGTCAAACACGACGTGCGGATGGCGGCCGTGCTGCGCCGCGCGCTGTACGGGCGGGTGCGCGCACCCGCCAACTCCCTTGAGGTGCCCGACGGTTCGTACCGCTGGCGGGTGCCGGTCGCGGAGCTGGAGCGGATCGTCGCCGACGTACGGCAGGAGGCGCCGCCGTACGCGGTCGGCCGCGAGCGGGTCCGCACCCGCGCCGTGCGGCTGATCCAGCGGCAGGCCGAACGGCGCTCGGGCGTCACCGGCAACGCCTGGCTCCAGAAGATCTCGCGCGCCCGGCCGGTGTCCGCGTTCGTGGACGAGGTCTGGCCGAAGGTGACTCCGGAGGAGGTCGTGGCCGAGCTGCTGTCGGACCGGGCCGGGGCGGCGGACGCCACCGACGGCATCCTCGACGCGCGGGAGCGGCGCGCGCTGATGTGGGCCCGGCCCCGCTCCGCGCGTACGGCCCAGTGGTCGGCGGCCGATCTGCTGCTCCTGGACGAGGTGGCCGGGCTGCTCGAACGCCAGGACGGCTACGGCCACATCGTGGTGGACGAGGCCCAGGACCTCTCCCCGATGCAGTGCCGCGCCATCGCCCGCCGCGCGGGTTTCGGCTCGCTGACGGTGCTCGGCGACCTGGCGCAGGGCACCACCCCGTGGGCAGCGCGCAGCTGGCCCGAGCACCTGGCGCAATTGGGCGCGCCGGACGCGTCGATCGCTCGACTGACCGTCGGATTCCGGGTACCGGGCGCGATCGTCGCGCTGACGAACCGGCTGCTCGGCACGTTGGACGTGGATCTGCCGCCCGCCACGTCGCTGCGGGCGGACGGCGAACTGCGGATCGAGCGGGTGCCGGGGACGGGCGGGGGGATGGCGGCGGCCGTGGCCGGCGCGGTCCGCGCGGCGCTGCCGTACGAGGGGTCGATCGCCGTCATCGCCGCCGACACCGACATCGCCCGTCTGCGTGAGGCGCTGACCGGGGCGGGCCTGGCACCCGGGTTCCCCGGCGAACTGGGCGCCCGCGTCACGCTGTTGCCCGCCTCTCTCGCCAAGGGCCTCGAATACGACCACGTCGTGGCGGTCGAACCGGCCACGATCGCGGCATCGGAGGCCCGTGGCGCGTACCGGCTGTACGTGGTGCTGACGAGGGCGGTGTCCCGGCTGCACGTGCTGCACAGCGCGGAGTTGCCGTTCTAGGCGTCGGCCTGGGAGGTGGTGTCGTCGTCCGCCGGGGTCTCGTACGCGTACGGCAGCAACTCCCGTACCGGCACCGCCCGCAGGCCGTTCTCCGTGTCCACCACGGCCTCGATGTGCGGGAAGTAGTCCAGCAGCACCTGCCGGCAGCGCCCGCAGGGCGACCGCACACCCCGCCCCTCGTTCCCCACGGCCACGATGGTGACGAGGTCGTACGCGCCGACGGCCGCCGCCGCGCCGATCGTCACCAGCTCGGCACAGGGGCCGCCGGTGAAGTGGTACACGTTCAGCCCGGTGATGATCCGCCCGTCCCGGTCGCGGGCGGCGCACGCCATGGTGTGGTCGTCGTTCCTGGCGTGGGCCTCGGCGAGGCGGGTGGCCGCGTCGATCAGTTCATGATCGAGGCCGGGGCCGAGGTCTGCTGTCATGCGACGGAACGGTACTCGTCGGCGCCGTCCGGCTGCCACGCAGATAATCCGGTACAACCGCTGACCGGTGGCCGGTACCGTGCCCCGCATGCCCGAACTCCAGCTGCTCCGTCTCGACCACGCTCCGGCGGTTCTCGCCTTCGAGCGCGAGAACCGGGCCTACTTCGCCGCGTCGATCCCCGACCGGGGCGACGCGTACTTCACCGACTTCGCCGCGCTCCACGCCGAACGGCTGGCCGAGCAGGCGACCGGGCTGTGCTACTTCCACGTGCTGGTCACGGAGGAGGTGGTCGGGCGTGTCAACCTCGTCGATGTGGAGGACGGGGTCGCCGAGCTGGGGTACCGGATTGCCGAGAAGGCGGCCGGCAAGGGCCTGGCGACGGACGCCGTCCGGCAGATCTGTGTGCAGGCCGCCGAGACGTACGGGCTGACCGCGCTGCGCGCGAAGACCACCGACGACAACACCGCCTCGCACACCGTGCTGACCCGTACGGGATTCGTGACCACGGGCGCGATCGACCTCAACGGGCGCCCGGGAACGACCTACATCCGCACGCTGAGCTGAGCGCCCAGCTCCCGGAAGCCCAGGGCGGCGGCCACCCGCCGCGAGGGGTACGGGCGGGCCCGCCACTGCGGCAGCAGACCGGCGTCGAGCGCGTGCGACACCGCCGCCGACGCCACGACCCCGGCCAATCCCCGGCGCCGGTGGTGCGGAGCGACCAGGACGCACAGGTGGGCGACCGACCGGGGCCAGGAGAGATATCCGGCCGCCGCGACCGCCACGCCGCCTTCGACCAGCAGGAACGCCGGTGAGCCGATCTCGTCCAGGCCGCTCTCGTCGGCGTCGTCCTGCCCGACGCCGGCCAGCAGCGCCTTCAGCTCGCTCCGGTCGTCCGCCGCCACCTGCTCGACCGGGCCGGGCGCGGGCACGAACGCGTCCCGGCCCCCGTCCAGATAGCAGAGCGTGGCGGGCCCCAGCACGTCGAGCACCGGGGCCGTACCGCTCAGGGTCACGCCGAGCCGGACCGGGTCGGTCAGTTCCCCGTACGAGAGAATCCGTGCCGCCTCGCCCAGCGCCTCGGCGCTCCGCGCGTCAGGTGCCGTGACGACGGCGGCGTCGCCGACGCGTACGATCCCGGCCCAGCCCGGCGGACAGAGCAGCGAGCCGGGCGCGACCACGACGTCGGTGGGGGAGGTGAACTCGACCGGGACACCGGCGAGTTCGGTCCACAGGGCGCGCGCGTGGGTCACCGCCGACGCCGGGCCGTTCGTCATGTCCATACGGCGACGGTAGGACGGAACACCGGCGCCGCGCGAGCGAGTTCACTCGGCGTGGTGCCGCGCGCGGTGCTCCCCGTGGTGCCGCGCGTAGTGCTCCGCGATCTCGTCGCTCGTCGTCAGCCAGACGCCCGGGTGGTTCGCGATGTGCTCCAGCGCCTCGTCCAGATACCGGTGCCGGAACGGCTGGTTGATGACGAACGGGTGCAGCACCAGCGACATCACCCGCCCGCTGTCCGCCGCGTCCTCGTACAACTGCGCCAGCTGGTCCTTCACGATCCGCACGAAGTCCGGACCGCTGAGGCTCTTGCCGACGAACAGGCTGATGTCGTTGACCTCGATGGAGTACGGGACGCTCAGCAGGCCGGGCACATTCAGCCGGTACGGCTGGTCGTCGTTGGACCAGTCCAGCAGGTAGCTGAGCCCCAACTCGGCCAGCAGGGCGGGCGTTTGGAAGGTCTCGGTGAGCGCGGGGCCCAGCCAGCCGCGTGGGCGGTGCCCGGTGTCCCGTTCGATGGTGTCGACCACGTCGGTGAGATAGGCGCGCTCCTCGTCGAGCGTCATGTCGGCCTGGAAGACGGAGTTGTTCCTGCCGTGCGCGATCCACGCCCAGTCGCGGTCGCGGCCCGCGCGCACGATCTGCGGATAGCGGGTGCCGACATCGGAGTTGAGCATCACGCTGGCCCGGACGCGGTGCCGGTCGAGGCTGTCGATCAGGCGCCAGATACCGACCCGGGGGCCGTAGTCCCGCCAGCCGTAGTTCAACGGGTCGGGCGCCAGGCCGGCGGTGCCCGCGAAGATGCTCGTGGAGGGGCGGTCGACCTGGTAGTGCTCGACATTGAGCCCCACGTAGAAGGCGATGCGGGCGCCGTTCGGCCACCGGACGGGCGGGCGTTCCACGATCGGGCTGTAGTCGAAGAGCTGGTTGTCCATGATGCTCACCTCGTGTCGGTGTCGGTGTCATGGGCGCGGTGGGCGCCGTGGGACACAGCGTCGGACGTTGACACCGGTGTGAGGGTCAAGGCGCGAGCTCAAATAGCATGCGCGGCTATGAGCATCACCCCGTTCCGCATCGACATCCCGCAAGGTGACCTGGACGATCTCCATGACCGCCTCGACCGCACCCGCTGGCCCGACGAACTGCCGGGGGCGGGCTGGGCGTACGGCATCCCGCTCGGCCACCTGCGTGAGCTGGCGCACCACTGGCGCCACGCGTACGACTGGCGGGCCGCCGAGGCCGAGCTGAACCGGTGGCCGCAGTTCACCACCACCATCGACGGGGCGGACATCCACTTCGTCCATGTCCGGTCGCCGGAACCGGACGCGACGCCGCTCATCATGACCCACGGCTGGCCGGGCTCGATCGTCGAATTCCTGGACGTGGCGGGCCCGCTCACCGACCCCCGCGCGCACGGCGGCGACGCGGCCGACGCCTTCCACCTGGTGCTGCCGAGCATCCCCGGCTTCGGTCTCTCCGGGCCCACGCGGGACAAGGGCTGGGAGTTCCGGCGGGTGGCCCGCGCGTTCGCCGTACTGATGGAGCGGCTGGGCTACGAGCGGTACGGCACCCAGGGCGGCGACTGGGGCGCGGCCATCTCCCGCGAGCTGGGCCGCGTCCGGCCCGGCCAGGTCGTCGGCGTACACCTCAATCTGCTGCCGGGCGGCGGCCAGACGCATGAGCCGACCGGGGCGGAACTGGCCCCGCTGAGCCCGGAGGAGCGCCGGCGTACGCGGGCGTCCTGGGAGCGGGGGCGGGAGTTCGCCCGTGACCGCCAGGGGTACGCCGACATCCAGTCGACGCGCCCGCAGACCCTGGCGTACGGCCTGACGGACTCGCCGGTCGGCCAACTGGCCTGGATCGCCGAGAAGTTCCACGAGTGGGCCGACACGACGGACGGCCGCCCCTACGGCGCGATCGACCGCGACCGGTTGCTCACCAACGTGATGCTGTACTGGCTGACCGGCACCATCGGCTCGTCCGCCCGTATCTACTACGAGCGGGCGCACGCCGACTACTGGGGCACGCCGCCCGACCCGTCCCCGGTCCCGACCGCGCTGGCCGACTTCGCGCACGACAACTTCATCCCGCTGCGCCACATCGCGGACCTGACGAACAACATCACGCGCTGGACCTCGTACGACAAGGGCGGCCATTTCGCGGCGCTGGAGGTGCCGGAACTGCTGGTGGCGGACGTACGGGAGTTCTTTCGCACGCTCAGGCAGTGACGTCGCGGTCCGCCGATCGTGCGAGGGCGTCGACCGCCGCCCGCCGGGGGGCGGTCAGGCCCAGGAAGTCCGTGCTGTCCGCCCACTGATCGACGCCGCCGGTCAGCGGCAGACCGCGTAGCCCGGGATCGGTGACCGTCGCCGCCAGGGCCTGGGCGAAGCGTTCGGCGTGCAGCACCCGGAACGGTCTGTCGTGGTACGGCCGGCACGCCGGGTCCACCGGTTCCGCGAGCCCCGCCGCGTTCTGGAGCGCGGCCACGTACTCGTACGCGTCGCACAGGTGCCGCTCCCGCGCCGGGTACTCCGTCGCCGCCAGCGCGCCCGTCAGCGACGGCGTCAGCCCGTCGGCGACCGCGAGCCGCCCGAAGGCGCTGCCGAGCCACTTGCTGTACGGGGCGTACGTCCGCTCCAGCAGCAGACACAGCCGCATCAGATCCCGCACCAGCCGCCCCGCCACGACCGCCGACCCGAGACCGTCCCCGGCCTCGGCGCACCGGCCGACGAACGCCTCCTCCTGGGAGATCCGCTGCCACTGGCAGGCCAGCAGATGGCGCCACACCTGGTCCGGGTACCAGGCGAGGCGGGCGCGCGCCGCGCCGAGCGTGCCGAGCCCGTCGTGGAACACGGCGCCGCCGGTGATCTCCGCGAGCCGCTGCTGGGGCATGGCGAGCCAGTCGCGTACGGACGGCTCCGCCGTCACCGGGGTGCCGAGTTGGCTGCTCAGCCAGTCGCCGACCTCGTCGACCGAGACCCGGTGGTTGACCGATCCTTCCGTCAACTCCATCAGCCCGATGGGGACTTCGGGGTCGTGATGACGGAAGTGCGTGGGCCAGCCGCGTACGTGCTTCGGCAGCCGCTCGGCGAACAGCCGGTGCAGATCGGCCCCGTGCCCGGCCACGTCGTCCGCCGCCAGGAACAGATTCAGCCGCGGCCCCCACTCGTGGTCGGCGGAGCGTGCCGAGTCGAAGCCGAGCACCTCGGAGCCGGAGCCGACGCGCGCGGCGGTGTACCGCAGGCCCGGATACGCGCTGTCGAGAACGGGGCGTACCGCTTCCTCGTACAGGATCCGGGACAGTTCGAGACCGGGGAGGAAGTCGGGGGCGGCGTCGGTGTTCACGGGCCAACCCTGGCGCAGGGGGAGGCCGGTCCGCCACGCGATATACGCGCGCCCCGGGCGTCAGCCACGCGAGCCGGCCACCCGCTCGGCCACCCGCTCGGCCAGGAAGTCCTCCCAGGTCCGCGCCCCGACATCGGCCCCGTCGAGGGCCAGATTGTCCTCGGCCCGGTACGCGCGGCCGACCTTGCCCGGAATCCGCACCGGCACCGTCGGGCGGCGCGTCGGGCGGCCGTCGCCCCGTGCCTGGAGGTAGCCACGGGTCAGCTCGTCCAGCCGGTACAGCCTCGGTCCGGCGAGGTCCGCCACCCGGCCGGCCGGTTCGCCCATGGCCAGCTCCACCAGCCGCGCCGCCACGTCGCGGGCGTCCACCGGCTGCAGCCGCAGCCCGCCGGGCGCCAGAATCACCGGCAGCTTCGCCATCGGCCGCGTTACGGTCAGGATCAGATCGTGGAACTGCGCCGCCCGCAGCGTCGTCCACGGCAGCCCGGACTCCGCCACCACACGCTCCGCTCCGGACTTGGCTCTGAAGTAGCCGATCGGCATCCGGTCGGCGCCGATGACCGAGATGTGGACGAAGTGCCGTACGCCGACACGGGACGCGGCCCGCACCAGATTCCGGGTCGCCTCGTCGTCACCCTTGGGGCCGCCCGCCAGATGCAGGACGGTGTCGGCGCCGTCCAGCGCGGACTCGATCGCCTTGCCCGCCGCCGCTTCCTCCGCCTTGAGCAGGTCGGCGGCCACGTACTCGACGCCCTCCTCGGGCGCGCGGCTGTGCCTGCTGAGCACGCGTACGTCGTGGCCGGCGGCGCGCAGCAGGGGTGTGACGAAACGTCCGAGCGTGCCCGTGCCGCCCGTGACCAGGATTGATGACGTCATGGCTTCTCCAAACTCTCGTGGACCGGGTGTTTCCCGTTCCGTGTCGACGGGGCTGAGAGGGTCTACTTCACTGACACCCGGCGAGCGAGGAATGTGACCGATGGACGAGAGCAGTCGGCTGCTGGCGCGTTTCGAGGAGGACCGCACCCGCCTGCGCGCGGTCGCCTACCGGATGCTCGGCTCCGCGAGCGAGGCCGACGACGCCGTCCAGGAGACCTGGCTGCGCCTCGACCGCGCCGACACCGGCGAGATCGAGAATCCGAGCGGCTGGCTGACGACGGTGATCGCGCGGGTGTGCCTGAACATGCTGCGTACGCGCGCCTCCCGGCGCGAGGATCCGCTCGACACCGGGGTGCACGGCGATGGCGCCGCGCGGGTCGATCCCGAGGAGGAGGCGGTGCTCGCCGACTCCGTCGGGCTGGCCCTGCTGGTCGTGCTCGACACGCTGACCCCCGCCGAGCGGCTGGCCTTCGTCCTGCACGACATGTTCGCCGTGCCCTTCGAGGAGATCGCCCCGCTGCTGGAGCGCACCCCGGCGCCGGGTCGTCGAGGCGTTCCTCGCGGCATCCCGGGGCGGGAACTTCGAGGCGCTGGTCGCGCTGCTCGACTCGGACGTGATCCTCCGCGCCGACCGCGCGGCGGGCCCCAGCCGCGCGCCGATAACCCTGCGCGGCGCGCGGAACGTCGCGAAGGGCGCGTCCGTGGCCGCGGAGCGGGTCAGGTTCACCCAGCCCGCGCTGATCGACGGGTCGCCCGGACTGGTGATGGCGCCGGGCGGGCGGCTGTTCCTGGTCCTCGCGTTCACGATCGTGGACGACAAGGTCACCGGGATCGACATCATCGCGGACGCGGAACGGCTGGGCCGGGTGGAGGTGGCGGTGCTCGACGCGCCGTGACGGTGCGTGCGAGTGCGGCGATCCGACGGCGCGCGTGGTTCGACGCATGGTCCGGCCGACAGCGGAGAGAGTGTCTTGTATGAGGGAGCGCGACCTTCAGCCGAAAGGCCCGTCGTCGGCGGGCACCTGGTGCTGCCTGGGCGGGGGCCGGATCTACACGGAGGCGGACAAGGAGCTGGCCGACGCGATCGGGCTCAGCTTCCCCGTCGTACCGGCGGCGGCCCGCGCCTCACGGGCGTTCCTGGAACGGGTCGTGGACCACACCGCGCGGGCCGGTGTCGCCCAGTTCCTCGATCTGGGCACCGGGCTGCCGGTCGAGCCGAACACCCACCAGGTGGCCCAGGCCGTCGACGGGCGGGCGCGGATCGTGTACGTCGACAACGACCCGACCGTCCTCGAACTCGGCCGCGCGCTGCTGCCCCTCGGGTCCCCCGAGGGAGCCGTCGACTACCTGGACGCCGATGTCCGCGACGTACGGCACGTGCTCGACGCTGCGGGCGAGATCCTGGACCTGGACCGGCCGGTCGCGGTCCTGATGCTGTCCATGCTCGGACATGTCGAGGACCCGGCGGAGGCGTGCGCCGTCGCGCGGCGTTACATGAGCGCCATGGCGCCCGGCAGCTACCTCGCCACCTGCGACTCGGTCGACTCCCCGGACATGCGGGCGGCGGCAGCGGCGTACGCCGCGGGCGGCGGGCCGCCGATCCACCTGCGTACGGCAGCCCAGCTGGAGCCCGCGGGCGACGGCCTCGAATTCCTCGCCCCGGTCGGCCCCGTCAACCTCTGGCACCCGGCCGAACCGGCGCCCGAGCCGGTGGACCAGTGGGGATTCGTGGCACGTAAGCCCCTGGCAGCGGCAGACCTGTAGGGACGGCGCCGCAGTCGTATCGTTGGAGGTGAAACCTCGGTCCGGCGTCAGGGGTTGATCATGGGCGAGGCACTGGCAGTAGCAGTCATAGCGCTGATATGCGTATTCGGGATCTACGGGCTGGCGGCGGCACGCGTCGTCAAGCAGTACGAGCGAGGCGTGGTCTTCCGGTTCGGCCGGCTGCGCGAGGGCATCCGAGGGCCCGGATTCCAGCTGATCCTTCCGTTCGTGGACCGGCTCAGCAAGGTCAACATGCAGATCGTGACGATGCCCGTCCCCGCACAGGACGGCATCACGCGCGACAACGTCACCGTGCGCGTGGACGCGGTCATCTACTTCAAGGTCGTCGACGCGGCGGACGCGATGATCCGCGTCGAGGACTACCGGTTCGCGGTGTCGCAGATGGCGCAGACGTCGTTGCGGTCGATCATCGGTAAGAGCGATCTGGACGATCTGCTGTCGAACCGCGAGAAGCTGAACGAGGGCCTGGAGCTGATGATCGACAGCCCCGCCATCGGCTGGGGCGTACAGATCGACCGGGTCGAGATCAAGGACGTGTCGCTGCCGGAGACCATGAAGCGGTCCATGGCGCGCCAGGCCGAGGCGGACCGTGAGCGCAGGGCGCGTGTGATCAACGCGGACGCGGAGCTCCAGGCGTCGAAGAAGCTCTCCGAGGCTGCCAGGCAGATGGCCGGCCAGCCCGCCGCACTCCAACTGAGGCTGTTGCAGACGGTGGTGGCTGTCGCCGCCGAGAAGAACTCGACGCTCGTTCTGCCCTTCCCCGTCGAACTTCTCCGCTACCTGGAGCGCGCCACGCCCGCCGAGGCCGAGCAGGCTGTGCAGGCGGTGGCGGGCGCCGTGGAGTCGGCGCAGGAGCCCGAGACGAAGAAGGCGGAATCGGAGGAGAAGCGGGAACAGCCGACGAGGGGACGGGAGAAGCAGACCGTCTGAATCGGTCAGCGCTCAGCCGCGTCGGTCAGAATCGCCTGAAGTCGCGCCCGGCACTCGGCGACGAAGGCGGGATAGGTGTCCCAGTAGTACGAGATCCCGGCGACACCGACCGCGGTCGCCCAGGCACGGGCGCGATGCCAGGTCGCGTCGTCGAGTCCGAGGGCGTCCCAGTACGACTCCCGCGCCGGGCGCGGCAGATCCCAGACCGTGGAGTGCTCGGCGTCCGGCGAGCCGACCGACAGGCACCCGAAGTCGATGAGCGCGTGCAGCTTGCCGTCCCTGGCCAGGAGATTGGTCGGCTTGAGGTCCCCGTGCAGCCAGACGTGCGGCGCGGACGGCTCCGGCAGTACGAGCGCTGCCCGCCACAGCCGCTCCAGGGTGTCGACGTCCAGCTCCGTACCCAGGTTGGTCCGGCAGTCGGCGAGAGACCGGCCGATCCACTGGTCGCACTCCCGCAGGCTGCCACCCCGGTACCAGCTGAGGTCGCCCGTACGAGTGGCCCCCATCAGGTCGGTGCCGTGCAACTCCCGTACCGCGGCCGCCAGATCGGCACCGAAGGCGGCCCAGTCCCGGACGGTGTCCGGGCCGGTCCGGTCGCCGTCGATCCAGCGGTAGACCGACCAGATGAGCGGGAAGCCGTCGGTGGGTGTCCCGGCGTGGACGGGCGCGGGGACCGGGCGGGAGAGGAGTGGCGCCAGCCGGGGAAGCCACTCCAGCTCCTTGCGGATGGACTCTGCGGTGTCGGCGGTGCGTGGAAGCCGTACGAGGAGGTCGTCGCCGAGCCGGTACATGACGTTGTCCGTACCCGCGCCCGCCGGTGACAGGGGCAGTTCGGCCCAGTCCGGGCACTGCGCCTTCAGCAGCGTGCGGACCAGCGGCTCGTCGACCGGGATCTCGTTCTCGTGCAGCGTCACGCCGGAAGTCTCACGGCCGGGCGGTCCGGGAAGCCAGCGAATTACCGCCTCGCCGCCCACACGACGCGTTCCGTGCGCACCGTCAGGTCGGCGCGGCGCAGGATGCCGTGGGGGCTGTCGGCATCCAGCAACCGGTCGAACGCGGCGAGGTCTTCGGGGGGCAGCGTCTCGGCGACGACGCCGCGCATGCGGGTCAGGCTGCTGAGCGCGTAACGGCCGACGGCGTCGGGATGGGGCGGGCCCGTGTTGACGGTGACGGTGCGTTCGCCCTCGACGGTGAAGCCGGCGGCGGCCAGTTTGGTGCCCCAGTCGGCGCCTCGGTGGGGCACCTGCTGGGCGTGGTGGTGGTCGATGGCGGCGTGGCAGCGCTCTTCGAGTCCGGGGCGGTCCGCCGGGGCGTCCTCGGGCAGGAAGCGCGGGAAGCCGGCCAGTTCCACGACGGCGAACAGCCCGCCGGGGGCGAGCGTGCCGTGGACCTGGCGCAGGGTGCGGTCGGGGTCGGCCATGTGGTGCATGGAGGCCGACGCCCAGACGAGTTCGGGTGTGCCGAGGTCCGGCCAGTCCCCGTCGAGGTCGGCCTGCACGGTGCGTACGTGATCGGCGAGACCGGCCGCTTCGGCCTTCTCCCGCAGCCGGTTCAGATGGCCGGCCGAGGTGTCGACGGCCGTGACGTGGGCGTCGGGGAAACGCGTGAGTAGGGCGAGGGTGCCGGCTCCGGTGCCGCAGCCCAGATCCACGATGTGGCGGGGGTCGGCTTTGACGGGCAGCCACGCGGTGATGGAGGCGATGTGCTCGGCGAGGACTTCGGCGTCCAGGTCGAGGATGTCGACCTGGTCGTGCTGGGCGTCGGCGTCGGCGTCGGCGTTGTGAGCGGAGTGCGAGGAGTGCGAGGAGTGCGCGGCGTGGGCGGCATGGCCGGGATGTGTCATGGCGGCCACGCTATGGCGATCATGGGCGGGCCGACCGGCCGCTGTCCGGAACGGCAAGAAGGTGGCCGCCCGCCTGCGCGCCGCGCAACCGGTCGTCAGTCCGACGGGCCCTCGTCGCCGCGCTGATGCCCCCGGCGGGCGTCGCGGTCGAAGATGCCGAGCAGTTCGCACGGCCCGCCCTCGGCGCCGATCGCGTGCGGCAGCATCGTCGGGAATTCGGCGGCCTGGTTGGTCTCCACGCGAAAGCGCCGGTTGCCCAGGAGCAGCACGGCCGTGCCGGAGAGCACGACGAACCATTCGCGGCCCGGGTGGGCGCGCATGCGGGAGGGGCTGTCGGGCGGGGGGTCCGTCAGGCGCTGGCGTACGACGCTCATGCCGGGGTCAGCCCGCACGGCCCAGCGCATCTGCTGGTGGGCGGCGTCGATCGTGGGGTTGGAGATGACGTCGTCCGTCGCCGTCTCGACCAACTGGTCAAGGGTGGTGTCCAGGGCGCGGGCGAGGGTGACGAGCTGGTCGAGGGCGAGACGGCGCTGACCGTTCTCGATCCGGCTGAGTGTGGAGGGGCTGAGCCGGGCGCGGGTGGCCAGTTCGTCCAGGGACAAGCCCTGTGCCACGCGCAGCGCGCGGACCCGTTTGCGTACCAAGCTGTCCAGATCTCCATCATCTTGCGTCATAGGCAACATGCTATGCCTCATACGCAAGCAGTGCCTACGGTGGTCGTACCAGACCGGCCCGCCCCGGGCCGGGCCCGCGCGAGAAGAGGCACCCCATGCACGCAGCTACCGAAGCGACCATCGACGCCGTCGTGATCGGCGGCGGAGCCGCCGGCCTGAACGGCGCGCTGATGCTCGCCCGCTCCCGCCGCTCCGTCGTCGTCATCGACGGCGGCACCCCCCGTAACGCGCCCGCCGACGGCGTGCACGGCCTGCTCGGCCAGGAGGGTGTCCCGCCGGCGGAACTGCTGCGCCGGGGGCGCGAGGAGGTACGCGGCTACGGCGGCGAGGTGATCGAGGGCGAGGTGATCTCCGCCGTCCCGGCCGCCCCCTCCGCCGAGGGCGATCCGCGCTTCACGATCACGCTCGCGGACGGCGGCACCCTGCGGGCGCGCCGGCTGCTGGTCGCCACCGGCCTGCGCGACGTACTGCCCGAAGTCCCCGGACTGGCCCGGCACTGGGGCCACGGCGTGGTGCACTGCCCGTACTGCCACGGCTGGGAGGTACGCGACAAGCCCATCGGGATCCTGGCCGTCGGCCCGGCCTCCGTCCATCACGCGCTGCTGTTCCGGCAGTTGACCGACGACCTGGTCTACTTCACCCGCGACACCGTCCTGGACGAGGAGACCCGCGCACGCTTCGCCGCCCGCGCGATCCGGGTCGTGGACACCCCGGTGGCGGCGGTCGAGTCGACCGGCGACGGCCGTATCGAGGGGGTGCGGCTGACCGACGGCCAGCTCGTCGCGCGCCGCGTCATCGCGGTGGCGACCGGCATGTGGGCCCGTACGGAGGGCCTGGCCGGCCTGGAACTGCCGATGGAGGACCTGCCCGGCGGCATGGGCCGCCACTTCGCCACGGGCACGGCCGGAGCCACCCCGGTCCGTGGCGTATGGGTGGCGGGCAACGCCGCCGACCCGTCGGCACAGGTGGGCGCCTCCGCGGCGGCGGGCGCCTTGTCCGGCGCGCACATCAACGCCGACCTGACGACGGCCGACACGGACGCGGCGCTGGCTGCTGCCGTTGTCGGCTAGGCCGTGTTGGGGAAGTCCCGTCTGGCGGACGGTGCCTGGCGCGCTCGCCGCGTTGTCGGAGACGACCGAGACTCTCCGTACGAGGTCGGTGCTCCGCCTTGCGGGCGCACGCACCAGTGTGACGTCAGCCGCTCCGCGGCGGGCGTCGGCCCCGCCCTTCGGGCGGATGGCGTCGTACGCCCGCCAGGCGAGGTGCCGCACCAGGCGCCGCCCGCCGGACGGGACGTCCCCAACACCCCCTAGGTGGCCGGGGACTTCGGCGCCGCACGCACATGCGCGCGTTCGCCCTGCTTGCCGATCAGGCTCAGGAACTCGACCGGCCCCGCCTCGGTGGCCCCGAACCAGTGGGGCGTACGGGTGTCGAACTCGGCCGCCTCGCCCGGTTTGAGGAGCAGATCGTGCTCGCCGAGGAGCAGCCGGAGCGTGCCGTTGAGGACGTACACCCAGTCGTAACCCTCGTGCGTGCGCGGCACGGGCTCCACGACGCCGCCCGCAGCGGCGGGCAGGACGAACTTGTACGCCTGGATGCCGCCGGGCCTGCGGGTCAGGGGCAGCACGGTTGATCCGTCGCCGCAGGCGATCGGGCGCAGATTGACGCGCGGGTTGCCCGTACGCGGCGCGTCGACCAGCTCGTCGATGGTGGCGCCGTACACGCGGGCGAGCGGCAGAAGCTGTTCGAGTGTGGGGCGCCGCAGGCCCGCCTCAAGTCTCGACAGCGTGCTGACCGAGATGCCGGTCGCCTTCGCGAGGCCGGTCAGCGTCATGTCGCGGGCGAGGCGCAGGTGCTTCAGCCGGGGGCCGACGGCGTCGAGCGTGCGGTCCACTTCGTCGTCATCCATGCGCCCAGTCTGGGCCTGCGGTTTGCCGATCGGCAAACAACTTTGCCTATCCGCCACCACCCTGACCACGATCGTCCCCGTCCCCGTCCCCGGCCAATCCCCGGCCGCCCTCAGTGACGCGAAAGGTCCACCCCCAGTGAGCAGTTCAGCGAGCAGTTCAGTGACCAGTACGAACCCACCCGACCCCCGTCAGCGCCGCGCGATCCTGATCACGGTGTGCATCGCGCTGATGGCCGTCATCGCCTCCGTGTCCGGGCTCAACGTCGCCCAGCCCGACATGGCCGTCGCCTTCGACGCCTCGCAGCCCACGATCCTGTGGATCATCAACAGCTACACCCTCAGCCTGGCCGCGCTGCTCCTGCCGCTCGGCGCGGTCGGCGACCGCTGGGGCCGCAAGCCGGTCCTGCTCGCGGGTCTGGTCGTCTTCGGGGTCGCCGGGGCGGTCGCCGCCCTCGCCCCGTCGGCCGGGATCATGCTCGCCGCACGCGTCCTCAGCGGCGTGGGCGCGGCGATGATCATGCCCGTCACCCTCGCCGTCATCACCTCCACCTTCCCGGCGGAGGAACGCGGGCGGGCGATCGGGGTGTGGACCGGCGTGGCCGGCGGTGGCGGCATCCTGGGCATGTTCCTGTCGGCCGCCCTGGTCGACGTCGCGAACTGGCGGTGGCTCTTCCTGCTGCCCGTCGCGCTCGTGCTCGTCGCCCTCGTCATGACGGTGCGGACCGTGCCCGACTCGCGCGAGGACTCGAAGCACTCCTTCGACACGGTCGGCGCGCTGACGTCGGTCGTCGCCGTGGTCGGATTGATCTTCGTACTCCAGGAAGGACCCGAGCGGGGCTGGACCGCGCCCGTGACCCTGCTGAGTCTGCTGACCGGGGTCCTCGCGGCCGTCGCCTTCGTCGCGTGGGAACTGCGCAGTCCCGCTCCGCTCCTCGACGTCCGGCTCTTCCGCGAACGCGGCCTGGCCAGTGGTTCCGTCGCCCTGCTCGCGGTCTTCGGCGTCCAGGCCGGCATCTTCGTCGTCCTGTTCCCGTTCCTCCAGGCCGTACTCGGCTGGTCCGGGCTGTCGGCGACGCTGGCGCTCATGCCCATGGCCGTACTGATGATGCTGACCTCCGGCCTCGCGCCCCGCCTCGCCGAACGCGCCGGCAGCCGGGCCACCATGGCCCTCGGCATCCTCCTGGGCGGCACGGGCCTGGCGCTCATGGCCGGCCTCGTGTCCGTCGGCGACGGCTACTTCTCCGTCCTGCCCGGCATGCTCGCCATGGGCATCGGCATGGGCCTGACGATGACCCCGGCGACGGAGGCCATCACCGGCGCCCTGCCCCGCGAACGCCAGGGTGTCGCCTCCGCGCTCAACGACGTCACCAGGGAGTTCGGCACCGCGCTCGGTGTCGCCCTGCTCGGGGCGCTCCTGTCCGCCGGTTACCGGGGCGCCATCGACGGCCGACTCGCCGCTGTACCCGTCCCGGAGGGCGTCGCCGACACCGCCCGCGAGGGAATCGCCAACGCCGTCGAAGCGGCGGACAAGTCGGGCGGGCCGCACGCGCGGGCACTGATCCGGGCCGCCCAGGAGTCGTTCGTCGACGGCTGGCAGCAGGCCATGTGGGCGGGCGTCGCCGTCATGGCGCTGCTGCTCGTCTACGTCCTCGTACGAGGGCCCCGGCGCCCGGCGTCGGACAGGAGCGGCAGCGGGAGCAGAAGCAGGAGCGAGCCCGCGAAGGTCTCCCCGAAGGTCTCCGCGAAACAGTGACCCCCGCCCCCGGCCGCGTCGAGACTTCGGCGTATGCGCAGCTACCAAACCCTGTTCCGGACACCGGAGTTCACCCCGTTCCTGCTCTCCTTCGCCGCCTTCGCCGCGGCTCAGACGATCGGCGGTCTCGCCCTCGGCACGCTGGTCTTCCGGGCCACCGGCTCCCCGTTCCTCTCGGCGCTGAGCATGTTCGGCCCGCAGCTGGCGCAGTTGGCGGGGGCCATGTTCCTGCTGTCGGGCGCCGACCGGCTGCCCCCGCGGGCGATCCTCACCGGTCTCTCGCTGGCCTTCGCGGCCGGTACGGCGGTGCAGGCGCTGCCCGGTCTGCCGCTGTGGGCGGTCTTCGGCGTCCTGCTCGCGCAGGGCCTGGTCGCGTCGCTGGGCGGGGGAGTGCGCGGGGGGCTGCTGACCGAGATCCTGCCCAAGGACGGCTACGTCCTCGGGCGTTCGGTGTACAGCATGCTCTGGGGCCTGACCCAGATGGCCGGGTTCGCGACCGGCGGCGTACTGCTGGCGCTCCTGTCGCCACGGACCTGTCTGCTCCTCGCGGCGGCCCTGTACGCGCTGTCGGCGCTCGTCACCCGCCTGGGCCTCACGGCCCGCCCACCGCGCGCCTCCGGCCGCCCGTCCCTGGCGGCGACCTGGCGCACCAACGCGCTCCTGTGGTCCTCGCGGCCCCGCCGTCTGACGTACCTCGCCCTGTGGGTCCCCAACGGCCTGGTGATCGGCGGCGATTCGCTGTACGTCTCCTACGCCCCCGGCGCCGCCGGGACGCTGTACGCGTGCGGGGCGCTCGGCATGATCGCGGGCGACCTGCTGGTGGGCCGCCTCGTACCGCCCGCGTGGCGGCCCCGGCTCGCGACCCCGCTGCGCCTGCTGCTGGCCGTCCCGTACCTGTTCTTCGTCCTGCGGCCGGGAGTGGCGCTGTCGGCCGTGGCCGCCGCCGTCGCCTCCGTCGGCTTCGCCGCGACCCTGGTCCTCCAGGAACGGCTGCTCGCCCTCACCCCCGGCGACCTCGCCGGCCACGCCCTCGGCCTGCACGCCACGGGCACGGCCGCGCTCCAGGGCACCGCCGCCGCCCTCGCGGGCGCCCTGGCCCAACTGACGTCCCCGGCAACGGCGATGACACTGATGGCGGCCGGATCGATCACCGCGACCCTGATCCTCGCGGCGCTGACCACCCACGAGGCACGCCGGACGGCCGAGGGCTGTGGTGCGTAGGCACCAGGAAAGGCGCGCGGCTGGTCCGGTCGCACCAGGGGCGAACGGGGACTGGGGACGATGCCCGGCGGGGCCGCCTGGCGGAAGTGTGGGAGGCGTACGCGGGTCCCCGTATCCGCCCGTCACCCACGATGAAGAGGACATCCATGTCCCAAGCTGTGACCGCGCTTCCCCCGCCCCGTATCGGAAGGCTCTCGATCGCCGCCCTCGGCGTGCTGGCACTCGCCCTCGGCACCCTCCAGTCAGTGGTGGAGCCCGCGATCCCGCTGCTGCAAGGTGAGTTGGGGGTCACTCCCGACGAAGGGGCCCTGATCGGCAACACCTTGCTGATCACCGGCGCCGTCCTCACCCCTGTCGCGGGCAAACTCGGCGACCGCTACGGCGGGAAGCGGGTGCTGATCCGGCTGATGGCCGTGGTCGCGGCCGGCGGTCTGCTGGCGAGTGTGGCGCCGAATCTGCCGGTGCTGCTGCTCGGCCAGGTACTTCAGGGCGCCATGGTGGGCGCGCTGCCGCTCTCCTTCATCCTGGTGCGCAAGCATCTGTCGGCAGGCGAGTCGCAGGTGGCGATCGGGGTCGTCATCGCCCTGTTCACCGGCGGCGGCATGGTGGGCACCCTGATCGCCGGGCCGATCGCCGAACTGCTCTCCTGGCACTGGATGTTCGCGCTGCCGACGGCCGTCATCATCGCGACGACGATGGCCGTGGCCCGGCTGATGCCGCACGATCCGCCCGCCGAATCGGACAGCGGGATCGACTGGCCCGGCGTACTTCTGCTGAGCGCCACGTTGCTCACGTTCATGCTCGGGCTCGTGACCGTGACGAACGGCAGCCTTCCGCCACCAGCCGTCGGCGCCGTCGCGGTGGCCGTCGCCGCCCTCGGGACCGGCTGGGTCGCCGTCGAGCGCCGGGCGGTCGCTCCGATGGTCGATCTGCGCATGCTGGCGAAGCCCGCGATGTGGCACGCGTGCGTACTCACCTTCGTCATCACCGTCACCGCCGGGATGGTGATCTTCCTGCTCCCGCAGCTGTTCGCGATATCGGGCGACGGTTACGGCTTCGGAGCGAGCACCACCGACATCGGACTGTTCCTCCTTCCCGGCGCCGTCGCCGGGGCGTTGAGCGACTCGGTCGGCGGGGTCGCGGCGCGGCGGTTCGGCCCGCGCGCCGTGGTCGTCGTGGGCGCCGTCGTCACGGCGGCCACGCTGATCGCCCTGGCGGCGCAGCACACCGCGCCGTGGCACCTCGTCCTCGCGAAGGTGCTGACCGCGTTCGCGGCGGGCGTCGGTACGACGGCGCTGCTCGCCGGGACCGCGACCGCCGTCGAGACCAAGGACATCGGCATCGCCACCAGCCTGCTCGTGGTGACCCGGGTGATCGGCGTCGCGCTGGGCGCCCAGCTCGGCGGCGCCATCCTCGGCGCCGGGGGCGACCCGGTGACGGGCCTGCCGGCGGAGTCGGCCTTCGTGACCGGATTCGCCGTCGCCGGCCTTGTCGCCGCACTGTCACTGCTCGTTGTCCGCGTCACGAAACTCCACGCCACCAACAAAGGAGCAGGGGCATGACCCGTACCGGACGCCACGTACTGATCTCCGGGGCCAGCATCGCCGGACCCGCCCTGGCGTACTGGCTGCACCGGGCCGGATACGCGGTCACCGTGGTGGAGAAGGCGGGCGCGCTGCGCGGCGGTGGCTACCCCGTCGACATCCGAGGCACCGCGATCGAGGTGGTCCGGCGGATGGGGATACTGCCGGGGCTGCGGGACGCGCACATCGACTCGCGCCGTCTCACATTCCTCGACGCCGACGGCGGCAAGGTGGCGTCACTCACCCCGAGCGCCGTCTCCGGCGGTGTCGAGGGACAGGACCTTGAGATACGTCGCGGGGATCTGGCCGCGAGCCTCTACGCGGCCGTCCGCGACGACGTCGAGTTCCTGTTCGGCGATGCCATCGACGTCCTCGACGATCACGAGAACGGGGTCGACGTGACGTTCCGCAGCGGGCGACGGCGCACGTACGACCTCGTCGTGGGCGCCGACGGCATGCACTCACGCACCCGGGAGTCCCTGTTCGGCCCCGAGGAGCGGTTCCACCGCTACCTCGGCTACTGCTTCGCCATCTTCACCCTGCCGAACACCTTCGGGCTCTCCCGCGAGGTGATGATGTGGAACAGCCCCGGGAAGGCCGCGGCCCTCTACGCCGTCGGGGACGACGACGAACTGCACGGCTTCCTGAACTTCCACCGGCCGGGGCCGGCGCTCGACGTCCCCCGGAACCCGGGCGCCCAACGGGACCTGGTCGCCTCGGCCTTCGCGGGCGCGGGATGGGAGGGGGTGGCGGCGATGGTCGACGCCATGCGCGACGCGGACGATCTGTTCTTCGACACGGCCGGCCAGATCCGTATGCCCGCCTGGTCCCGCGGTCGCGTCGCGCTCGTCGGCGACGCCGCGTACGCCCCCTCGTTCCTCACCGGACAAGGCTCCAGCCTCGCACTGGCCGGCGCCTACATGCTCGCCAACTCCCTTGCCGCGTACGGAGATCACCGGGCGGCATTCGCCGCGTACGAACGGGACCTCCGTCCGTTCGTCGCCATGAACCAGGCCCTGGTCGACAACGGCGCGGCCACGCTCTTCCCCACCACGGAGCGGGCGCTGGAGCAACGCGACCGGGGGCTGCGTGACCTCCTCACCCTGCCCGCCGCGCCGCCGCGACCGGCCCATTCGGCCCTGACGCTGCCGGAGTTCGCCCTGCCGCGGTGACGCCGCACGTACGACGGGCGCGCTCAGTTTTCGACCAGGCCCGTCCGGTAGGCGATGACGACGAGCTGTGCCCGGTCACGCGCCTCCAGCTTCGTCATGGCGCGCTGCACATGGGCGCGGACGGTGAAGGGGCTGAGGAACATCCGCTCGGCGATCTCCTGGTTGGACAGGCCGGTCGCGACCAGGGCCACCATCTCCCGTTCGCGCGGGGTGAGTACGGCGAGCCGGTCGGGGTCGTGCGGCCGGGGGGCGTCCGGGGTGGCCAGGAAACGGGTGACCAGGGAGCGGGTCGCCGCGGGGGACAGCAGGGTGTCGCCGTCGGCGACCGTACGCACGGCGTTCAGCAGGTCCTCGGCGCCGATGCCCTTGCCGATGAAGCCGGCGGCCCCCGCGCGCAGCGCCTGGGCGACGTACTCGTCGGTCTCGTACGTGGTGAGGATCAGGATGCGGCTGGCCCGCAGCTCCGGGTCCGCGCAGATCTCCGAGGTGGCGGCGAGCCCGTCGACCTCGGGCATCCGGATGTCCATGATCACCACGTCCGGGCGCAGCTTCCGGGTGAGCCGCACCGCCTCGCGGCCGTCGGCGGCCTCGCCGACCACGGTGATGTCGTCGGCGGTGTCGAGCAGGATCCGGAACGCGTCGCGCAGCAGGGCCTGGTCGTCGGCGAGCAGCACCCGGAGCGTCATGGCGCACCCCCGGGCCTGGCGGGCGGGAGGGGCAGCTCGGCGGAGACGAGGAAGCCGCCCTCCGGGCGTCTGCCGGCGGAGAGCTGACCTCCGGCGGCGGTGGCACGTTCCCGCATCCCGATCAGTCCGTAGCCGGGCGGGCGGCCGTGCACGGCCACCGCGCCCTCTCCGTCGTCGGCGACGGTGACGGTCACGCGGTCGCGGCTCCAGGCGAGGTGCACGCGGGCGGTGCCGGTGGCGGCGTGTTTGGTCACGTTGGTCAGGGCCTCCTGGACTATGCGGTACGCGGTGAGGTCCACACCCGGTGCCAACGGCCGTGCTGTGCCTTCCTGTTCCACCGACACCTCCAGACCCGCGCCGCGGAACGACGCGAGGAGCGCGGGCAGCCGGGACAGACCGGGCGCCGGTTCGGCGGGCCCGGCGGTGTCCCCGGACTGACGCAACAGACCGACGGTGGACCGCAGTTCGTCCAGCGCGTGACCCGTTGTCTCGACCAGCTCGCGCAGGCTCTTACGGGTCTGCTCCGGGCGGATGTCGAAGAGATGGGCGGCGACCGTGGCCTGCGCGTTGGCCAGGGTGATCTGATGGGCCACGAGGTCGTGCAACTCCCGTGCGATACGTACCCGTTCCTCCGCCACCCGCCGCCGCGCCTCGCCGTCGCGGCTCTCCTCGGCCCGCCGGGCCCGCTCCTCCACGGCCGCCAGGTAGGCCCGTCGGTTCCGTACGGAGTGGCCGAGGACGCCGGCCATCAGCGGGAACGCCGCCACCGATCCCATCCTGCTCGCGTCCTGCCACGAGACGCCCCCGAACAAGGGCGTGGAGGCGACGAGCAGCACCAAGGAGGTGCCCAACACCGCGCCGGCCGCGCGCCGTTCGGTGCGGGCGGTGAGCGCGTAGGAGTAGGCGGTGATCAGGGCGGGGGCCACGATGAGCGGGCTCAGCAGCAGACCCAGGGGCGCCACCAGTACGCCGCTCGCGGTCGTGGCCGCCAGCACGGCCAGGGGCGCCCGGCGCCGTAGCGGCAGCACGGCGCAGGAGACCACGGCGATGACGTACGCGGCGGCGGGAGGCGCGGTCAGGGTGTCGTCGACCTGCACCACCCCGCCGAGCAGACAGAGCACGAACGCCGTCGCGGTGACCGCCCCTTCCCGCCACCACGTACCGCGCGGTCGCGGGCCACCCCCCGTTTTCGTCACGCGGTTCAGCGTACGGGGCGGCCGACACGCCCGGTGGGCAATCCGTTGCCGCTAAGAAGCCGTCAAGTACGACCCTCGCGGCGTATGGGTTTCGCAGTGCGTCGAACTCCGAATTCCCCCTGTCCGTCTGCACGATCAGTGAAGGGCGAAGCGAACAAGGAGCGATCGTGCCGAACAAGACCCTGACCCAGCGCCTCAAGCTGCCAGATTTCAAAATTCCAGATCTCACGCTGACATGGAAATTCACCATTGAGACCACCTGGCAGACCATCGGTGAGCTGCCATGGAAAACCATTGCCGAGATTCTTGGGAAGTCCGGTCTTGAGGGGGCCCCGCACGCGATTCAGGCGGGCGGAATTCTCGCCGAGAGCGATCTGGTCTACGCCGTCGGCGTCGGGGCGAACGGGGACGTGGGGGCGAAAGCGGCCCTGGAGGAGATCGTCCGCTGGCGCCAGGACCGGGGGGAACCGGAGCTGAATCTCTACAAGGTGGGCGCCGGACTGGTCAACATCGCCGGTCTGGCCGCGTACGCGGCCTCCGGCGTCGGCGCGGTGAGCCCCGCCGTGGGCGGAGCCGGCGCTCAGCTCGCGGGGATGGCGTATCTGGTGATCGAGGGCTCGTCGAAGGATCCGGCGAGAGCGAAGGTCTCGCTTGCCCGAAGGGCGATGGACGCCGGCCGTGAGGGATATTCCTATCTGGTGCAGGGCTACGGCACGGGAATCCTGAACAAGGACGTCTACGCGGCCGGACTCGGGCTGAACGGGCTGGTCGGTGCCCAGGCGTTCGCGGACGAGTTCGGGAATCTGGTGCGCACGTTCAAGGGCCCGGACGAGAATTCGCCGAAGCCGAACTACGGGAAGATGTTCGGCGGGTTTCTCAATATGGCGGGGGCGGTGGGCTACGCCGTGGGCAGCTCCCGGGTGATCCATGATGTGGTCCCGCACAAGTACGTCCAGCTCATGCGCGGGATATCCGCGGCGGTCGAGGCGCTTTCCTACGGCGTGATCATCGGCTCGGAGGTCTCGGCACGCGTGATCGCGGAACGCGCGTCGGCGGCACGTGCGACGCCGGAACGCCGCGCGGGAGTCCCGCTGCTGCCCACACATCGGCCCGCCTCCGTCCGGCCGGCGAAGCCCTGCCCCTCATCGTCGCCGCCGCGCAACGCGCACAAGCGCTGACGGTGTGGCCGGCCCCGGTCTGGGACAATTCGGTCAGCCTGTTGCGTGGAACACTTTTGCAAGCGGGTGCTTGCAAAAGTTAGCAAGAGTGGGCACCCTGGAGTCATGGCATCACTCAACGTCGGCAATCTCGGTGAGTACCTGCGCGAGCAGCGGCGCAACGCGCAGCTGTCGTTGCGGCAGCTCTCCGAGGCCGCCGGGGTGTCCAATCCGTATCTCAGCCAGATCGAACGCGGTCTGCGCAAGCCGAGCGCGGACATCCTCCAGCAGCTCGCCAAGGCGCTGCGGATCTCCGCCGAGACGCTGTACGTGCAGGCCGGGATGCTCGACGAGCGGGAGCGCGAGGAGCTGGAGACGCGTGGCGTCATCCTCGCGGACCCGTCGATCAACGAGCGGCAGAAGCAGGTGCTCCTGCAGATCTACGAGTCCTTCCGTAAGGAGAACGGGCTCGGCACCGAGGACGACGCGTCCGGTACGGCCGGCGGAAGTGCTGTCACCCCACCCTCACACTGATACCGGAGGACCACAGACATGGCCATCGCCGATGACCTGCGCAAGACGTTCAGCGACCCGACCCCCCTCTACTTCGCGGCCGGTACGGCGGATCTCGCCGTCGAGCAGGCCAAGAAGGTTCCCGGGCTGATCGAGCAGCTCCGCGCGGAGGCCCCGGGCCGTATCGACGCGGTGCGCAACGCCGACCCCAAGCTCGTCCAGGACAAGGTCACCTCGCAGGCGAAGGAAGCGCAGACGACCGTTCAGTCCAAGGTCACCGAGGTGCTCGGGTCGCTCGACACCGACCTGAAGAAGCTGGGCGAGACCGCCCAGGACCTCGCGCTGCGGGGCGTGGGCGTGGCCGCCGAGTACGCGGTCAGGGCCCGTGAGACGTACGAGAAGGTCGCCGAGCGCGGCGAGCAGTCCGTACGCACCTGGCGGGGCGAGGCCGCCGACGAGATGACGGAGATCGCCGTCGCCGTCGAGCCCGGGACGAAGCAGAGCACCAAGCCGGCGGCCAGGCCCGCCGCGGCGAAGCCGGCCCCGGTGAAGCCCGCCCAGGCGAAGCCCGCGTCGGCCAAGGCCAAGCCGGAGGCCAAGGCCACCGGCACGAAGCCCGCCGCGCGCAAGACGACGGCCACGCGTAAGCCGGCCGCCGCCAAGAAGGCCACACCGCCCGCGAGCAAGTAGCGGGCAGCGGGTAGCGGCGAGCAGCAGTGGCGAACAGTCGGATACCGAAAACAACGGTCCGGGCACCACAGCGGTGTCCGGACCGTTGTACGGGTACCTTGTCGGCACACGATCCGGCAGATGATTCGGACAGAAACAGGCGGTGGGCAACGTGTTGATGGCTGGCTTCGACGGGCTTGTGGCTCTGTTGAGCATCCCGCTGACCGTGTTCGGCGCCTTCGCGCTGGTCGACGCGTTCATCCGGCGTGAGGACGCCTTCCGCGCCGCCGACAAGCAGACCAAGCCGTTCTGGCTGATCATCCTCGGCATCGCGCTCGTGGTGAGCCTGATCTTCCCGCTGCTGTCGTTCCTGCCGATCATCGGGCTGATCGCGATCATCGTGTACTTCGTCGATGTGCGCCCCGCGATCAAGCAGGTCGGCGGCAGTGGCGGCGGACGCCGCAGCGGCGGCTCCAGCAGCGACGGACCGTACGGGCCGTACAACGGCGGTCGCTGAGCCGGGGCAGGACCCCTGCTCGGAGCGCTCAGGCGGTGACCAGCGCCGTGCCACGGTCCAGCAGCAGCACGGCCACGTCGTCCGTCAGCTCGCCGCCGTTCAGCTCCCGTACCTGAGCCACCGCGGTCTCCAGCAGCTCCTCGCCGCTCAGACCCCGCGCCAGCAGACCGGTGATCATCTCGACCATGCCGTCCTGGCCGAGCCGCTGCTTCGTGCCCGCCCCGACGCGGCCCTCGATCAGCCCGTCCGTGTACATCATCAGGCTCCACGCCTCGCCCAGCTGGACCTCCCGGCGCGGCCAGCGGGCGCGCGGCAGCAGTCCGAGCGCGGGGCCGCCCTCGTCGTACGGCAGCAGACGCGGCGCCCCGCCCGCCCGGACGATCAGCGGCGACGGGTGTCCCGCCAGGCAGAGCCCGGCCCGCCGGCCGTCCGGCGCGATGTCGATCGTGCACAACGTCGCGAAGATCTCCTCGCTCTCCCGCTCGTGCTCCAGGACCTTCTGGAGCGTCGAGAGCAGCGTGTCCCCGCAGAGCCCGGCGAAGGTCAGCGCCCGCCAGGCGATCCGCAACTCCACCCCCAGCGCGGCCTCGTCCGGGCCGTGCCCGCAGACGTCGCCGATCATCACGTGGACCGTGCCGTCGGGCGTGCGGACCGTGTCGTAGAAGTCGCCGCCGAGCAGGGCGCGGGAGCGGCCGGGCCGGTAGCGGGACGCGAAGCGCAGGTTGGAGCCCTGGAGGAGCGGTGTGGGCAGCAGACCGCGTTCCAGCCGGGCGTTCTCCTGCGCCCGCAGCCGGGACTCGGTGAGCTGGCGCTGCGCGACGTCCGCGCGCTTGCGCTCGACGGCGTAGCGGATCGCGCGGCTCAGCAGCCTGCTGTCCAGTTCGTCACGGAAGAGATAGTCCTGCGCGCCCACCCGCACGGCCGCCGCCGCTCGCTCGCTGTCGCCCTCGGCGGCCAGCGCGAGAACGGCGTGCCGGGGCGCGAGCCGCAGCACGTGCTTCAGCGGCGCGAGGCCGTCGTGGTCGCTGTCGTAGCGGCCCGGCAGCGCCAGGTCCACGAGGATGCACTGGATGTCGTCGGTGAGCAGCCGCTCGGCCTCGGTGAGGTTGCGCGCGGTGCGGATACGGACCCGGGTGCCCGCCGCGTCGGGAAGTTCCGGTGCGCTGAAGGTGCCCGCGGGATCGTCCTCGATGACGAGGAGCGTGAGGTCGCCGCCTCCGCCGGAGGTCTCCGGGGCGGGCGCACTCTCGACTGGCGAGCCGGTGCGCTGTCGCGGCATCGGTACAGGTACGGCCATCGGTCTGTGAGTCCTTCCCTCCCCCCGAGGGCACGATGAGACGCCGATCGACGCCCCACCGACCGGGACCCTAGCGTTAGCCGGTGCCCGAAAGGAATGGCGTACGGAACGCCGTACGGAGAAGATCCCGCGCCATATGCCGCTTCCCGCCACGCATCCGGCACGATCGGCCCCTCCTGAGGAGCCGAAACGGCCATGACAAACATCACGTGGAACAGAGAAGTGGAGCGGGGCGGCCTACTTGTCCGGCCTGACGACGCCGAGAATCACCATCGAGCCCGCCCCGGTCAGCGTCACCTGCCGGCCGGGCCGGGGCGCGTGGACGATGGAGCCGTTGCCCACGTACATCCCGACATGGCTGGCGTCCTGGTGGTAGATGATCAGGTCGCCGGGGCGCATCTGCGAGACCGGGACACGGGGGAGCAGCCGCCACTGTTCCTGTGAGGTGCGCGGGATGACCTTCCCGGCCGCCCGCCACGCCTCGGACGTCAGCCCCGAGCAGTCGAACGACGCCGGGCCCTCGGCGCCCCACACGTACGGCTTGCCGATCTGCGCCGTGGCGTACTCGATGGCCGCCTTGCCCTGGGCGCTCGCCTCGCCGTTGATGTCCTTGAGCTCGCCCGAACCCAGCCAGGCCTCCTGCGCCTTGGCCGCGTCCTGCTGCTCCAGCATCAGCAGCCGGTCGCGCTCCTCCTTCTCCAGCCCCGCCTCGATCTTCTTGGCGGCCTTGATCTGCTGGGTGATCTCCTTCTTCGCCTTCGCCTGCTTGACCCGGCTCGCTTCGAGCTTGGTCCACTCGGCGCCGGCCTTTTTCGTGTACGCCGTCAAGTCGTCCTGCGCCTTGGTCATTTGACCGAGCAGGTCCTTGGTCGCCTTCTGGCCGCGCTGGACGCGGCCCGCGCCGTCGAGGAAGAGCTGCGGGTCGTCGGTGAGCAGCAACTGCGCCTCGGGTGGCAGCCCTCCCGCGCGGTACTGCGCGCGGGCCGCGGCGCCGGCCTGGCGCTTGAGCCGGTCGATCCGGACCTGGCCGTTGACGATCTCGCTGGAGAGCCTGACCAGTTCGGCCGACTGGTTGTCGGCGCGCTCCTCGGCGAGGTTGTACGCGTCGGTGGCCGAGGTGGCCTTGCCGTACAGCCCGTCGATCTTCCTGCGTACCGCTTCGAGCTTCGAGTCGTCCGCGCCGGCCGTCCTGCCGTCCGCCCCCGGCGGCAGGCTCCGGTCGAACGGCCGGGGCGCCACGGGCGGGTCGCTCGGCGCGGCGGGGGACGACGGTGAAGTGGGCGACGCGGGAGCCGCGTACGCCTGGTTCAGCAACGCCGGTGACGACAGCACCGACAGCGCGCAGACGACCGTGATCGCGGCTGTGACCCAGCGGCGTCTGTTCACGAGCTTCCCCTCCGGACTTCGGACCGACACGTCTGCCCCACCCAACTGACTTACTGTCAGTAACTGTTCTGCGCCGTCGTGATCGTGCCATGCCCGCCCCCGGAACGACAGGGGGCAGTACCGGCCACCGGTCACGTCCACCAACCGTCAGAGACGAACGGCCCGTCGCTCATGTTCCCCTGAACGCATCCGTTTCGTCAGAGTTCGGCGCCAGCGCCCGCCACTCCACCGTGACTTCACCCTGTCGCCATCTGCTCCGCCCGCCGCCCGCAGCCGGGCCGGCCAGCGGCCAGTCCGCCGCGAGACTCCCCACCGCCCTGATCCACCGCTGCCGGGCGCCGAGTGAGGCGTACGGGGCCGCCGCCGCCCACGCCCGGTCGAAGTCCCGCAGGAAGGCGTGCACCGGCTCGCCCGGCACATTGCGGTGGATCAGTGCCTTCGGCAGCCGCTCCGCCAGGTCCGACGGGCGGTCCAGCGAGCCGAGCCGGGTCGCGAAGGTGACCGTGCGCGGACCCTCCTTACCGAGGGCGATCCACACATGGCGCCGCCCGATCTCGTCGCACGTCCCGTCGATGAGCAGGCCGTCGGGCGCGAGCCGGGCGCGGAGCCGGGTCCAGACCGCCGCGACCTCGCTCTCGTCGTACTGGCGCAGGACGTTCGCCGCCCTGATCAGCAGCGGCCGGCGGCCGTCCGCGGGGCCCGGCAGCGGGATCTCGAAGCCGCCGTGGACGAAGCTGAGCCCGTCCTCCTCGTACGGAAGCGCCGCCGCGACCCGCGCGGGCTCGATCTCCACGCCCACCACCTCGGTACGCGGCTCGGCCGCCCGCAGCCGCCGCAGCAGCTCGACGGCGGTCCAGGGCGCGGCGCCGTATCCGAGGTCGACGGCGACGGGGTCGGCCGAGCGGCGCAGCACCGGGCCCTGTACGGCGGCGATCCAGCGGTCCATGCGGCGCAGCCGGTTCGGGTTGGTCGTGCCGCGCGTGACCGTGCCCACGGGGCGACGGGGCGAGGAGGAAGGGCGCGCGGGCATGCGGCTGAGCCTAACGACGGCCGGACCTCCTACGCGCAGGCGGGCGACCGCCGGGCGACCGGCACCCGTGCCAATGGTTGAGCGGCCAACGGTAATGATTCGGCAAAGTGGGAAATGAAAGAGCCCGTTCCGGCGTTGCCGCGCGCAGAGGGTCCCCAGCCCTCTCCAAGTCGTGCTCCGAGCGAGAGGTTCGTCGACGTGAGCCAGTACGTGTCCAGGCTTGCCGGCACCCTGGTGTCACCGCCCCGGCTCCGCATCCCCGGCCACCCGCGCAAACCGCGGCGCGTCGCCATGCTCAGCGTCCACACCTCCCCGCTGCACCAGCCGGGGACGGGCGACGCGGGCGGCATGAACGTCTACATCGTCGAGCTGGCCAGACGCCTGGCCGCCATCGACATCGAGGTCGAGATCTTCACGCGCTCGACCACCGGCGGGCTGCCCCCCAGCGTGGAGCTGGCACCGGGCGTGCTCGTACGGCACGTGGACGCCGGTCCGTACGAGGGCCTGGCCAAGGAGGAGCTGCCCGCGCAGCTCTGCGCCTTCACGCACGGCGTGATGCAGGCGTGGGCCGGCCAGCGCCCCGGCTACTACGACCTCGTCCACTCCCACTACTGGCTCTCCGGCCATGTCGGCTGGCTCGCCGCCGAGCGGTGGGGCGCGCCCCTCGTCCACGCCATGCACACCATGGCCAAGGTCAAGAACGCCGCGCTCGCCGAAGGCGACGCCCCCGAGCCCGCGGCCCGTGTCATCGGCGAGACGCAGATCGTGCGCGCCGCCGACCGGCTGATCGCCAACACCTCCGAGGAGGCCGACGAACTCGTCCGCTTCTACGAGGCGGATCCCGGGAAGGTCGCCGTCGTCCACCCCGGCGTGAACCTGGACGTCTTCCGCCCCGCCGACGGCCGCGCGGCGGCGCGCGCCCGTCTGGGGCTGCCGCAGGACGCGTTCGTGCCGCTCTTCGCCGGCCGTATCCAGCCGCTCAAGGCCCCCGACGTCCTGCTGCGCGCCGTGGCCGTCCTGGTGGACCGCGAGCCCGCCCTCCGTAGGAGGCTGGTCGTTCCGGTCGTGGGCGGCCCGAGCGGCAGCGGTCTGGCCAAGCCGGAAGGGCTGCACAAGCTGGCGGCCAGGCTCGGTATCGCCGATGTCGTACGGTTCTGTCCGCCGGTCGGCCAGCAGGCGCTCGCCGACTGGTTCCGCGCGGCGTCCGTGCTGGTCATGCCCTCCTACAGCGAGTCCTTCGGCCTCGTCGCCATAGAGGCGCAGGCGAGCGGGACCCCGGTGGTCGCGGCAGCGGTGGGCGGTCTCCCGGTGGCGGTACGCAACGGCCAGACCGGCTTCCTGATCCCCGGCCACGAGCCGGAGGCGTACGCCCAGGCGCTCGCCCGCTTCATCGACCGGCCCGAGCTGGTGGACCGGATGGGGCAGGCGGCCTCGCGGCACGCGCAGTCCTTCGGCTGGGACACGGCGGCGTCGGCGACGGCGGACGTCTACACGGCCGCCGTGCATGATCACCGAGGTCGCGTACGCTCGCACCATGGCTGACGACACGCGAGCCCGAGGCGGGGCCGGCGGCCCCGCGCACGCCGTCCACCTCGTCGAACAGAGCCTCAAGTCCGCCGCGCTCGACTCCGGTCTGGAGTGGGAGAGCCCCGATCCCGGCTCCTTCGTCGTCACGCTCCCCGGCACCCGCAAGCTCTCCACGACCTGCTCCCTGCGCGTCGGGCGGCACTCCCTCTCCGTGAACGCCTTCGTCGTCCGGCACCCGGACGAGAACGAGGGCGCCGTCCACCGCTGGCTGCTGGAGCGCAACCTCAAGCTGTACGGGGTGGCGTACGCGGTCGACCGGCTCGGCGACATCTACCTCTCCGGCAAACTGCCGCTGTCCGCCGTCGGCGAGGACGAGCTGGACCGGCTGCTCGGGACCGTACTGGAAGAGGCGGACGGTTCCTTCAACACGCTGCTGGAGCTGGGGTTCGCGAGCGCGATCCGCAAGGAGTACGCGTGGCGGGTGTCCCGCGGGGAGTCCACCAGGAACCTCGACGCCTTCACGCATCTGACCCGGCCCGCGGAGAATCCCGGACCCGCCTGACCTCTCTCACTCCCGGCGCCCGGCGTACCCGCATTCGGCTCCACCGGGTCGCCGGTCCGCATCCGCCGCTCCACGATCGTTCCATGGACGACCAACGTCAGGGCGGCGGCCCGTTGGACCGCAGGCACTTCCTCGGCGCCGCCGCCGGTGCCGCCGGGCTCGCGGTCGGGGCCCTGACCGGCTGCGACTCCTCGCCGGGCGGGGGACCGGCCGCCCGGCCCTCCGCGGACACCGGTACGGACATCGGCACCGACACCGACCTGACCGCCGCCGAACGCGAGCGCCCCGGCAGCCCCGACTGGCGCATCCGCTCGGTGGGCCCGGCCGACGCGGTCCAGGGGTACACCGACAAGGTGAGCGTCCTGCCGGGCGAGGAGTTCGGGCTGTACGTGTCGACGACCGCGCCCCGCTTCCGGGTCTCCGCGTATCGGATGGGCTGGTACGACGGGGCCCAGGCCCGGCTGGTCTGGCGCTCCGACCAGATGGCGGGCCGGGTCCAGCGCGATCGGCACATGGTCAAGTACACGCAGACCGTACGGGCCGACTGGAAGCGCACGCTCACCGTGCGCGCCGACGGCTGGCCCGAGGGCGCGTACCTGCTGCGGCTGGACGCGTCGAGCGGACACCAGCGGTACGTCCCGCTGATCGTCCGCTCGCGGAGCGCGGCGGGCCGGACCGTGCTGATGCACGCGCCCGCGACCTGGCAGGCGTACAACCTGTGGGGCGGCTACAACCTCTACGAGGGCAAGAACGGCGCGTACGGGGCCCGTTCGCTGGCCGTCTCCTTCGACCGGCCGTACGACAAGAACGGCGCGGAGAAGTTCCTCGTCCACGAACGCGCCCTGGTCGTCCTCGCGGAACGCCTCGGCATCCCCCTCGCCTACACGACAGGCATCGACGTCCATCTCTCCCCGTCGGTGCTGCGCGGCGCGACGGCGGCGATCTCGCTCGGCCACGACGAGTACTGGACCCCCGAGCAGCGGCGGCACTTCACCGGGGCCCGGGACGCCGGGACCAATCTGGCCTTCCTTGGCGCCAACACCTGCTTCCGCCGGATCAGGCTGGAGCGGGCCGACGACGGGGGGCCCGTCCGCACGGTGGTCTGCTACAAGACGGACTACGAGGGCGATCCGTATCTCGCCGAGCACCGCTCGATGGTGACCACCGACTTCCGGGTGTCGCCCGCCGCCGACCCGGAGTCGTCCATGACCGGCGTCCTGTACGAGGGGTTCCCCACGGACGCCCCGTACGTCGTCCACGGCGCCGACCACTGGATCTTCGAGGGGACGGGGGTCAAGCGCGGTGACTCCTTCGACCACCTGGTCGGGGTGGAGTACGACCGGGTGACTCCGGGGCAGCCGACCCCCGCGTCGCTGGAGATCGTGGCCCACTCACCGCTGGTCTGCAAAGGCCGCGACAGCCACGCGGATTCCGCGTACTACACCGTGTCCAGCGGCGCGGGCGTCTTCGCGACCGGGACGATGCGCTGGGTGGAGGGGCTCATGGCCGGGACCCGGGAGAACGGACGCAATCACCGGATGGACGCCCGGACCGGTGCCTTCGTCACCCGTACCACCGAGAACGTGCTCCGTGCCTTCGCGGCGGGTCCGGCGGGGCGGACCAAGCCGGCGCCGAGGGACAACGTGCGGAGCGTGTACGGGAGTACGGCGACCTGACCCGGCCTCACCGCGCACCGCTGCCGTACCACCTCTTCCCTCCCTCCGCCGCGCCGTGGCATGCTCACGCTGACCGCAGACCTGAACCTGGTTCACATATGTGGAGGTTGATGAGCGTGGGTATCCAACGAGCCATGAGTAGACGGGCGTTGCTCGCCAGCGCCGTGGCCGTCGCCGCGGCCGGTGCGGCGACCGGTCTCGGCCCCGCGAGCGGCTCCGCCGCCGCCGTGCCCCGCGGCCCGCGCACCTCCCCGCTCTGGCGTGAGTTCACCGAGTCGCCGCTGACCCACCCCCAGATCCCCTACGTCGGCCGGGCCGGCCAGCGCGCCGGAGCCACCCGCTTCCCGCGCCCCCGCGTGGTCGCCGACGTCCGCGCGTACGGCGCCAAGGGCGACGGCTCCGCCGACGCGGCCCCCGCCATCAACCGCGCGCTCGCCGAGGCGGGCAGGCGCGGCGGCGGCACGGTCCTCGTCCCGGCGGGCACCTACCGCGTCGACGACATCATCCGTATCTCGCACAGCGACGTGGTGCTGCGCGGCGCGGGCAGCGGACGCACCAAGCTGTACGCGACGAAGAACCTCACCGAGCTGATAGGCCCGTACGGCAGCCGCTTCGGCGGCGACAAGTCGAGCTGGTCCTGGGCCGGCGGCCTCATCTGGCTCGCCCCGGAAGCACGGCTCAACTCCCTCATCGAGTCCATCAAGGCCAAGAAGTGGCCCCTGGAGGGCTGGACGGGCAACGAGCGCACCGAGTTCGAGCCCCTCACCGCCGTCGCACCCGCCCGCCGGGGTGATCTCACCGTGACGGTCGAGGACGCGTCGCGGATCGAGCGCGGCGAGATCGTCCTCTTCCGTGTCGCCGACGACGCCGACCACACCCTCCTGGAACACATGTCGGGCGGCGGCCCGGCGACCGAGGCGTACGACTGGTCCGACAAGTCGAAGCTGCTGAGCTACGTGCCGTACGAGTGGCCCGTACGCGTCACCTCCGTAAGAGGACGCGAACTCACCCTGGAACGCCCGCTCCCGGTGGACATCCGCCCCGAGTGGAACACCATGATCACCACGCTCGTCACCCCGCTCACCGGCTCCGGCGTGGAAGGGCTGACGCTCGAAGCGGTCGAGACGCCGCAGTCGGTCCACCTGCTGGACAAGGGCCACAACGGCGTCACCTTCCAGTGCGCGTACGACTGCTGGGCCGACGACATCACCGTCCGGCACTGCGACAACAGCTTCGGCCTCGTCGCCGCCTCCGCCTGCACACTGCGCCGTACGCGCGTCGAGGGGCGCGGCTCGCACCATCCGTACTTCTGCCGCGAGGCGTCGCACGACAACCTCGTCGAGGACTTCTTCATCGGCGCGCGGACCGTCCCGGCCCCCGCGGGCACCCAACTGCACGGCATCAACGTCGAAGGGCTCTCCAGCCACAACGTCTGGTCGCGCGGCGTGATGGAGATGGGCACCTTCGACACCCACCGGGGGCTGCCGTTCGCCAACCTCCGTACGGAGATCACGCTCGACAACAACGGGACGCACGGCGGCGACGCGTCCGCGGGACCGCTGTACGGGGCGCGGTTCACGCACTGGAACGTCACCGTGCTCAACGAGCGGGCCGGACTGGTCAGGATCGACGGGATCGCGCCGTACAGCGTGACGGCCGGAATCAGTGAGGTGCGCGAGTTCGGGCAGATCGATGTCCCGGACTTCAAGGGCGAGTTGAACGCGCGGCTGGAGGCGTACGGCAGGCCGGGGGAGCTGCGGCCGGGCAATCTGTACGAGGCGCAGCGCGAGCTCAAGGTGCGCTGAACGCCCCTACGGGGCGGGTGACTTCGCCGCCTCCGCCACGGGACCCGTCCCCGGCTCCCGCTCCGTCCCCGGCTCCGTACGCGCGTCGGGGCCGGAGCCGGAGCCGCGGTCGAACCCGACATCGACCTCCTCCTTGGGAAGCCCCCGCATCAGCAGCCAGTACCCGCCGGCCGCCACCGTCCCCAGCACCGCGCAGACGCCCCACAGCCAGTCGGCGCCGTAGTGGTCGATCAGGAAGCCGGACATCAGCGGCGCGACCAGACCGGCCACCGCCCACGACATCGTGTACATGCCCTGGTAGCGGCCCCGCCCGTGGACCGGCGAGAGCCGGACCACGAGGCTGGTCTGCGTCGGCGCGTTGATGATCTCGGCGATCGTCCACACCAGCACCGCCAGCGCGTACACGGCCAGCGACCCGGCGAAGGCCGTCAGCCCGAAGCCGTAACCCGCCAGCGCCGAGGACAGGATCAGCAGCCTGCGGGTGTCACGGTGCTCGATGAACCGGGTGACCGGGATCTGGAGCGCCACGATCAGCACCCCGTTGAACGCGATGATCATCCCGAAGTCGGAGCTGCTGAAGCCGTCCGTGCCCATCGCGACCGGCAGCCCCACGAACCCCTGCTGGAAGATCAGCGCGACGACGAACGACAGCCCGACCACGCTCATGAAGCGGCCGTCCCGCAGCACGGTCCGCATCCCGACCTCCGCCGCCGGCTCGCTCTTCCCGTCCACGGGGGCGCGTTCGGGCCGCGACTCCGGCAGCTTGAGGAAGATCACCACGGCACAGGCCAGTGTCATCGCCGCCTCGCCCAGGAATCCGGCGAGATAGCTGTACTCGGCGATGAAGCCCGCGGCGACCGACGAGATCGCGAACCCCAGGTTGATCGCCCAGTAGTTCAGCGAGAACGCCCGCACCCGGTCCTCGGGCTTCACGATGTCCGCCATCATCGCCTGCACGGCGGGGCGCGAGGCGTTCGAGGTCATCCCGACGAGGAACGCGACGGCGGCGATGGCCGCCGGATGCTGCATGAAACCGAGCAGCGCCACCGACGCGGCCGTCGACAACTGCGCGATCAGCAGCGTGGGCCGCCGCCCGAGCCGGTCGGTCATCACGCCCGCGCCGACCGCGGAGACGACGCCGCCGAGGCCGTGGAGCGAGGCGACGAGACCGGCGTACGACGCCGAGTAGCCGCGCTCGATGGTCAGATACAGCACCATGAAGGTGGCGACGAAGGCACCGAGCCGGTTGACCAGTGTGCTCGTCCACAGCCACCAGAACTCACGGGGCAGCCCCGAGACGCTCCTCCTGACGCTCTCGCCCATGGCACGTCTCAGTCCGGCGATGGACATGCGGCATTCCCCCCGAGGGCTCCGGCGATGTAAGTGGCCGATGGGCCAACCGCAACTTACGTACGTCCGTCCCCCGGGCACCAGTCAATTGACGGCAAGCGTCAATCGGAAGCGTTCGATTAGGCTCGGGCCCATGGCCGACGCACCGTACAAACTGATCCTCCTCCGCCACGGCGAGAGCGAATGGAACGCGAAGAATCTGTTCACCGGCTGGGTGGACGTCAATCTCACGGACAAGGGTGAGAAGGAGGCCGTGCGCGGCGGTGAGCTGCTGAAGGACGCCGGTCTGCTGCCCGACGTCCTGCACACCTCCCTGCAGAAGCGCGCGATCCGCACCGCCACGCTGGCGCTGGAGTCCGCCGACCGCTCCTGGATCCCCGTCCGCCGCTCCTGGCGCCTGAACGAGCGGCACTACGGCGCCCTCCAGGGCAAGGACAAGGCACAGACCCTCGCCGAGTTCGGCGAGGAGCAGTTCATGCTCTGGCGCCGCTCGTACGACACCCCGCCGCCGGAGCTGGAGGACGGCACCGAGTTCTCCCAGAGCGACGACCCGCGCTACGCGACGATCCCCCCGGAGCTGCGCCCGCGCACGGAGTGCCTCAAGGACGTCGTGGTCCGCATGCTGCCGTACTGGTACGACAGCATCGTCCCGGACCTGCTGACGGGCCGTACGGTCCTGGTCGCCGCCCACGGCAACAGCCTCCGCGCGCTGGTGAAGCACCTGGACGGCATCTCGGACGGCGACATCGCGGGCCTCAACATCCCCACGGGCATCCCGCTCTCCTACGAACTGGACGCCGGCTTCCGCCCGGTGAAGCCGGGCGGCACCTACCTGGACCCGGACGCGGCGGCGGCGGCGATCGAGGCCGTCAAGAACCAGGGCAAGAAGAAGTAGCGCGGTAGGTAACTGAGCATTTAGCAGGGCCCGGTCCGGGTGGAGGTCTTCACCGCCGGACCGGGCCCTTGTTCGTGTCAGCCGCAGCTGCCCCCGCAGGCGCACGGCGCGCCCGACTGGCAGCCGCAGCCGCAGCCCGAGCCGCAGCCGCAGGCGCCGAGGATCGGCGGCCGTACCCGCTCGACAGCTGCTTCCTGCTGGGTTTCGGTCCTGGGGGACTCGGCCATGGGTTCCTCCTCGAAGGTGTGCACGGGCGTACGGGGCGGCGTCCGCGCCCATTGCACCGGCACCAGGGCGGGCGCATCAACGGCGCATGCGCGCAGGCGCCCCCTGGTGTCACCCCCGCACGCCCCCGTGCGCCCCCAAGCCCGAACCCTCGGACCGCGCCCTCGGCGAGAGCCCTCAGGCGCCTTCGACCGGCGCCTCGGCCTGCTGGATCTCGTCCGCGTGCTCACCCGTCACCAGGTACACGACCCGCTTGGCCACCGACACCGCGTGGTCCGCGAACCGCTCGTAGTACCGGCCGAGCAGCGTCACGTCGACCGCCGTCTCGATGCCGTGCTTCCAGCGGTCGTCCATCAGGTGCTGGAAGAGCGTGCGGTGCAGCAGGTCCATCTCGTCGTCGTCCTGCTCCAGCTGGAGCGCCAGATCGACGTCCTTGGTGATGATGACCTCGGCCGCCTTCGCCATCAGCCGCTGCGCGAGCTGCCCCATCTCCAGGATGGTCGCGTGCAGGTCGTGCGGCACGGCGTGGGCCGGGAAGCGGAGCCGGGCCAGCTTGGCGACGTGCTGCGCCAGGTCGCCCGAGCGCTCCAGGTCCGCGCTCATCCGCAGCGACGTGACCACGATCCGCAGATCCGTGGCGACCGGCTGCTGCCGGGCCAGCAGCGCGATGGCCCTGGCCTCCAGGTCGTGCTGGAGGTCGTCGACCCTCTGATCGGCGGCGATCACGCTCTCGGCCAGCTTCAGGTCCGCGTCGAGCATGGACGTGGTGGCGCGCCCGATCGCCGACCCGACCAGTCGGGCCATCTCGACCAGGTCCTCGCCGATCGAGTCAAGTTCCTCGTGGTACGCGTCACGCATGGGTGTCCCTCTCTGGGTTCTTCTGCTGGTGTTCCGGGGTTGTCAAAGTCGCCTGAGGAGTCGTCTGAGTACACCGAAAGCCCCCCGAACGGCACTGTCCTCGTCGTACGGACGCCGACGGACCGCCAGGGGCGGGGGGCCGTCCGACCCCCACGCTCCCACGTTCGAGCCGTCAGGAGTCCGGATGCTCCCTCCCAAGTGAACCGGCACTTTCTCCACGGTGAACTCTGGGCGACGAGTGTTCGAGGAGACACCTGTACGGCTGGGAGAGTGTCACTCGGCCCGCTTAACCTGAGTGCATGGACGTGAACGCGGCAGTCGCCGCATTGGCAGCGATCGCCGGGGCGTGTACCGGCGTGATCGCCATGCTGGCGTTCCGCTGGAGCGAACGCGACCAGGCCAGGCCCACCCGTAGCTCACTGCACACGGAAGCGGGCCTTCCGCCCGGCGTCGACACCGTGCTCTCCGTTCTCCGCTCCTCCGCCGTCGTGCTCGACGAGTCCGACTCGGTGGTCAAGGCCAGCTCCGCCGCGTACGCGCTGGGCCTGGTCAGGGGCGGCAAGCTGGCCGTCGACCCGATGCTGCACATGGCACGCGACACCCGCAGGGACGGCGAGATACGCCAGGTCGAGCTGGATCTGCCCCGGCGCGGCACCGGCCGCGGAGAGGCCCTCGCGGTCTCCGCCCGGGTGGCACCGCTCGGCTCCCGGCTCGTCCTGCTCCTGGTCGAGGACCTCACGGAGGCGCGCAGGATCGAAGCGGTCCGGCGTGACTTCGTGGCGAATGTCAGCCATGAGCTGAAGACCCCCACCGGGGCGCTCTCCCTGCTCTCGGAGGCCGTCATGGACGCCTCCGACGACCCCGAGGCGGTCACCCGCTTCGCCGGCCGTATGCAGATCGAGGCGACCCGGCTCACCAATCTCGTACAGGAACTCATCGACCTCTCGCGGGTGCAGAACGACGACCCGCTGGAGGACGCCGAACCGGTACGCGTGGAGGAACTGGTCGCCGAGGCCATTGACAGGTCCCGGCACGCCGCCTCCACGAAGCAGATCACGATGGCTGCCGGCGGCGCCGCCGATCTGCGAGTCTGGGGTAACCGCGGCCAGCTGGCCGCAGCCCTCGGCAACCTCGTCGAGAACGCCGTCAACTACTCCCCGGCCCGCACTCGTGTGGGTATCGCGGCCCGGCACGTGGCCGCCCCCGGCGGGGATCTGATCGAGATAGCCGTCACCGACCAGGGGATCGGCATCTCCGAGAAGGACCGCGAGCGCGTCTTCGAACGGTTCTACCGCGTCGATCCGGCCCGCTCGCGGGCCACCGGTGGTACGGGCCTCGGCCTGGCCATCGTCAAGCACGTGGCCGCCTCGCACGGCGGAGAGGTCACGATGTGGAGCTCCGAAGGCCAGGGCTCCACCTTCACCCTGAGGCTCCCCGTGGCGGGCGCCGGACGGGACCGCACACCCACCGGCCCGGACGAAGTCGCCCAGCGCCGCTTTCATCACGACGTCAATGATCTTGACCAATCGACTGAGATCCCTGCCCCGGAGGTCCTTCCGTGACCCGAGTGCTCGTCGTCGAGGATGAGGAATCCTTCAGCGACGCCCTTTCCTACATGCTCCGCAAGGAAGGCTTCGAGGTCGCGATCGCGACCACCGGGCCCGCGGGGCTCGACGAGTTCGAACGCAACGGCGCCGACCTCGTCCTCCTCGACCTGATGCTGCCCGGCCTGCCCGGCACCGAGGTGTGCCGGCAGTTGCGCGGGAAGTCCAATGTCCCGGTGATCATGGTGACCGCCAAGGACAGCGAGATCGACAAGGTCGTCGGCCTGGAAATAGGAGCCGACGACTATGTGACCAAGCCCTTCTCCTCGCGGGAACTGGTGGCGCGCATCCGCGCGGTGCTGCGCCGCAGGGGCGAGCCGGAGGAGGTCACGCCGGCCGCGCTGGAGGCGGGACCGGTCCGGATGGACGTGGACCGCCACGTCGTGACGGTCTCCGGCGGCAAGGTCGACCTGCCGCTGAAGGAGTTCGACCTCCTGGAGATGCTGCTGCGCAACGCGGGCCGCGTGCTGACCCGTATGCAGCTGATCGACCGGGTCTGGGGCGCGGACTACGTGGGGGACACCAAGACCCTCGACGTCCACGTCAAGCGGCTGCGCGCCAAGATCGAGCCCGATCCGGGCGCGCCGCGGTATCTGGTGACGGTGCGCGGTCTCGGCTACAAGTTCGAGCCGTAGACCGGCACCACTTCCCCGACACGCGTACGAGGGCGCCGTACCGGTCTGCCGGTACGGCGCCCTCACGCCTAGGGGGTGTCTTGCCGATCTTGCCGGGCTCGCGTGCCCCGGCACCGCGCCTCGCCGCGTTGTCGTCGGTCGGCATGGCTCCGCCATGCCTCCCTCCTCCGCCTTGTGATCGCACGCACCAGACCCCGCTCCCTGATCCGGCCTGATCGACAAGACGCCCCCTAGGCGCCCGGTGCTCGGGCTCAGTGCTCGGTGTCCGAGGACGCCGACGCGGCGTCCGTCGCCGTGGCCGCGTCGCCCTGGTCGGTGCCCTGGTCCGCGCCTTCGGCGGTGCCCTCTTCGGTCGCGCCGGCGTCGCCGCCGGGCGTCCCGGTCTCCCCGGTGGCGGAGCCCGAGGGCGAACCCGAGGGGGACCCGCTCGGGTTGTCCGACGCGCCGGCCGACGGGGTGGGCAGCGCGCTCGGCCCGAAGCCGGTGAAGGGGCCGGTCGCCGGCACCACGAAGGCGTCCAGCTCGACGTCGCCGGTCTCGCTGAACTGGAACACGACCCGCTGGGCGTCGCCGTTGCGCGCCGCCTCGTCGCCACCGTCGATCACGGCGGACGGGTTGCCCTCGCCGCCGATCAGGATCGAGCCGCCCGCGGGCACCGTGACCGGTCCCTTGCCCTTGGCCGGGGTGATCTTCACCGTCGTGCCGCTGTCCGGCAGCGTGATCGCGTCGAGCGTCTGCTTGCTGCCGCCGTTGTTGAAGACCTTCGCCGTGACGACGGCGGGTGCTCCCGCGGCGGCCTTCGGCTGGGTGACGACCGTGGCGTTCTGGATGGTGATCTTGCCGATGGAGGTCGCGGCGTTGTCAGGTCGGACGCCGAGCGTCTGCGCGTCGTTGCCGGCACCGCACGCGGCGAGCGAGGCGATCGAGAACGCGATGGCAGACGCGGCGAGGGTGCCGCGTCGAAGGCTGCGGCTCACGGTGGCGGCAACTCCTTGGACGTACGGGCGGGCTGTGGACGGCGAACGATGGTTCAGCGGGCCCAGGTTACCGAGCCCCTGTCGCGCGCTCGCACCCGACCCGCCCTCAACTGCGCCCGGCAGGCTCGGCGCAGGCCCCGGCGGAAGGCGGAAGTGAGTGCCCGCGACATGTTTAGTACGCCGTTCACATAAGTCCGGTGATCAATTCCCCGACCCGACACACATTCCTTACGAATAGCGCCGCATAGCGCTCCGCGGACTCCGGTGATCAAATTCGGATTGGGTTCACACTTCCATCCGTACGTGTGACCGACATCCGAACGGAGCATGGGAAGTTCAGCTCCTGGAACCCGACAAATGGGGAGGTTCACCCCATCGGGATGGGGTTCGGGGCGGTGGAACATGTGTGTTTCCGTCCGGCTTCGCAGTGGCTCCCACCTGCGAATACCCGCTTCCGGAAGCCGCTCGCAGCACGTTCCTATTGCTGTTGTCAAGCCCCGAGAACCGTCCTGACCTGCGAAAACGCCATTCAGAAGAAGCCGTTCCCGTGTTACCCTGGATAGCCACGGAAGGGGTACCTGTCACATGACGTTCAAGGTTGGCGACACCGTGGTCTATCCCCATCACGGGGCCGCGCTGATCGAGGCTATCGAAACTCGTCAGATCAAAGGCGTGGACAAGACCTACTTGGTGCTCAAGGTCGCCCAGGGCGACCTGACGGTTCGTGTCCCGGCGGACAATGCGGAGTTCGTCGGAGTGCGCGACGTGGTCGGTCAGGATGGGCTGGACCGAGTCTTCGAGGTGCTGAGGGCTCCGTACGCAGAAGAGCCGACGAACTGGTCCCGGCGCTACAAGGCAAATCTTGAGAAGCTCGCCTCCGGCGATGTCATCAAGGTCGCCGAAGTGGTCCGCGACCTCTGGCGTCGGGAACGAGAGCGTGGACTCTCCGCAGGTGAGAAGCGCATGCTCGCCAAGGCGCGCCAGATTCTGGTGAGCGAGCTGGCTCTCGCGGAGAACACGAACGAAGACAAGGCCGAGGCTCTGCTCGACGAGGTCCTCGCGTCCTGAACCGGGTTGTGATCACGTCCTGACCCGGACGAGTCGGATCACATTCGCATCAATGCCGCGGTGCCCGCTGACCAGCAGTGATTTCCACGCTGTGTCGTCGGGCACTGCGGCATGCCCGAATGACCCCGGCTTGGGGAATCTCACAAACGGAATCTCTTCACGAGCTCCGACTGGCCCTAAGATCTACTCGGCTGTGACACCCCGTCACACCAACCGAATTCCCCGCCCGATCCTGGCCTGATCCTGGTGTGCCGGGCCCGGGGCAGCTGGCGCAGCTGGTCTCGACCGGTGTCACGGAAGGGTCCGGTCAAGGTGCCGCGCCCGGCACGCTTGAGGCCATACCCATGTCGGCCGAGGAAACAAACCTGCCGGAGTGCAACCGATGTCAGACGAATCGAGCCGACACCGCACCGCCGCCGTGATCCCCGCCGCGGGCCGTGGCATACGGCTCGGCCCCGGCGCCCCCAAGGCGCTCCGCACCCTGGGCGGCACCCCGATGCTGGTCCACGCGGTCCGGGCCATGGCGGCCTCCCGCGCGGTCTCCCTCGTGGTCGTGGTGGCCCCGCCCGAGGACACCGCGGCGGTGAAGCTGCTCCTCGGTGAGCACTCACTGCCCGTGCGCACCGACTACCTCGTGGTGCCCGGCGGCGAGACCCGCCAGGAGTCCGTACGGCGCGGCGTGGAGGCCCTGCCGGAGGACATCGCCACCGTCCTCGTCCACGACGCCGCCCGGCCGCTGGTGCCGGTCGACACCGTGGACGCGGTGGTCGACGCCGTACGGGCAGGCGCGCCCGCCGTCGTCCCCGCCCTGCCGCTCGCCGACACCGTCAAAGAGGTCGAGCCCGGCGCGAAGGACCAGCCCGAGCCCGTCGTCGCCACCCCGGAGCGGGCCAGGCTCCGCGCCGTACAGACCCCGCAGGGCTTCGACCGGGACACACTCGTACGCGCCCACCTGACCGTGCCGCTCGCCGGCCAGGGCGCCACCGACGACGCCGGGCTCGTCGAACAGCTCGGTGAGCCCGTCGTGGTCGTGCCCGGCCACGAGGAGGCGTTCAAGGTGACCCGGCCGCTGGACCTGCTGCTCGCCGAGGCCGTACTCGCCCGCAGGAGGGCCAACGATGGATTCTGAGTCCGTGACACCCGCGCCCGCCTCTCTGCCGCTGATCGGCATCGGTACAGATGTGCACGCCTTCGAGGCCGGGCGGGAGCTGTGGTGCGCCGGCCTGCTGTGGGACGGCCCCGGGAACGACGGCCACGGCCTCGCCGGGCACTCCGACGGTGACGTCGCCGCCCACGCCGCCTGCGACGCGCTGTTCTCCGCGGCCGGCGTCGGCGACCTCGGCGCGCACTTCGGGACCTCGCGGCCCGAGTGGTCCGGCGCCTCGGGCGTCACCCTCCTCAAGGAGGCGGCCAGGATCGTCCGCGCCGAGGGCTTCGCCATCGGCAATGTCGCCGTCCAGGTCATCGGCGTACGGCCGAAGATCGGCAAGCGGCGCGCCGAGGCCATGAAGGTCCTCTCGGAAGCGGTCGGCGCACCCGTCTCCGTCTCCGGCACGACCACCGACGGCCTCGGGCTGACCGGACGCGGCGAGGGCCTGGCGGCGATCGCCACGGCGCTGCTCGTACGCGAACGCTGACCCGCCCCGCCGTCCGGACGGCGGGCCACTCGAATGGCGTGCCACTCGAACGGCGTGTCCCGAAATACCTTGGGACCGACGGCGGTTGAGGTGGCAGCGCCGGACTATCGGCACCGGCGGTGAACCCCTCCTCAGGAAGGCATCATCCATGGCAGTCGCTGTTCTCTCCGACGAGCTGAAGCAGCTCCTCGACGGCACCGTCTTCGTCGCCATCGCGACCGTCCAGCCCGACGGCAGCCCCCAGGTCTCACCGGTCTGGGTGAAGCGTGACGGGGAGGACATCCTCGTATCGACGGCCATCGGCCGGCGTAAGGAGGAGAACCTGCGCCGGGACCCGAGGGTGACGGTCATGTTCCAGCCCTTCGACGACCCGTACCGGTACGCCGAGATCCGCGGCGCGGCCACCCTCAGTACGGAGGGCGGACAGGAGCTGATCGACGAGCTGTCCCTCAAGTACACGGGCAAGCTGTACGCCGACTTCAACCCCAAGGGGGCGGGGGAGGGCGAGCGCGTCGTCATCCGGATCACGCCCCGCAAGGTCGTCGGCCGCATCTGACCGACGTACGCCCCCGGGGGGTACGCCGCGTCCGCCGCTGTCCGATGCCGGACAGCGCCCCGGCGCCCGTGGGAGGGCCGTGCGGAAGCCTCTGACGAGGGCCGTCCGGCGCGCCCAACGTCACGCTTCGGTGTCCCGTGGCCCCAAGGGGCCCGGGGCACTGTCTCCGGAGCACTACGCTTGTCGCGTGACCATTCGGCTGTACGACACCGGCGCCCGGCAGATCCGTGACTTCTCCCCGCTCGTCGCGGGCTGTGTCTCGATCTACCTCTGTGGTGCCACCGTGCAGGCCGCACCGCACATCGGGCACATCAGGTCGGGGCTCAACTTCGACATCCTGCGGCGCTGGTTCGCCTATCGCGGCTACGACGTGACCTTCGTACGGAACGTCACCGACATCGACGACAAGATCATCGCGAAGTCGGCCGTCCAGGACCGCCCCTGGTGGGCGATCGGGTACGAGAACGAGCGCGCCTTCAACTCCGGCTATGACGTCCTGGGTTGCCTGCCGCCCACCTACGAGCCGCGCGCCACCGGGCACGTCCCCGAGATGATCGAGATGATGCGCGGCCTCATCGAGCGCGGGCACGCCTACGCGAGCGAGGGCAACGTCTACTTCGACGTGCGGTCCTTCCCCGAGTACCTGCAACTGTCCAACCAGGACATCGACGATCTGCGCCAGCCCTCCGGCGAGGGCGAGACCGGCAAGCGCGACCAGCGCGACTTCGCCATGTGGAAGGCCACCAAGCCCGGCGAGCCCGACTGGGAGACCCCGTGGGGGCGCGGCCGGCCCGGCTGGCACCTGGAGTGCTCGGCCATGGCGCACAAGTACCTCGGCAGCGCCTTCGACATCCACGGCGGCGGCCTCGACCTGATCTTCCCGCACCACGAGAACGAGATCGCGCAGGCCAAGGCGTACGGCGACGACTTCGCCGAGTACTGGGTGCACAACGCCTGGGTGACCATGAGCGGCGAGAAGATGTCGAAGTCGCTCGGCAACTCGGTCCTGGTCAGCGAGATGGTCAAGCAGTGGCGCCCCATCGTCCTGCGCTACTACCTCGGCACCCCGCACTACCGCTCGATGATCGAGTACAGCGAGGAGGCCCTGCGCGAGGCCGAGTCCGCCTTCGGGCGGATCGAGGGCTTCGTCCAGCGCGTCATCGAAATGGCCGGTCATGTCGTCGAGCCGGCCGACGAGGTGCCGCCCGCCTTCGCCGAGGCGATGGACGACGACCTCGGTGTCCCCGGGGCCCTCGCGATCATCCACACCACCGTCCGGCAGGGGAACTCGGCGCTCGCCGCCGACGACAAGGAGGCGGCCGTCGCCCGTCTCGCCGAGGTCCGCGCCATGCTCGGAGTTCTCGGTCTGGACCCGCTGGACGCACACTGGACGGGGACGGGCGCGGGCGACGGCGGCCCCGACGGCGAGGGCAACAGGCTGAACGGGGTGGTCGACACCCTCGTACGGCTGGTGCTCGACCAGCGCGAGGCGGCGCGTGGCCGCAAGGACTGGGCCACGGCGGACGCCATCCGCGATCAGCTCCAGCAGTCCGGACTCGTCATCGAGGACGGCCCGGCGGGCCCGCGGTGGACGCTCGGCCCGCGCTGAGCGGAGCGTGTGCCGCGACCTCCTGAAGAAGGTGAGTCGCGTCATGCCCTCGGGCCCGGATTGTGCTGTCCGGCCGCCGGGCGGCACACTCGCGTGAACGAAGTCATGAACGGGCGTGACGTTCTCACGAACCGACGGAAGCAACGAAACAGGTAGGTCATGGCCGGGAACAGCCAACGCAGGAACCGCCGCACGTCCAACAAGAAGGGCGCGCAGGTCGGCAGCGGTGGCAAGCGACGCCGCGGACTGGAGGGCAAGGGCCCGACACCGCCCGCGTCCGCCCGCAAGGGCCATGTGCAGAACCGTGTCTCCAACGCCAAGGCCAAGCTGACCGCCCGCCGGCAGGTCGCCCGCCGCGGCGGCAAGGGCACCAGCGAGATGGTCGTCGGCCGCAACCCGGTCTTCGAGGCGCTGCGCGACGGCGTACCCGCGACGATGCTCTACGTACAGCAGTACATCGAGAACGACGAGCGCGTCCGCGAGGCCCTCCAGCTCGCCGCGGACCGCGGCGGCATCCACCTGATGGAAGCCCCACGGCCCGAGCTGGACCGTATGACCAACGGCCTGAACCACCAGGGCATGGTGCTCCAGGTCCCGCCGTACGAGTACGCGCACCCCGAGGACCTGGCCGCCGCCGCCTTCGACGACGGCGAGGACCCGCTGATCGTCGCGCTCGACGGCATCACCGACCCGCGCAACCTCGGCGCGGTCGTCCGCTCCGTCACCGCCTTCGGCGGTCACGGCGTCGTCGTGCCCGAGCGGCGGGCCGCCGGGATGACCGCGGGCGCGTGGAAGACCTCGGCCGGCACCGCCGCCCGTACACCGGTCGCCCGCGCCACCAACCTGACGCGCGCGCTGGAGAGTTACCAGAAGGCGGGCCTGGCCGTCGTCGGTCTCGCCGCCGACGGCGACACCGAGGTCGGCGACCTCCCGGCGCTCGGCGGCCCGGTCGTGATCGTGGTCGGCAGCGAGGGCAAGGGACTGTCGCGACTGGTCGGCGAGACGTGCGACTACCGCGTGCGGATCCCGATGCCGGGCGGCGCCGAGTCGCTGAACGCGGGAGTCGCGGCCGGAGTGGTGCTGTACGAGGCGGCCCGCCGGCGCTCCTGAGCGGGCGGGGCGTGGCCCGTACGCGGGCTGGGCCGGATGGTGTTACCTCCGTACAGATGTGCCCATCCCGGCACTCTTGACGGGTCTCGGACATTTCCCGGCCGTCAAGGCAGTGTCCTAAACACAAGTCACTCGGTTAGATGAGTGTGGACACCAGAACGCCCCGGCCCGGGTTCGAAGAACAGCCCCCGCTGAGCATGGTCAAGGTGGACTGCGATCCCGCGCAGGTCATCGTGAACCACGCCAGCTTTCGGGTGAAGCTCGCGTCGAGCCAGCGCCCCAGCCCCGCACGCGCCACGGCGGACACCGCGCGGATCCCCGCGATGAGCGGCGGCGGTGGTGCGGCGCGGCGCCGGGCCCCCGTCGTCTGGAGCGGCAGGTCGGCACCGGGCGACCTCGGAGCCACCGGGCTCCTCCAGGCCGTACGGAACTCCTCCGTGAGAGGGACGGGCGCGGCCCTCGCCGAAGCGCCGGGCGGCCCGTACGACACGGGGGCCACCGGCAACACCCAGGTCATCCCGCGGATCGACCTGGGCGACGACACCATGCCGACACCCCGCGTACCGCACCGCGGTGGCGGCGCGGGGTCCGACACCCCGCTGCTGCCGCCCATGCGGCAGGCGGTGGGCGCGTACGACACCCCGGAGTACGACCCGTACGGCGGGGGCGGCGCGCGCCACCGGGGCGGGCACGACGACCGCGACGACCGCGAGTACGAGCGCGACTTCGAGCGGGACCTCGACCGCGGCCGTGATCACGACGGCCGCCACGACATGTCGCCCTCCGAGGCCGCCGTACGGCACGCCTACTACCCCGGCCGCCGGATGAACCTCGGGGTGGTGCTCCTGCCGCTGCGCGTCTTCCTCGGTCTCATCTCCATCTACGCGGGCATGGGCAAGCTCTGCGACCCCGTCTACTTCGACGGCGGCAAGCGCGGCTCCATGGTCGCCTGGCTCTCCTCGCTCCAGCCGTGGGCCCTCGCCGAACCGCTGCGCGACTTCGCCCTCTCGCACCCCGTCGGCGCCGGGCTCAGCGTCGCGTTCCTCCAGGTCGTCGCCGGTGTGCTCACCGTCCTCGGCCTCTGGCAGCGGCTCGCCGCGTGCTGCGGGACGCTGCTCTCGGCCGCGCTGATCCTCACCGTCAGCTGGCGCACGGTGCCCGTCTACGACGCGCCCGACATCATCTATCTGGCCGCCTGGTCGCCGCTGATCATCGCGGGCGCCCCCGTCTACTCGGTGGACGGGCGCCTCGCCGGCGAGGCATGGCGCAAGCTCGGGCCGCGCACCCCGCTCAGGGAGCTGCGGCGCCGTGTCCTGCGACGCGGCGCGGTCGTGGCGACCGTCATCATCGGCCTGACGCTGCTCATCGGCTCCATGCTCGGCGGAGCCGTACGGTCCACGGAGATGGTGACGGTGCCCGGACCGAACAACCCGGTGAACCAGCTGCCCGGATCGCCCCTTCCGCAGAAGTCCGGCAAGAGCAGCGCCTCGGGCTCGCCCACCGGCGAGGCCCGGCAGAACGGCGGCAGCGCGGAGCCGACAGCCGGCCAGACCAGCGGCCCGGCGGCCGAGCAGTCGAAGCCGGGCGAGACACCTGCCCGCCGGCCGGGCGGGGTCAGTACGGGCGGGCAGCCCAGCCAGACCCAGGGCACCGGCCAGGCGCCCCCGCAGACACAGGAGCAGGCACCACCGCCGTCGAGCAGCCAGGGCCCCGCGACGAGCGGCGGTTCGACGGGCGGCGCCGGCCAGGGTGGCGGCACGACCGGTGGCGGCGACGGCGGCGGCACGACGGGCGGCGGCGGAGGCTCGTCCACCGGCGGCGGTGGCGGCGGAGCCAGGAACCCGATCGGCGGCCTGCTCGGCTGACGTCGCGGAGCGGAACGAGGGCGGCCACCCGGCGTGATCGGGTGGCCGCCCTCGTACGCGCGCTGTGTGCCCGTCTGCGGGCCTGGAACGTCTCGTACGGCTCCGAGTGCGACCGTACGGCTCCGAGGTCGCGCAGGGCCCGTCAGGAGCGGTGCCTCACCGGCCGTCGGCTCAACGCGCGGCGGCGGCCAGCTCCTTGGCCGCCTCGGTGAGGTCCTTCGCGGTGTCGATGGCCCGCCAGTACGCGCCCTGCGGCAGCGGGAAGCCGGCCAGGCTGCGCTCACGCGCCAGCCGGGGAAAGGTCGTCCGCTCGTGGTCGCCGCGGTCGGGCAGCAGACTCGCGAACGCCGGGGAGAACACGTACACACCGGCGTTGATCAGATACGGCGACGGCGGCGACTCGATGAAGTCGAGCACATGGCCGAACTCGTCGGTCTCCACGGCCCCCCAGGGAATCCGGGGCCGGGCGAGGGCGAGTGTCGCGGTGGCGTCGCGCTCGGCGTGGAACGCGGCCATCTCGCGCAGGGAGAAACGGGTCCAGATGTCGCCGTTGGTGGCGTACCAGGGCTGCCCGGGCTCGGGCAGCCGCGCGGCGGCGTACTTGAGGCCACCACCGCGCCCCAGCGGTTCCTGCTCCACCACGGTCGTGACACGCAGCGGGAGTTCGGACGCCTCCAGCCACTCCTGGAGCACCTCGGCGAGATGGCCGCACGAGACCACGGCGTCGGTGACGCCCTCGGCGGCCAGCCAGGCGAGTTGATGGCCGATGATCGGGGTCCCCGTGCCGGGGATCTCGACCATCGGCTTGGGACGGTCGTCGGTGTACGGGCGCAGTCGCGACCCCTGGCCGCCCGCGAGGACCACGGCCTGCGTCGGAAACGTCATCATGCCGTGAACGATAGGCGGGCCGGTCGGGGAGCCGCCGGTCAGTGCCCGGCGGTCTGCTGGGAGACCCCGTAGGCGAACGAGGTGTCGCAGACGGGGCGGGAGAACGACTGCGCGCGGGTGGGTCCGTAGTGCGCGACGGCGGCGCGGCCGAGGGCGCGGGCCAGGGACATGCAGTGCTTGGCGAGCGAGGGGCGCTCCTCGATCTGGCGCTGGAGGTGGGTCAGGGCGATCCCCGGGTCCTTCTCCTGGAGCTCCACGAGCAGCTTGTCGCGGAGAACGTCCTGGGGAGCACGGGACTTGGCGCGTACGGACGCCTTGTCCGAGGAGGCGGTGAGGATCTGCGCGTCGGAACTCTTCGCCGCCCACGGGACGGTCGCGACCGCCAGGGTTCCGGAGAGCACGAGGACGACGGGCAGTACGAGGGCGAGACTTCGGCCGATTCGGCGGGCAGTGTGGGTCACGCAGGCGAGCGTAGCGGTCAGTGATGATTTGGCGACATTTAGTCACTCGGCCGAGGGATGGTTCGACAGGTCTTTTCGAATCGAGTGTTGACGTACACGATTCGAAATGGCCGATGTGCCGGGGTATTTGTCCGCTTGGGGGTGGCGTAAGCAAACGGCCCCGCACCGAAGTGCGGGGCCGTTAGTACGTTCTTCAGGTCAGTCGCTGAGGCGCTCACCGGTGGACGAGGCGAAGACGTGCGTCTCGCCCGGACGCGGCACGACGTGCAGCTTGGCGCCCTTGTCGGGAACGGCGCGGCCGTTGACGCGGACCACCAGGTCCTTGTGCTCGCCGCCGACCTGCGCGTCGCCGTAGACGTAACCGTCGGCGCCCAGCTCCTCCACGACGTTGACGGTGACGGCCAGACCGGCCGGCGCGTCGGCGCTGTCCTTCGACAGCGACTTCGCGGCCTCGCCGCCCTGCTCGACGATGTCGAAGTGCTCCGGGCGGACACCGACGGTGACGGTGCTGTCACCGCGGTCGGCCGCGGCGGACAGCGCCTCGCGGGAGATCGGGACGACGCTGTTGCCGAACTTCACACCGCCGTCGGTGATCGGGACCTCGACCAGGTTCATGGCCGGGGAGCCGATGAAGCCGGCGACGAAGAGGTTGGCGGGCCGGTCGTACATGTTGCGCGGCGAGTCGACCTGCTGGAGCAGACCGTCCTTGAGGACGGCGACCCGGTCGCCCATGGTCATGGCCTCGACCTGGTCGTGCGTGACGTACACGGTCGTGATGCCCAGACGGCGCTGGAGCGAGGCGATCTGCGTACGGGTCGACACACGGAGCTTGGCGTCGAGGTTCGACAGCGGCTCGTCCATGAGGAACACCTGCGGCTCACGCACGATGGCGCGACCCATGGCCACACGCTGGCGCTGACCACCGGAGAGGGCCTTCGGCTTGCGGTCCAGGTACTCGGTGAGGTCCAGGATCTTCGCGGCCTCTTCGACCTTCTTACGGATGTCGGCCTTGTTGACGCCGGCGATCTTCAGCGCGAAGCCCATGTTGTCGGCGACCGACATGTGCGGGTACAGCGCGTAGTTCTGGAACACCATCGCGATGTCCCGGTCCTTCGGGGGCAGGTGCGTGACGTCACGGTCACCGATGCGGATGGCACCGCCGTTGACGTCCTCAAGACCCGCGAGCATGCGCAGGGAGGTCGACTTGCCACAACCGGAGGGCCCGACGAGCACGAGGAACTCGCCGTCCGCGACGTCGAGCTCAAGCTGGTCGACGGCGGGCTTGGTGGAACCCGGGTACACACGGGTCGCCTTGTCGAACTGAACAGTGGCCATGGTGATGTGGTCCCTTCACCGGCAGGAACGTGCCGGACGATCCGAGTAAAGGAATGGCTCCCGCGCCGGAGGGCGAAGGATGGGTCTAGTCCACCTGGATGAACTGGAGGTGACGCTACCTGGCGTTTCAAGATCTGTCAGTAGGTGAACCACGATGAAATTCCCGGCTGACCCGTGATCCGTGCCGGTTATAGTTTTCCCGCACGCCTCCTTAGCTCAGCTGGCCAGAGCAACGCACTTGTAATGCGTAGGTCGTCGGTTCGAATCCGACAGGGGGCTCCGAAGAACCCCAGGTCATGCGGGTCGTGACCTGGGGTTTTCTGGTGTCCGGGGTGGTCCGGCGTGGTGGCCGGCCGATGTGGCCTCGTGTCCGTTCAGGTCTCGCCTCGTTTGGGGAGACATGACCTCAATGCGCAGAATCACCACCGTTCTCGGTGCGGCCGTCGCCCTCTCCTCCTTCGCGGGCTCGGCGGCGAACGCCGCCGGGCCCGCCCCGCTCATCACGCCGGTGAACCCCGTCACCGAGCTGGACGCCCTCGCGGCGTCCGGCATTCCGGCGGAGCAGCAGGCCGAACTGCCCAAGGTGAAGAACCAGTTGGCCGGCCTGAGCCACCTGAGGGATCTGAACCAGCTGCACCAGCTCACCGACCTCGCGGCGCCGGTGCTCGGCCTGGTTCCCGCGGTGGAGTGAGGCCCGACCGACCGGGTCGGGGCGGGTCAGTGGCGGCCCGAGACGCGGTTGGCCGTGCGGGCCAGGCGGGGGGTTTGGAGGGTGGGGGAGTTCGTCTCCTGGCGGTCCGCCGTGCGGTAGGCCGCGTACAGGGTGTGGACTCCCAGCCAGCGCAGGGGTTCCGGTTCCCATTTGCGGACCTTGTGGTTGACCCAGGGCAGGGTCGTGAGGTCCGTGGGGCCCGCCTGGCCGGAGTCCTGTTGGATCAGGTCGCGCAGGGTGCGGGCCGCGAGGTTGGTCGTGGCGACTCCCGAGCCGACGTAGCCGCCCGCCCAGCCGAGACCCGTGGCGCGGTCGAGGGTGACCGTGGCGCACCAGTCGCGGGGGACGGCCAGGACGCCGGACCAGGCGTGGTCGATGTGGACGCCCGCCGTGGTGGGGAAGAAGCGCACCAAGATGTCGCGCAGGGCGGCGATCGTGGCGGGCTGGGTGCGGCCGTCGTTGTCGGTGCGGGAGCCGTAGCGGTACGGGACGCCCCGGCCGCCGATGGCGATGCGGTCGTCGGCGGTGCGCTGGGCGTACATGTAGGCGTGCGCCATGTCGCCGAGGGTTTCGCGGCCGTCCCAGCCGATGGTGTCCCAGATCCTGGCGGGCAGCGGTTCGGTGGCGATCATCGAGGAGTTCATGGGGAGCCAGGTGCGGCGCTGCCCCTTGAGCCCGGCGGTGAAGCCCTCGGTGCAGCGCAGGACGTAGGGCGCGCGGACCGTGCCGTACGGGGTGATCGCGTGTTTGGGCTTGATCTCCGTGACGGGCGTCGACTCGTGGATGGTGACGCCCAGCGCCTCGACGGCCGCCGCCAGGCCCTTGAGGAGTTTGACGGGGTGCAGCCGGGCGCCGTGCGGGGTCCAGGTGGAGCCCACGGCTCCGGTGACCCGTACGCGCTCCGCCGTCTCGCGCGCGCCGCGCAGGACGCGGTCCGTCTCGCCGAACGCGATCTCGGTGGTGTGGAAGTCCTTGAGCCTGGCCAGTTGCGCCGGGGTGTACGCGACTTCCAGGACGCCGCCCTGGTGGATGTCGGCGTCGATCGACTCGTCGGCGGCGACGCGTACGACCTCGGCCACGGTGTCGTTCATGGCCTTCTGGAGGCGGACTGCGGCGTCGTGGCCGTTCTTGAGCGCGTAGGTGTCGCGGCCCGCGATGCCGTTGTAGAGCCAGCCGCCGTTGCGCCCGGAGGCGCCGTATCCGCAGAACTTGGCTTCCAGGACGGTGATGTTGAGGAAGGGCGCGGCCTTCTTCAGGTAGTAGGCCGTCCACAGGCCGGTGAAGCCGCCGCCGACGACGCAGACGTCGGCCGTGGTGTCGCCGGGCAGGGGTTCGCGGGGCGCCGGTATGCCGTCCTGGGCGTACCAGAAGGAGATACCGCCGTTGACGGTGCTGCTGCTCATGAGGGTGTTCGTACACCGCGCTTCGCACCTGTGTCCAGGTCGGGGGTACGGGGCCGGCCCCGGGTGAGGGGATAGCAGGCCAGGCCGATGAGGACGGCGCTGAAGTGGCCGATGTCGGTGAAGTCGGGACGGGCGAAGAGCGGGACGCCGTAGAAGATCACGACGGCTCCTCCGTACGGATACCGCCACGGCGGGGCGATCCGGTAGGTGAGCACGGCGACGACGCCCGCGAGCGCGTAACTGACGCCCACGTCCAGGGTGTCGCCGGCGGCCTCGTGCGCGCGGCCCTCGTGGATGGCCCAGCCGAGGACGCCCTCGCTGATGAGCGTGGCGCCGACGTGCGCGGTGGCCACGACGGCGAGCCAGCGGCGGGTGCCGAGCCAGTGCTCGGCGGGCGCGTGGAAGACGGTGTAGAGCGCGGCGTACGGGAGCCATCTGCCGCCGTCGATCCAGAAGGCGCTGGTGATCAGTACGCGGACGGGGTTCTGGGACAGCTGGTGGAGGTTGGTGGAGCGCCGGCGCAGGAACTCCTCCTGAAGATGCGGGGACATGAGGTGCAGGGCGACGGTGGTGACGAAGAGGGCCGCGAGCCAGAGGTAGGTGCCGGGGGCGGTCCTGATCCAGACCCAGGAGAGGCGGGCGGCCTTGCGGAAGGGGCGGCGCATGGGGTGATTCACCCACGGGGAGGCGGCCGGGGTGCGCTCGTAGGCTTGGTGTCGTGGAGATTCCGGCGGAGTTGGCGAGGACACAGGGGAGCGCGTTCGTCGCGGCGCTTCCGGCGCGTGCGGCCGACTTCCTAAGGAGGTGGGAGCTGCGGCGTACGGGACCGGCGATGCACGGCATGTGCGCGCTCGTCCTGCCGGTGGAGCGGGCGGACGGTACGCCGGCGGTGCTGAAGTTGCAGGACGTCGATTCGGAGACGGCCGGTGAGCCGGTGGCACTGCGGGTGTGGGGCGGCGACGGCGCGGTACGGCTGCTGGAGTACGACGAGGAGTCGGGCACGCTGCTGCTGGAACGGCTCGACGCGACACAGGACTTGAGCGGTGTCCCCGTACGGGACGGGGTGAGCGTCATCGCCGGGCTGCTGGCCCGGCTGACGGCGGCGCCCGCGCCGGCGGGGCTGCGCCGGCTGGGGGAGATCGCCGAGGCGATGCTCGACGAGACGCCGGTGGCGGTGCGGTCGCTCGCCGACGACACGCAGCGGCGACTGCTGCTGGACTGCGCGGCGGCCGTACGTGAGGTGGCGGGCGAGCCGGGCGACCGGCTGCTCCACTGGGACCTGCACTTCGAGAACGTGCTGGCGCCGCTGCCCGCCGCCGGGGGCCCGGCCCGTGAGCCGTGGCTGGCCATCGACCCGAAGCCGCTGGCGGGCGACCCGGGGTTCGAGCTGCTGCCCGCCCTGGTCAACCGGTTCGACGAGGGCGACATCCTTGGGAGGTTCGACCTGATGACGGAGGTCATCGGGCTGGATCGGGGGCGCGCGCGGGCGTGGACGTTGGGGCGGGTGCTCCAGAACTGCCTGTGGGACATCCGTGAGGGGGAGCGGGTACCGGACCCGACGTCGCTGGCCGTGGGCCGGGCGCTGTTGGCACGATAGCCGCCGAACGGGCAGGCTGCGCTCATGATTCGTACGGCGACGGCCGCTGACGTTCCGGTGATCCACGCGATGATCCGGGAGCTGGCGGCATACGAGAAGGCCCCGGACGAGGCGCGGGCGACCGAGGAGCAGTTGCGTGAGGCGCTGTTCGGCGAGCGGCCTGCCGCGTACGCGCACATCGCGGAGACGGACGAGGGCGCGGTGGCGGGGTTCGCGCTGTGGTTCCTGAACTTCTCGACGTGGCGCGGGGTGCACGGCGTCTATCTGGAGGACCTGTACGTCCGTCCGGAGCTGCGCGGCGGCGGGCACGGGAAGGCGCTGCTCAGGGAGCTGGCGCGGATCTGCGTGGAGCGCGGGTACGAGCGGCTGGAGTGGTCGGTGCTGGACTGGAACGAGCCGTCGATCCAGTTCTACCGGGCGCTCGGGGCACGGCCGCAGGACGGGTGGACGGTGTTCCGGCTCACGGACGGGGAGTTGGCGAAGCTGGGGGCTGCCGAGGCCGATGGCTGAGGGCTGAGGTGGGGATTCACGGCGGGATTGTCAGTGGGTGCGCCTACGCTCGGTGACGAGTACGGATGACGCCGAATTCCTGAGGGGGACCCGTGTCCGAGACGAGCGTGCGGCCCGATCCGGTGATGGCCGAGATCGGTCGTGGCATGGAGCTGGGACAGCGCGGTGAACGGGACGCCGCCCGCGAGGTGTTCGCCGGTGTCTGGGACCGGCTGGGCGCGGACGGCGACCCGTTCCACATATGCGCGCTGGCCCACTCCATGGCCGATGTCCAGGACGATCCGCGGGAGGAACTGGTTTGGGACCTCCGGGCGTTGGAGGCGGCTGACCTGGTCTCGGACGAGCGGGCGCGGCTCGCGGGGGTGGCGAGCCCGGTGGCCGCGTTCTATCCGTCGCTCCATCTCAACCTGGGAGATGTGTACCGGCGCCTCGGCGAGTGGGACCTGGCACGCGCGCATCTGGCGCGCGGGCTCGACGCGGTGGGGGCGCTGGGCGACGACGGATACGGGCAGTTGATCAAAGGCGGACTCGACCGGTTGGCGCAGCGGCTGGCCGAGCGCTCGGGCGAGCCGCTGTCCGGGCCGCCTTCCGGGCCGCCGGCCGAGCCGACGGAGGTCAACGGTCCGGCGTCGGCCTGACTCGGTCAGGCGCCGGGACGGATCGGCGTCGGTTCCAGCACCACCTTGCCCATCGTGCCGCGCGTCTCCAACGCGCGGTGCGCGCCGGCCGCGTCGGCGAGCGGGAAGCGCTGTACGGCGGGGCGGAGACGGCCTGCCGCGGCCTCGGCCAGGGCACGGTCCTCCAGCGTGCGTACGGTGCCGCCCGCCTTCTGGATCATCACGGGACCCAGGACGCTCTCGGAGGTGATGCCGCGCGCCGCCTGCTCCTCCTCCGTGTAGCTCAGCGGCTCGCCGTCGTGGATGCCTTCGCCGGACCAGCCGAAGACGATGTGTCTGCCGCCCTTGCCGAGGAGGTCGACGGCGGCGCGGGCGGTGTCGCCGCCGACGGAGTCGAAGACGACGGTCGCGGGGCGGCCCGCGAGATGGGCCCGGACGGTCTCGGGCCAGTCGGGCAGCGTGTAGTCGACGGCGAGGTCGGCGCCGTTCTCGCTGACGCGCGCGACCTTGACGGGGCCGCCGGCGAGGCCGATGACGGTGGCGCCGGCGTTCTTCGCGTACTGGACGAGGAGGGTGCCGATGCCGCCGGCGGCGGCGGGGACGATCGCGACGTCCTCGGGGCCGAGGGTGGTGAACTGGAGGATGCCCATGGTGGTGCGGCCGGTGCCGATCATGGCGACGGCCTCGGCGGCGTCGAGGTTGCCGGGGATCTCGTGGAGCTTGGCGGCGTCGGCGACGGCGAGTTCCGCGTAACCGCCGGGGACCATGCCCAGGTGGGTGACGACCCGCTTGCCGAGCCAGCCGGGCTCGGTGCCCTCGCCGAGCGCGTCGACCGTGCCCGCGACCTCGCGGCCCGGGATGGTGGGCAGCTCGACAGGCTCCGGGTACGGGCCGGTCAGGCCCTCGCGCAGGGCGGTGTCGAGCAGGTGGACCCCGGCGGCGGCGACGGCGATCCGGACCTGGCCGGGGCCGGGGACGGGGTCGTCGGTCCGCTCGTGGACCAGGTTCTCGGCGGGGCCGAAGGCGTGGAGGCGGATGGCGTGCATGGCTGGCTCCCTCGTGGTGCGGCGGGTACGGGAGCCAGCCTCCGACCTCAAGCGGACTTGAGGTCAAGCCGAGTGGCGGAGCCGTACGGCGTCGAGCCGGCGCACCGCGAGGGACGCGGCCTCGATGGCGCTGTTGAACGACACCTCGGACAGGACGCCCGGCGCGGCGACCTGGTCGCCGACGAGGTAGACGCCCTCGCCACGGTCGATACGCGGCCGGTCGCGCCAGGTGGTGCCAGGCCGGTCGACCGCTCCCGTACGGCCGACGGCGAGCGACTGGCGCCGCCACACCGCCCGTTCACGCCAGTCGGGGAAGCCCAGGTCGAGCAGGGCCTCCGCGCGCGCGATGCCCACGGTCCCGGACTCTCCGGGACCGACCGGGAACTGGCCCTGGAGCAGTTGCTCCCCGGCCGGCGCGAGCGAGGGGTCGGCGGCGGTGAACCGTTCCAGCCAGCCAGGCGCGTCGAGGTCGCAGATGACGAACGGGTCGCCCCTGCGCGTGGTCAGCCCCAGGTCCAGCAGCGCGGTGCGCCCGCTCTCCCACCGCAGCGTGTCGTCACCGAGCAGCAGCCGCGCCGAGTCCAGCGACGTCGCGACGATCACCGGCCCCTCCTCGGGAAGCGTGTCGACGCGGGCGACGGTCTCGACGCGTACGCCCAGATTCCAGGCCCGCGCGAGCAGCCGCTCGATGACCTGGCTCCAGCCGCCGACCGCGATGTGCGCCTCGGGCGGGACGGTGGCGGCCCGCCGGAGCCGTTCCTGGACGAAGGCGGCCGAGAGCGAGCCGGGGTCGTGGTGGAAGAGGGCGACGGCGGCGTAACGGGCGGCGGCGACGGCCGCGTCGTGGCCGTGCCGCGCGGTGGCCCAGGTGTGGAAGTCGATGTCCACGGGCGCCCGTTCGGCCCGGCTGCGGCTCGCCTTGAGCAGCCCGAAGGGCGGCGCCTTACGGAGGGCGCCGTCGCGGTGGAAGCGCAGCCGGGCGCCTTCGATGGCAGGTACGCGCGCCATCGGGCCGAGGAGATCGCGCTGCCTGAGCCAGGCCCAGTGCGGGCCGCGATGGTAGAAGACGTGCGGCCCCTCGTTGGCGCGGTACGGCCCCTCGGAGGTACGGGCCCGCCCGCCGAAGGTGTGGTGGGCCTCGAAGACGGTCACCCTGGCGCCCGACTCGGCAGCCGAGATGGCCGCGGTGAGTCCGGCGAAGCCGCCGCCGACGACGGTGATGTGGTCCATGGCTGTTGCCCCTTCGCTTCGCTGTGTCTCGCTCGTGTCGCTCTGGTCGCTTGTCCCGCCCGTGCGCGGTCCCTGTGTGCGGTGGTCTCCGCGTAGTTGACTGAACAGGAGGGCGGTTTGTGACATCGCGGCGCTCGGATTCGGGGGCGTTGTCAGTGGCGTACGTCACGATGGGGACATGGCTCGGAGGACGACGACAGGCAAGTCGGGAACGGCCCGCAGGAGTGCGGCGGCGCGGCGGCCGGAGGTGCGGCTGCCGCCGCTCGTGCCGTACGAGGGAGAGCTGGAGCCCGACGGGGATTACGACGGACAGGAGTTCGGCGGACTGGATCTGGCGGACCAGGAGGGGCCGGGGGCCCGGTTCATCGACTGCGCGCTGCGCGAGTGCGGGCTGGACCGGACGGATCTGGGGCGGGCCCGCTTCATCGACTGCGTGATCGAGGGCATCCGGGGGGTGGGGACGGATCTCGGGGGCGCGTCGCTGCGCGACGTCGAGGTGGTGGACGCGCGGCTGGGCGGGGTGCAGCTGCACGGGGCGGTGTTCGAGCGGGTGCTGATCCGGGGCGGCAAGATCGACTATCTGAATCTGCGGAAGGCGAAGCTGAAGGACGTGGTGTTCGAGGGCTGTGTCCTCGCCGAACCGGACTTCGGGGGAGCGGAGCTGGAGCGCGTCGAGTTCCGTGACTGCGTCCTGAAGGAAGCGGATCTCAGCGGCGTACGGATGAAGGACGTCGACCTGCGGACCGTCGCCGAGCTGGGCATCGCGCGGGGGATCGACCGGCTGGCGGGGGCGGTGATCAGTACGGCGCAACTGCTCGATCTGGCACCGGCGTTCGCGGCGCAGATCGGTGTGCGGGTGGAGGACGGGCC
>NZ_MDCR01000280.1 GCF_001723055.1 Streptomyces niveus
GCGCTGCTGCGGGCGGCCCGCGAGGTGAGTTTCGCGACACTCGCCGCGGACGCCCCGGACACACTGACCGTCGTGGCGCGCTTCCTCGCGCTGCTGGAGCTCTACCGGGAGCGGGCCGCCCGCAGCAGCGCCACGACGATCCCCGCCTGCTCCTGGACGGAGACGAGCGGCGCGTGGATGTGGTCGATGTAGACCTGCGGCTTGGGCTTGGGCTGCATCGCCTTGACCGCGAGCTTCGCGAAACCCTCGGCGCCGATGCTGATGACGACCTCGGGGAGCAGGGCGGCGTGGTGCGGTTCCAGGCCGACGGTGCGGGGGTAGCGGCGCGACTCGGAGTCCAGCCGCTCGCTGAGGATCTCGGCGATCCGCTTGTACGCGCGGTACTGGAGCAGCCGGGCGAAGAGCAGGTCCCTGGCCTCAAGCAGCGCCAGGTCGCCCTCGTCCTCCACCTCGGCGGACGGCAGCAGGCGCGCGGCCTTCAGATCGAGGAGCGTGGCGGCGACGACCAGGAACTCGGTGGTCTGGTCGAGGTCCCAGTCGGGGCCCATGGCACGGATGTGGACCATGAACTCGTCGGTGACCTTGGAGAGCGCGACCTCGGTGACGTCCATCTTGTGCTTCGAGATGAGCTGGAGGAGCAGGTCGAAGGGCCCCTCGAAGTTCGCGAGCCGAACGGTGAACCGCCCGTCGTCGGGCTCGGGTTCGGGCTCGGCGCCGGGTTCGGGCTCGGATACGGCTTCCGGCTCGGGTACGGACTCCGGCTCGGGTCCGGACTCCGCGTCGGGCTCCGGTACGGATTCAGGCTCCGGCTCCGGTACGCGTACGACCTCCGGCTCGGGCGTCGGCCCGGGCAGCACCGGCGGCGGCTCGACCGGCTCCACGACCACGGGCTCGGCCACCACCGGCTCCGCCGCCGCGCCGCCCGCCCCCGGCCCGCGCCCCAGCGCACGGCGGGGCGAGCGGGCGGTGGAGTCGTCGGTCGGCGGCATGGCGGTCCTGGAGGCGGGAGGAGCGGGCTCGGCCCGCCTGGGGCGCGCTTCCGAAGTGGCGTCGTCCGCCCGTGAGCCGGACGCGACTTCCGAAGCGCGCCCCAGGCTACCTTCAGCGCCCGCGCAGGCGCCGTACGAGGATGCTCGCGTCGCCGCGCGACTCCAGGTCGGCCAGGACCACGGCGACCGCCTCGCGGACGATCCGCCCCCGGTCCACGGCCAGCCCGTGCTCGCCGCGCAGCACCAGTCGCGCGTGCTCCAGGTCCATCAGCTCCTCGGCGGAGACGTAGACCGTGATCTTCTCGTCGTGCCGTTCGCGGCCACTGGGGCGGCGGTTGGCCCCGCGGCCCCCTCTGCGGCGCTGTCCGCCCTGCTGGCCGACGGTGGGCGTACCGCCACCGCCACCGCCGCCACCGCTGCCGCTGTCCTGCGACCCCTGGGGCCTGCGCTGCTGCTCCTTCTCGGGGGCGCGACTGCGGGACGTCGCCGACGCGTCCGCCTCCGTCGCCGAGTGCTCCTGGGCCGGTGCCGGTGCCGCCGCCTTCGCGGCACCCGCCTGCTCGGCGCCCTGGTCGCCCTCCTGGGCCGGTGCCGGGACCCGTGGCTCACCGTTCGCGGTACGCCGCCGGTCCCCCGGTGAGGAAGCCTGGAGCGCCATGCCCCCGGTCGTACGGAACAGCTCGTCGGCCCCGGGCAGACTCACTCGGCGTGACACCGGGCGAGCACCTCCCTGGCGAGCTGGCGGTAGGCGGCGGCGCCGACGGAGTTGGAGGCGTAGGTGGTGATGGGCTCACCGGCGACCGTGGTCTCCGGGAAGCGCACGGTCCGGCCGATCACCGTGTGGTAGACGTGGTCGTCGAATGCCTCGACGACGCGCGCCAGGACCTCGCGGCTGTGCACCGTGCGGGAGTCGTACATCGTGGCGAGGATGCCGTCGAGCTCCAGCTCCGGGTTGAGCCGCTCCTGGACCTTCTCGATGGTCTCCGTCAGCAGGGCCACACCGCGCAGCGCGAAGAACTCGCACTCCAGCGGGACGATCACCTTGTGCGCGGCGGTCAGCGCGTTCACGGTCAGCAGACCGAGCGAGGGCTGACAGTCGATCACGATGTAGTCGTAGTCCTGCATCAGCGGCTTGAGCGCCCGCTGGAGCGTGGACTCCCGCGCCACCTCGCTCACCAGCTGCACCTCGGCGGCCGAGAGGTCGATGTTGCTGGGGAGCAGGTCCATGTTGGGCACGGCGGTCTTCAGGAGCACCTCGTCGGCCGACATGCCCCGCTCCATGAGCAGGTTGTAGACCGTGAGGTCGAGTTCCATCGGGTTGACACCGAGACCGACCGACAGCGCGCCCTGCGGGTCGAAGTCGACGAGCAGCACCCGCCGTCCGTACTCCGCGAGCGCGGCGCCCAGGTTGATGGTCGACGTGGTCTTGCCGACGCCGCCCTTCTGGTTGCACATCGCGATGATCTTCGCGGGGCCGTGGTCGGTGACCGGGCCGGGGATCGGGAAGTACGGCAGGGGACGCCCGGTCGGGCCGATTCGCTCGCGGCGCTGGCGTGCGGCGTCGGGGGCGAGGGTGGCCGCGTACTCGGGGTCGGGCTCGTACTCGGCGTCGGGGTCGTAGAAGTGCCCCTCGGGCACCTCGTCGAAGTCGGCGAAGTGGGTGGACTCTCGGCCACTCTCGTTGCCGGCCATGGCGTTCACGTGTTGGCCGTCCATCGTCTGGTGGGCTGTCGTCATGTGCTGATGGGTCGTGAAGGTGCGGACAGCGACGGAGCCGACGGCCTCTAGCCCGGACGACGGGCTCCGGTGGCCCAGCGCGGGCATTCCTGGCTGACCACCCCCGGGAGTAAATGTCGACTCATTCACAAGTCGTCTTACCTCCTTGGACGTGACCAGGAAACTTATCGATAGGTCAGCGTGGCACCATGCCGACGGTTGGCGACTCTATGGCGTGTCACCACTCCGCAGCAACACAATCCGCCGGACCCGGCCCGATGTGTCGGCAACCGAACACCCTTGTGTCAAGGGCGCGCAGCCCTCTGTCGAGGCACGCCACACGGGTCGATAAGGGTTAAAGGGTTACGTTCGAGGCGAGTTGAGCGCGGGCCCGGAAGTGGCGGGACACACAGCCGGCCGGACCTTGCCGAGCAAGATCCGGCCGGTGGCGCGAGGTTGACGGACGCCGTTGACGGGTCAGGCGAGAACGGTGGCCAGTTCGGTGTACGGGAGGTCGTGGGCCTCGGCGACGGAACCGTAAGTGACCTGCCCGTCATGGGTGTTGAGGCCCTTGGCCAGCGCCGGGTCACGGCGCAGCGCCTCGATCCAGCCGAGGTTGGCCAGCGACACGATGTAGGGAAGCGTGGCGTTGGTCAGCGCGTAGGTGGAGGTGTTCGGTACGGCGCCCGGCATGTTGGCGACGCAGTAGAAGACCGAGTCGTGGATCCGGAAGGTCGGGTCGGCGTGCGTGGTGGGGTGCGAATCCTCGAAGCAGCCACCCTGATCGATTGCAATGTCGACAAGTACACTTCCGGGCTTCATCTTGGCCACGAGCGCGTTGGTGACCAACTTCGGCGCCTTCGCTCCGGGGATGAGCACGGCCCCGATGACGAGGTCCGCCTCGACGACCGCGCGCTCCAGTTCGTACGTGTTGGAGACGATCGTCTGCACCTTCGTGCCGAAGATCTTGTCGGCCTCGCGCAGCTTGTCGATGTCCCGGTCGAGCAGGGTCACGTGGAAGCCCATGCCGACGGCGATCTGGGTGGCGCTCCAGCCCGAGACGCCGCCGCCGATGACGACGGCGCGGCCCGGAGCCGTACCGGGCACGCCGCCGGGCAGCACGCCTCGACCGCCGACCGAGCGCATCAGGTGGTACGCGCCGACCTGGGGGGCCAGCCGGCCCGCGACCTCGGACATCGGCGCGAGCAGCGGGAGACGGCGGTTCGCGGTCTCGACGGTCTCGTAGGCGATGGCGGTCGTGCGGGACTTCAGCAGGGCGTCGGTGCACTCGCGGGAGGCGGCGAGATGCAGATACGTGAAGAGGGTCTGGTCCTTGCGGAGGCGGTGGTATTCCTCGGCTATGGGCTCCTTGACCTTCAGCACGAGGTCGGCGGTGGCCCAGACGGCGTCGGCGGTGGGCAGGATCTCGGCGCCGGCGGCGGTGAACTCGGCGTCCGTGATCGAGGAGCCGGCGCCGGCGTCCCGCTCGATGACGACCTGGTGACCGTGGCGCACGAGCTCGTGCACTCCGGCGGGGGTGATGGCCACCCGGAACTCGTTGTTCTTGACCTCGCGGGGGATGCCGACGAGCACGATGATCACGGTCCTTGGCTCAGGGGTTACTCGGGCAATGCCCCCCAAACCCATACGCGCGCGGCGCATCGGAAGGCATCGTTGCCGGTTACGACAGAGCCAGTCTAATGAAGGACTTCCCGCTGTCTAGCCTTGCAAAGCATCAACCTTCAGCCGAGGTGCTACGGATTTCGTAGGTGGAGGAGTCCGTTCCCAGCAGTCGATCGGAGGCGTGACGGTGCAGTCGGGCCGCCGTCGGGTCGCCGAGGCGGTCCAGGGTGTCCGCGAGCCGGAGCTCCAGCGCGGCCTGGAGCCGGGTGTCGCCGGCCAGCCGCGCGTACTCCACGGCCTCCTGGCAGGTGTGCAGCGACTCCTCCGGGCGGCCCGCGTACTCCTGGACCCTGGCCGCCTCGCTGAGCGCGCGCGCCTGGCCGGGGAGGTCCTGGAGCCTGCGGAAGCCTGCGGCGGCGGCGCGCCAGTGGCGCAGGGCCTCGCCGTACCGGGCCGCGTACGTGTGGACGGTGCCGAGCCGCCCGTACAGCCGCGCCTCGTCGGCCCGCTCGCCCCGGCTGAGCCGCTGCTCAAGGGCGCGGCCGTACCAGTCGGCGGCCCGGTGCCAGTCCTGGAGTTCCTGGTAGGCGCCGCCTACGGATTCCATCGCGCGGCCGGTGGCGTAGTGGTCGTTCGCGGCCCGTCCGGCGTCCAGGGCGGCCCGGTAGCGGGCCAGCGCGTCGTGCGTACGGCCCGACCGGGCGTCCAGATCGCCGATGTTGAGCAGGGCGGCGGCCTCCTCGCGGTGCAGGCCCTGGCGCTCGGCGACGCCGAGGACGAGCTGGTGGAGCCCGTACAGGTCCGGGGCGGCGGCGTCCGTGCCCTGGTGCGCGGCGAGCGCCCGGACGAGGGCGGAGACCAGCCTGCGGGCGAGGGTGTCCAGCTCGCCGTCGGCCACGGCGAGCCGGGCGGACGCGAGGAGGGCGGGCCTGCGGGAGGTCAGCCAGTCGGCGGCGGCCCCGGTGGTCGGGAAGCGTACGGCGCGGGGCAGCGCGGCGAGCTTCTTACGGGCCGGGGAACCGTCGGGCTCGGTGACGGCGCGGCAGGACTGGAGCAGCCGTACGGTCCGCTCCAGCATCCGGGCCCTGGCGAGCTGCACCTCGGCGGGCCGGTCCTTGGCCGCCATCAGGGCGCGCGTCATAGGGGCGAGGGCGCCGACGATCTCGAACTGGTCCCCCACCGGGCGCAGCAGGTTCAGCGCGGCGAGGTCGTCCAGGGCGGCCCCGGCGGCGGAGACGGAACAGCCGGCCAGCGCGGAGGCGGTGTGGGCGTCGGCGAGTCCGGCGGGGGCGAGGGAGAGCAGGCGCAGCATCCCGGCGGTGGACGGCGGCAGGTCCTCGTACACGAACCGGAAGGCGCGCGCCAACAGGCGGGAGCCCTGCGGTTGTCCGAGGTCCTCGGGGACGGCGCGCAGCCGCTTGGCGACGTCGGCGACCGAGACCCTGGGATGGGTGGCGAGCCAGCCGCCGACGAGGGCGATGGCGGCGGGCTGCCCGCCGCACTCCTCGGCGAGGGACTCGGCGGCCTGCGGGTCGACGGTGATGCGTACGGACCCGGTGAAGGTGCCGAGCAGTTCCATCGCGGCCTTGGCGTCCAGTCCGCCGATGGTGCACGGGCGGATGTCGGGGATGCCGGTGAGGGGACCGCGCGCGACGGCGACGACGAGGCAGTCCGGGTTCTCGGGGAGCAGGAGGTCGACCTGCTCGGCGTCGTGGGCGTCGTCGAGCAGGAGCAGGACGCGTCGTACGGCGAGTGCCTCGCGCACCATCTCGGACATCTCGTCGTCCGCGGCCCCGGGCGGCACGTCGATGCCGAACCCTCCGAGGAGATCGCGCGCGGTCCGCTCGACGGGTACGGGCTCCCCACCGGGCTCGGTGAGCCGGATGTGCAGCACCCCGTCGGGATACCGCCGCCCCACCTGCCGCGCCAGCTCCCGTGCCAGCGCGGTCCGCCCGGACCCGCTCTGCCCGGCGATGAGCAGCACCCGGGTGTGCGCGGCCCTGCGCCCGGCGATGGTGTTGAGCCCGGCGCGCTCGATGTCGCCGTGCAGGGCCTTCAACTCCCGTTGCCGGCCGAAGAACCACCGGGCGGGCTCGGGGGCCCCCACCCGTACCCGGGCGGTCCCCGCCTCCGCCGGCGCCGCGCGAACGGCACCGACCGGGGGGCCCACCTGCCCTTCGCCTCTCGTACCGGCACCGGGCGACCCCGACTCGCTACGGGCACCGCTCCCCCCGCCGGCGGCAACGCCACTTGTCGGCGGCCCCGCCTGCTCGCGCTCGGTCCGCTGCATCCCGACGCCGGGCGGCCCCGACTCGGCACGCGCACCACTTCCCCCGCCGGGGCCACCGTCCGCCCCGACCGGAACCGTCTCCTCCACGACCCCACCCATCGCCACTCGATCCGCACCCGGCACCGCGGTTGGCGAGCCCCCTGACGCCGCGTCACCGCGCGGAGCGGGC
>NZ_MDCR01000281.1 GCF_001723055.1 Streptomyces niveus
ACTCGGTGCCGCTGGACCCCTCCCGGGTCCAGCGGCACCGAGTCCAGCAGCGCCGCCCGCGCCTGGGTGACGTTGCGTTCCGGGTCGCCCTCCGGCAGGAAGCGCTCGTCGCCCCACCACAGGTCGAGCCGGGTCCAGTCCACCGCGTCCCGGGCGGGCGCCTGCGACAGCGCGGCCAGCAGGCCGTTGCCGTTGCGCCCGCCCGTGAGGACGATCGACGCGGAGCCCCGCGCGGCCTGGGCGTCCACGATCTTCGTGATCAGCCGGGCCGCCGCGGCCTGCGCCATCAGCTCCTTGTCGCGGTGGACGACGAGTTGCGGGACGCTCACTTGGACGCCGCCTTCTTGGCGGCGGCCGTCCGCGTGGACGCCGCCTTCTTGGCCGGCTGGGCGCTGTCGCCGGACTTCTCGGAGTCCGCCGCCGCCAGCCGGTCCACGCCGAACCGCAGCGTCGACGCGTACGTGTCGTCCGGGTCCAGCCGGCGCAGCTCCTCGGCGATCAGCTCCGAGGTCTCCCGCCGGTTGAGCGCCACCGCCCGGTCCGGCTGCCCCTCGATGGCCAGCGTCGCCAGGGAGCCGTCCGAGCGGCGCAGCTCGATCGGACCGCAGTCGGTCTCCATCCGGACCGACGTGAGGCCGGGTCCCCCCGACACCGCGCGGGTGACCGGGACGTGCAGCCGCTCCGCCAGCCACATGCCGAGCAGCTCGCAGCTCGCGTTCAGCTCCTCGCCCTCCACCCGGACCGCGGTGACCTTGCAGTCGACCTGGTCCAGCGCGGCGGCCAGCATCGAGCGCCACGGGGTGATCCGGCTCCACGCCAGGTCCGTGTCGCCGGGGGTGTAGACGGCCGCCCGCGCTTTGAGCTCCTCGATCGGGTTCTCGGCGGCGTAGGTGTCCGTCACCCTGCGCTGGGCCAGCGTGCCCAGCGGGTCCTTCGCGGGGTTGTCCGGCGCGTTGGCCGCCCACCACACCACGACCGGCGCGTCCGGCAGCAGCAGCGGCAGGACGACCGACTGGGCGTGCTCGATGACCTCGCCGTACAGCCGCAGCACGACCGTCTCACCGGTGCCGGCCTCCACGCCCACCCGCACCTCGGCGTCGAGACGCGCCTTGGACCGGTCGCGCGCCGAGCGGGAGAACCGCTTGACGACGACCAGCTTGCGGGAGGGGTGCTCGCGGGACGCCTCGTTGGCGGCCCTGAGCGCGTCGTAGGCGTTCTCCTCGTCGGTGACGAGGACCAGGGTGAGGACCATGCCGACGGCCGGGGTGCCGATCGCCCGGCGTCCCTCGACCAGCGCCTTGTTGATCTTGCTGGACGTGGTGTCCGTAAGGTCGATCTTCATGGCCGACGCCAGCTCCGTCCGTGTCGTGCGAGCATTTCGTCCGCCTCGACCGGACCCCAGGTCCCGGACTCGTACTGCGCGGGCTTGCCGTGCTTGTCCCAGTACTGCTCGATCGGGTCGAGGATCTTCCAGGACAGCTCGACCTCCTCCGTACGGGGGAAGAGGTTGGAGTCGCCGAGCAGCACGTCGAGCAGCAGTCGCTCGTACGCCTCGGGGCTGGACTCCGTGAAGGACTCGCCGTACGCGAAGTCCATCGAGACGTCCCGCACCTCCATCGCCGTGCCGGGCACCTTGGAACCGAACCGCATGGTCACGCCCTCGTCCGGCTGGACCCGGATGACCAGGGCGTTCTGTCCCAGCTCCTCGGTGGCCGTGTGGTCGAAGGGGGAGTGCGGGGCCCGCTGGAACACGACCGCGATCTCGGTGACCCGGCGGCCCAGGCGCTTTCCGGTACGGAGGTAGAACGGCACGCCCGCCCAGCGGCGGTTGTCGATCTCCACCTTCACCGCGGCGTAGGTGTCGGTCTTCGACTTGGGGTCGATGCCGTCTTCCTGGAGATAGCCGACGGCCTTCTCGCCGCCCTGCCACCCGGCGGCGTACTGCCCGCGCACCGTGTCCTTGCCCAGGTCGTGCGGCAGCCGTACGGCGCCCAGCACCTTGGTCTTCTCGGCGGCCAGCGCGTCCGCGTCGAAGGAGGAGGGCTCCTCCATGGCGGTGAGCGCGAGGAGTTGGAGGAGGTGGTTCTGGATGACGTCGCGCGCGGCGCCGATGCCGTCGTAGTAGCCGGCCCGGCCGCCGATGCCGATGTCCTCGGCCATGGTGATCTGCACGTGGTCGACGTACGACCGGTTCCAGATCGGCTCGAAGAGGGTGTTCGCGAAACGCAGCGCCAGAATGTTCTGGACGGTCTCCTTGCCCAGGTAGTGGTCGATCCGGAAGACCTCGTTGGACGGGAAGACCTCGTGCACGACCTTGTTGAGCTCCTGCGCGGAGACCAGGTCGTGGCCGAAGGGCTTCTCGATGACGGCGCGCCGCCAGGAGCCCTCCTTCTGGTCGGCCAGCCCGTGCTTCTTGAGCTGCTTGACGACCTTGGGGAAGAACTTGGGCGGTACGGAGAGGTAGAAGGCGAAGTTGCCGCCCGTGCCCTGCACCTTGTCGAGATCCTGGATGGTGGACTTCAGGTTCTCGAAGGCCTGGTCGTCGTCGAAGTCACCCTGGACGAAGCGCATCCCCTGGATGAGCTGCTGCCAGACCTCCTCCCGGAAGGGCGTACGGGCGTGCGCCTTGACGGCGTCGTGGACCTCCTGCGCGAAATCCTCGTCCTGCCACTCGCGACGGGCGTAGCCCACGAGGGAGAAGCCGGGCGGCAGCAGGCCCCGGTTGGCGAGGTCATACACGGCAGGCATCAACTTTTTACGGGACAAATCGCCCGTGACGCCAAAGATGACCAGGCCCGACGGCCCCGCGATACGCGGGAGCCGTCGGTCCGCGGCGTCACGAAGCGGGTTCGCTCCGTGGGTTGCGGTCAAGGGTTCAGTCCTCCGAAGGGGCGAGGCGCTTCAGTTCCGCCTCGGTCGACTTGAGCAGGTCGGTCCAGGCCTTCTCGAACTTCTCGACGCCCTCGTCCTCCAGCACCTGGACGACGTCGTCGTAGGAGATGCCCAGCTTCTCGACGGCTTCGAGATCCGCGCGCGCCTGGTCGTACGTACCCTTCACGGTGTCACCGGTGACCGATCCGTGCTCGGCGACCGCGTCCAGAGTGGCCTCCGGCATGGTGTTCACGGTGTGCGGGGCGACCAGGTCGTCCACGTACATCGTGTCGCGGTACGCCGGGTCCTTGACGCCCGTCGAGGCCCACAGCGGGCGCTGCTTGTTGGCCTGGGCACGGTCCAGCGCCGCCCAGCGGTCGGTGCCGAAGACGTCTTCGTACGCCTCGTAGGCCAGCCGGGCGTTGGCGACGGCGGCCTTGCCGCGCGCGGCCTTCGCCTCGTCCGTGCCCAGCGCGTCGAGCCGCTTGTCGATCTCGGTGTCCACGCGGGACACGAAGAAGGACGCCACCGAGTAGATCTTGGAGAGGTCGAGGCCCGCGGCGTTCGCCTTCTCCAGACCTGACAGGTACGCGTCCATCACCTCGCGGTAGCGGGCCAGCGAGAAGATCAGCGTCACATTGACACTGATGCCCCGGGCAATCGTCTCGGTGATCGCCGGCAGCCCCGCCCGGGTGGCGGGGATCTTGATGAAGGTGTTCGGACGGTCCACCAGCCAGGCCAGCTGCTTCGCCTCGGCGACGGTGGCCGCCGTGCTGTGGGCGAGCCGGGGGTCGACCTCGATCGAGACACGGCCGTCCTGGCCCTGCGTCTCGTCGAACACCGGACGCAGCACGTCGGCGGCGTCACGGACGTCCGCCGTCGTGATCATGCGGAGGGCTTCCTCCGTGGTCACCCCGCGGGTGGCGAGGTCCCGGAGCTGCGGTTCGTAGCCGTCGCCCTCGGAGATCGCCTTCTGGAAGATGGACGGATTGGTGGTCACGCCCACGACGTGCTGCTGGTCCATCAGTTCGGCGAGATTGCCGGATGTGATGCGCTTGCGCGACAGGTCGTCGAGCCAGATCGCGACACCTTCGTCGGAGAGGCGCTTGAGTGCGTCTGTCATGAGAATTGCATCTCCTACTTGTCGTATACCTGCGTCAGCGCGCCACGGCGGCGAGAGATTCCCGAGCGGCGGAGGCGACCGCGTCCGCGGTGAATCCGAACTCCTGGAACAGGACCTTGCCGTCGGCCGAGGCGCCGAAGTGCTCCAGCGAGACGATGCGGCCGGCCTCGCCCACAAAACGGTGCCAGGTGAGGCCGATTCCGGCCTCGACCGCCACGCGCGCCCGCACGGACGGCGGCAGGACGCTGTCCCGGTACGCCTGGTCCTGCTCCTCGAACCACTCGACGGACGGCATCGACACGACACGGGTCGCGATGCCCGCGGCCTGGAGCTGCTCGCGTGCCTCGACGGCCAGCTGCACCTCGGAGCCGGTACCGATCAGCACCACCTGGGGCTCGCCGCCCTCGGCCTCGAACAGCACGTAACCACCCTTGGCCGCGCCCTCGTTGGCCTCGTACGTCGGCACGCCCTGACGCGTCAGCGCCAGTCCGTGCGGAGCGCCCTTGGCGTGCCGCTTGAGGATCTCGCGCCAGGCGATCGCCGTCTCGTTGGCGTCGGCGGGACGCACGATGTTGAGACCGGGGATGGCCCGCAGGACCGCCAGGTGCTCGACCGGCTGGTGCGTCGGACCGTCCTCGCCCAGACCGACCGAGTCGTGCGTCCAGACGTAGGTGACGGGCACCTGCATCAGTGCCGCGAGTCGCACGGCCGGGCGCATGTAGTCGGAGAACACCAGGAAAGTGCCGCCGTAGATACGGGTGTTGCCGTGCAGCGCGATGCCGTTCATCGTCGAACCCATCGCGTGCTCGCGGATGCCGTAGTGCACCGTGCGGCCGTAAGGGTCCGCCTCCGGCAGCGGGTTGCCCGCCGGGAGGAACGACGAGGTCTTGTCGATCGTGGTGTTGTTGGACCCCGCGAGGTCGGCGGAGCCGCCCCACAGCTCGGGGATGACCGCCCCGAGCGCCTGGAGCACCTTGCCGGACGCGGCGCGGGTGGCGACACCCTTGCCCGTCTCGAAGACCGGCAGCTTCGTCTCCCAGCCCTCGGGCAGCTCGCCCGCGCGGACCCGGTCGAACGTCGCGGCACGCTCGGGGTTGGCCGTACGCCACGCGGCGAACGTCTTCTCCCACTCGGCGCGCGTCTCGCGGCCCCGGTCGAGCGCCCGGCGCGTGTGCGCCACGACCTCGTCGGCGACCTCGAAGGTCTGCTCCGGGTCGAAGCCCAGCACCCGCTTGGTCGCGGCGACCTCCTCGTCGCCCAGCGCCGAGCCGTGCGCGGCCTCGGTGTTCTGCGCGTGCGGGGCGGGCCAGGCGATGATCGAGCGCGCGGCGATGAACGAGGGACGCTCGGTCTCGTCCTGCGCGGCCTTCAGCGCCCGCGCCAGACCCGCCGGGTCGAGGTCACCGTTCGGCAGCTGCTCGACGCGCTGGACGTGCCAGCCGTACGCCTCGTACCGCTTGAGGGTGTCCTCGGAGACGGCCGTCTCGGTGTCACCCTCGATGGAGATGTGGTTGTCGTCCCAGAGCAGGACGAGGTTGCCCAGCTTCTGGTGGCCGGCCAGCGACGACGCCTCGCCGGAGACACCCTCCTGAAGACAGCCGTCACCCGCGATCACCCAGACGGTGTGGTCGAAGGGAGAGGTGCCGGGGGCCGCCTCCGGGTCGTACAGACCGCGCTCGTAACGGGCGGCCATCGCCATGCCCACACCGTTGGCGACGCCCTGGCCGAGCGGCCCGGTGGTGGTCTCGACGCCGACCGTGTGTCCGTACTCCGGGTGCCCGGGGGTCTTCGAACCCCAGGTCCGGAACGCCTTCAGGTCGTCCAGCTCCAGCCCGTAACCCGCGAGGTACAGCTGGATGTAGAGAGTCAGCGACGAGTGGCCCGCGGAGAGAATGAACCGGTCACGTCCGGTCCACTGCGCGTCGGCCGGATCGTGCCGCATCAGCTTCTGGAAGAGCACATAGGCGGCAGGCGCCAGGCTCATCGCCGTACCGGGATGGCCGTTGCCGACCTTCTGTACGGCGTCCATGGCCAGGACTCGGACGGTATCGACCGCCTTGCTGTCCAGGTCGGTCCACTCTTCGAGATCTGTGGTGGTCGGCTTGGTGCTCACCCTGAGTCAGGGCTCCTCTCCACATGTCGAATCCCGGTGTCTGAGGGCGCACCGGTTCGCTGCCGAGCCTACCCTCGTGGCGCCGCGCGACCATTCCCGTCCACTTCCGTAAAGAAGAGACACCGTCAGGGTGCCGGGCGGGTGTCCGCCGTCTCTCCAGGGGGCGATCGCGCGGCGCCCCCACCAGGCGTCAACACGAGCCCACCCCCGCGAAGAACGACGTATGGGCAACGTCTAGAGTGGCGTGGTACGCGCAAGTCTTTATCGGGCCTTCACGCCCGGAGCTTGCTGGGATTTCTCTGTCTGGGGTGTACGTGACGGCCGTCGAGTCCCGACCCGCAGGGGTCGTCCTGACTCCGAGCCCGGGGGGCCATCGGCCGTTCGGCGCCCGCGTCAAAGCCTTCGTGGCGCTGACCAAACCACGGATCATCGAGCTGCTGCTCATCACCACCGTGCCGGTGATGTTCCTGGCCGAGCAGGGCGTACCCGACCTGTGGCTGGTGCTCGTCACCTGCGTCGGCGGCTATCTGTCCGCCGGCGGCGCCAACGCCCTGAACATGTACATCGACCGGGACATCGACGCGTTGATGGACCGCACGTCGCAGCGCCCGCTGGTCACCGGCATGGTGTCGCCACGTGAGGGCCTCGCCTTCGGGCTCGCCCTGGCCGTGATCTCGACGCTCTGGTTCGGCCTGCTGGTCAACTGGCTGTCGGCGGCGCTCGCGCTCGGCGCGCTCCTGTTCTACGTCGTCCTCTACACGATGGTCCTCAAGCGGCGTACCTCGCAGAACATCGTCTGGGGCGGCATCGCCGGCTGCATGCCGGTCTTCATCGGCTGGTCGGCGGTCACCAACTCGCTGTCCTGGGCCGCCGTCATCCTCTTCCTCGTCATGTTCTTCTGGACGCCGCCGCACTACTGGCCGCTGTCGATGAAGGTGCGCGAGGACTACGCGCGGGTGGGCGTGCCCATGCTCCCCGTCGTCGCGTCGAACCAGACCGTGGCCCGCCAGATCGTCCTCTACAGCTGGGTGATGGTGGGGGTTTCGCTGCTGCTGACCCCGCTCGGCTACACCGGCTGGTTCTACACGGCGGTGGCTCTGGTGGCCGGCGGCTGGTGGCTCTGGGAGGCGCACGGGCTCCAGTCGCGCGCCAAGTCCGGTGCGACGGGCGGCAAGCTCAAGGAGATGCGGCTGTTCCACTGGTCGATCACCTATGTGTCGCTGCTCTTCGTGGCCGTCGCGGTCGACCCCTTCCTCCGATAGAAGCGCCACAGCACTTCGATGGAACGACTACCCGTCGGTAGCATGTCTGTCATGGCAGAGACCGAGGTTGACGAGCAGACCGGCGACGGCGGGCGTCCGGGCCGACAGGCCGTACGCGACGAGCGGCGCGCGGCCCGACTGGCGCGGCAGATCGGCGCGTTCGCGAAACGGCACGGCGGCGCCGCCGAGGGGCAACTCGCGTATCTGGGCCGGGCGGGCACCCGTATCGTGCTCGTGGCCCAGGACGGCGACTGGGGCGATCTGGTCGCCCCCTCGCACGACGTGGCGCTGAAGGCCGTCGAGAAGGCCGGGATCACCGTGCACGAGGCGTTCGACGGCGAGTTCGCCGCGAAGGTCCGCACCGGCCCGTACGAGTGGAACCGCATGGCGGGCATCCAGCTCGGCGGCCCCGCCAACGAGTAGCCCGGGGCGCCTCGATCGCCGGGCAGACCAACACCCGAGCGCGCCTTGCCCGTTAGGACTGTAGGGATACGGTCCACGACGGGAAGCCCCATGATCGAGACAACGACTCTGGTGGACCAGAACTGCCACGGCGTCCTCCGTACGGAACTGGGCCTCGGCACCTTCGAGGCCCAGCTCGGCAGGACCGCGGGCCCGCCCGCCGCCGGCACCACGTTCTTCGACACCCAGACCGGATTCGCCGTACGGCGCTGGTGCCCGCCGCTCCTGGGACTCCAGCCGCACACCTCGCCCGCCGGCTATCTCGCCCGGCGCCGGGAACTCGGCGTCCTGGAGGCCGGCCGGCGGCTCCTGCGCGGCACCGGCGTCACGACCTATCTGGTGGACACCGGGCTGCCCGGCGATCTGACCGGACCCGAGGAGATCGCGGCGGCGGGCGCCGCCGAGGCCCGCGAGATCGTACGGCTCGAACTGCTCGCCCAGCAGGTGGCCGACACCTCGGGCACCGTCGACTCGCTGCTCGCCAACCTCGCCCACGCCGTGCACACGGCGGCCGGTTCGGCCGTCGCCTTCGTGTCCGTGACCGCCCTGCGCCACGGCCCCGCCCCGGCGTCCGAGCCGCCGGGCCCCGGCGAGGTGCGCGCCGCCGCCGGACGCTGGCTCACCCGGCGGCGGGTGGGCGGCCGGCTCACCGACCCCGTACTGCTCAGACATCTGCTGTGGACCGCCGTCGCCACCGGGCTGCCGCTCCAACTGCACGCGGGCGGTGGCGGCGAGGGGTGCCGGGGCGGCTGCCCCGACGGCGCTCCGGCGCAGATCGCGGGCTTCGCGGCGGCCACGGCCGGGCTCGGCACCGACCTGGTGCTGCTGCACGGCAGGCCGTACCACCGGCACGCCGCGCGGCTGGCGGGGGCGTTCCCGCACGTGTACGTGGATCTGGGCCCGGCACTCGCGCACACCGGGGCCCGCGCGGCGGACGCCCTCGCGGAGATGCTGGAGCTGGCCCCGTTCGGGAAGCTGCTCTACTCCAGCGGCGCGCGCGGGCTGCCCGAACTGCACGTGGTGGGCGCGAGCGTCTTCCGGCAGGCGCTGGCGCGGGTGCTCGGCGGCTGGGCGGCGGACGGTTCGTGGGCGCTCGCCGACGCGCAGCGCGTGGCGGAGATGATCGCGTCGGGCAACGCCCGCCGGGTGTACGGCCTGGACGAGAAGTGACGTTCCGGTGGTCCGGGCTCAGGGCCTCGGAGCGGCTCAGGCCTTGGACAGGGCCGGGTCGGCCGGGTCCGCCTGCGCCGGGATCGCCGGGTCCCGCACGGGCCGCTCACGCAGGCTCAACACGAGCCGCAGCACGGCGATCCAGGTCAGCGCGGAGCCGAGCATATGGACGCCGACCAGGACCTCGGGCACGTCGGTGAAGAACTGCACATAGCCCACCCCGCCCTGCGCGAGCAGGACGATCAGCAGGTCACGCGCCCGCGCCCGGGTGTCGTCCGGGGCGTCCACGACGCGCAGCACCAGCCACATCGCGATGGCCAGCGCGCAGACCAGCCAGGCCGCCGCCGCGTGGACGTGCGCCGCGTCGATCCAGTCCCACGGCATGCGCGGCACCTCGCTGCTGTCACCCGCGTGCTTGCCGGAACCGGTCACCGTCGTACCGAGGGCGATCAGTACGACCGTCGCGACGATCAGCGCCCAGGACAGCTTCCGTACGGGACGGGGGACCCGCGGCCGGGCCGACGCGTCGCCCTCGCGGGTGCGCTGCCAGACGAGCACCGTGACGGTGAGCAGGGCGTTGGCGAGCAGGAAGTGGACCGCCACCGTCCAGGGGTTCAGCTCCATGTGGACCGTGATGCCGCCCATGACGGCGTTCACCACCACCAGCCAGAACATGCTCCAGGCGAGCCGGGTCAGTCCGCGCCGCCGGGGCTTGACCGACCGGGCCGCGACGATCGCCCAGCCGACGGCGGCCGACAGGACGTACGTCAGCATCCGGTTGCCGAACTCGATCGCGCCGTGCAGACCCTGCTCGGGCGTCGCGAACAGGCTGTCGTCCGTGCACTTCGGCCAGGTGTCGCAGCCGAGCCCGGAGCCCGTGAGCCGGACGGCGCCGCCGGTGACGATGATGACGACGGTCATCACGACGGCGGAGAGCGCGGCGCGGCGCAGGATCCGGGGGGAGGGTGTCCAGCGCTGCGCGATGTAGTCGAGGGGGTTCCACACGGCAACCATGGTAGGCGGGGGTTTGTGAACGCAGTCACGAGGGGGTGCTCAAGGGCGCCCGGTGGCCCGGTGCCGGCGCAGGGTGATGTCCCACGGGCCGCCAGACGCGTATGCCCTTCTCGTCGACGAACGCCAGGCCGAGCCAGGACAGGAGTCCGGGGCTGCCGAAGACGCACACCCCGACCGCCACCACGCCCCAGACGCCGAAGACGCCGCAGATCCACAGGACGAAGCGGCGCTGGGCGGGCCGGTACTCGACGGGCGTCATCCCGGCAGCCTGGAGGGACGGCTTCCTACTCCCAGCGGAAGAAGCGGGCCGCCGCCCCGAGCCCGAGCACCGCCCAGACGGCCAGCACCCCGAGGTTGTCCCAGGGCATCCCCGCACCGTGCTGGAGCACGTCCCGCAGCCCCTCGGAGAGGGCCGAGATCGGCAGCAGACCGAGCAACGTCTGCGCCACCTCGGGGAATTTGTCCAGCGGTACGATCACGCCGCCGCCCACCAGCAGCAGCACGAACACCAGATTCGCCGCCGCCAGCGTCGCCTCCGCCTTGAGCGTGCCCGCCATCAGCAGCCCGAGCCCGGAGAACGCGGCCGTGCCGAGAACGAGCAGCAGCAGCACGGCGAACGGGTTGCCGTCCGGCGACCAGCCGAGCGCGAACGCGATGACCGTCAGCAGCACGATCTGGAGCACTTCGGTGACCAGGACGGAGAGCGTCTTGGCGGTCATCAGTGCCCAGCGCGGCAGCGGCGAGGCGCCGAGCCGCTTCAGCACCCCGTAACGCCGCTCGAAGCCCGTCGCGATGGCCTGTCCCGTGAAGGCCGTCGACATCACGGCCAGCGCGAGGACGCCGGGGGCCAGGAAGTCGACCGCCGCGCCCGAGCCGGTGTCGATGATGTCGACCGTCGAGAACAGCACCAGCAGCAGACTCGGGATGATCACGGTCAGCAGCAGCTGCTCGCCGTTGCGCAGCAGCATCTTCGTCTCGAAGGCCGTCTGCGCGGCGATCATCCGCGACAGCGGCGCCGCGCCCGGGGCGGGCGCGTACGTACCGGCGCCCGCCCGCGCGCCGGCGCTCATCTGCGTACCGGTGCTCGTGTCGGTGCTCATGGACGCAGCTCCTTGCCGGTCAGTTCGAGGAAGACGTCCTCCAGCGTGTGCCGCTCGACGGAGATCCTGTCCGGCATCACCCCGTGCTGCGCGCACCAGGACGTCACCGTCGCGAGCAGCTGCGGGTCGATCGTGCCGCCGATCCGGTACGCGCCCGGCGTCAGCTCGGCGGCGGCCGACCCGTCGGGCAGCGCCTTGAGCAGCGAGCCGACGTCGAGTCCCGGGCGGCCGGTGAAACGCAGGGTGTTCTCGGCGCCGCCCCGGCACAGCTCCTCGGTGGTGCCGTGGGCCACGACACGCCCGGCGTCGACGATGGCGACGTCGTCGGCCAGTTCCTCGGCCTCGTCCATGAAGTGCGTGGTGAGCACCGTCGCCACACCGTCGGCGCGCAGCTCGCGCACCAGGTCCCAGGTGGAGCGGCGGGCCTGCGGGTCGAGCCCCGCGGTCGGCTCGTCCAGGAACACCAGCTCGGGCCGGCCGACGACCGCCATGGCGAGCGAGAGCCGCTGCTGCTGGCCGCCGGAGAGCCGCCGGTAGGGCGTACGGCCGCAGCCGCCGAGCCCGAGACGTTCGATCAGCGCGCGCACG
>NZ_MDCR01000282.1 GCF_001723055.1 Streptomyces niveus
GCGGCGAACGGTGATCATGGCGGGTGGAGCCTCTCCTGCGGGAATGCGGAACTACGGAACGCTGAACTGCGGGAACGCGGTACTACGGAACTGCGGAAACGCCGGAACACCGCAACCGGGCAGGCACGCTGAGGCACCAGGCTCCGGCCCCGTATGCCTCGACGGTGCCGGCCACCGGCGGTTTCCGGTGGCGCGAGCCGGTCACGTCCGCGTCCGGGGTGTTCCGACTCGCCGCCTGCGAGGGCGGCTCACGGTTGCGGGTCAGCGCCGGATTCGCACCGGCTTCCCCCCGTACGGGCATGATGACGACCCGCTCACTCTACCGGCCCCTTTTCGGCCGCCCCGGACACCGCCGCCGGTGCCGCCGGTCCCGCCCCGATGCCGGTTTCGTCCCCATCGTCCGCCGGTGGAACCGGGCGCGCGGGGCGAGTGGTGGCGGGCATTCGCTGACGGTCCGTCAGGAAGCGTGCCTCTCCGCCGTGTCCGGCCGGACCTCGCGGCCCGTCGTGGCGCGAATCACCCGGTCCCGCCCCGCTGCTCGTCCTTACTTGCCGGTAGATTCGAGGTTCGCTGTGTCCTCCCGTCCACCCGGCGGGAACTTGTTCCGGATTGACGCGAGCGGCTACGCTCCGGCGAAAGTGAAGTGAGAAGTGAGGGCCGAGAGTGACCGCTGAGGCCATAGCGGCGGGTAGCCCCGCGGGGCCCGCCACCACCTCCGGCGCGCCGGACCGGCCGCTGCGCATCGCGCTCCTCACCTACAAGGGCAACCCGTTCTGCGGCGGCCAGGGTGTCTACGTACGCCACCTCTCCCGCGAGCTGGCCCGCCTCGGGCACAGCGTCGAGGTCATCGGCGCCCAGCCCTACCCCGTACTCGACGACGGCGTCCCGCTCACCGAACTCGGCAGTCTCGACCTCTACCGGCAGCCCGACCCGTTCCGCACCCCGAAGCGTGGCGAGTACCGCGACTGGATCGACGCCCTCGAGGTCGCCACCATGTGGACCGGCGGCTTTCCCGAGCCGCTGACCTTCTCGCTGCGCGCCCGCCGTCATCTGGCAGCCCGCCGGGGCGAGTTCGACGTCGTGCACGACAACCAGACGCTCGGCTACGGGCTCCTCGGCGACCTCGGCGCCCCCCTCGTCACCACCATCCACCACCCCATCACCGTCGACCGGCGGTTGGAGATCGACGCCGCCGACGGGCGGCGCGCCCGTGCCTCCGTACGCCGCTGGTACGGCTTCACCCGCATGCAGAAGCGCGTCGCGCGCCGGCTGCCTTCCGTGGTCACCGTCTCCGGCAGCTCGAAACAGGAGATCACCGACCACCTCGGCGTACGCCCCGAGCGCATCCGGGTCGTCCCCATCGGCGCCGACACCCGGCTGTTCTCGCCGGACCCCGCCGTCCCGGAGATACCGGGCCGGATCGTCACCACCTCCAGCGCCGACGTGCCGCTCAAGGGCCTGATCCATCTCGTCGAGGCGCTGGCCAAGCTCCGTACGGAGCACCCGCGGGCGCATCTCGTCGTCGTCGGCAAACGCGCCGACGACGGACCGGTCCACCAGGCCATCGAGAAGCACGGGCTCGGCGACGCCGTCCGGTTCGTCAAGGGCATCTCCGACGCCGAACTGGTCGACCTCGTGCGCGGCGCGCAGATCGCGTGCGTGCCGTCCCTGTACGAGGGGTTCTCCCTGCCCGCCGCCGAGGCCATGGCCACCGGCACCCCGCTGGTCGCCACCACCGGCGGCGCGATCCCCGAGGTGGCCGGGGCGGACGGCGAGACGTCTCTGGCCGTGCCGCCCGGTGACGCGGACGCGCTGGCCGGCGCCCTCAACAGACTGCTCCGTGACGGGGAGTTGCGCCGGCGGCTCGGCGCCGCCGGGCGCGAGCGGGTGCTGAGCCGCTTCACCTGGGCGCGCGCCGCCGAGGGCACCGTCGAGCTGTACCGCGCGGCCGTCGCCGCCCGCGCGGGGGCCACGCGCTGACCCCGGACTCTCCGACCCCGACCCCGACCCCGACCCGCGAAAGCAGGAACTCGTGCTGACCGTGGACTTCTCCCGTTTCCCGCTCGCCCCAGGCGACCGGGTGCTCGATCTGGGGTGCGGCGCGGGCCGGCACGCCTTCGAGTGCTACCGGCGCGGCGCCCAGGTCGTGGCCCTCGACCGGAACGGTGCGGAGATCCGCGAAGTCGCCACCTGGTTCGCCGCGATGAAGGAGGAGGGCGAGGCGCCACCCGGCGCCACCGCCACCGCGATGGAGGGGGACGCGCTCCACCTGCCCTTCCCCGACGAGTCCTTCGACGTCGTGATCATCTCCGAGGTCATGGAGCACATCCCCGACGACAAGGGCGTACTCGCCGAGATGGTCCGCGTCCTGCGGCCCGGCGGCCGGATCGCCGTGACCGTGCCCCGGTACGGCCCCGAGAAGGTCTGCTGGACGCTCTCCGACGCGTACCACGAGGTCGAGGGCGGCCACATCCGTATCTACAAGGCCGACGAACTCCTGCGCCGGATGCGGGAGGCCGGACTCCGGCCGTACGGCACCCATCACGCGCACGCCCTGCACGCCCCGTACTGGTGGCTCAAGTGCGCCTTCGGCGTGGACAACGACCGGGCGCTGCCCGTTCGCGCGTATCACAAGCTGCTCGTCTGGGACATCATGAAGAAACCCTTCGCGACCCGCTTCGCCGAGCAACTGCTCAACCCCGTCGTCGGCAAGAGCTTCGTCGCCTACGCCACCAAGCCGCACCTGCCGACGGCGGAGGGCAAGTGACCTTGCCCGGTCGCGGCCCCGACCGCACCGAACACCTCGTCCTGCCCGGTGTCCTCACGGCCGATCAGGCGTCGGAGACCGTCGCCGGCATCCTCGCCGTGCAGCGCCCCGACGGTGCCATCCCGTGGTTTCGCGGCCACCACCTCGACCCGTGGGACCACACCGAGGCCGCCATGGCGCTGGACGCGTCCGGCGAGCACGAGGCGGCGGCGCGCGCGTACGAGTGGCTGGCCCGGCATCAGAACGAGGACGGGTCCTGGTACGCCGCCTACGACGACGGCGACGCCGCCCGGCCCACCGATCTGAGCCGCGAGACCAACTTCTGCGCCTATCCCGCCGTCGGGGTCTGGCACCACTATCTGGCCACCGGCGACGAGGGGTTCCTCGACCGTATGTGGCCCGTCGTGCACTCCGCCGTCGAGTTCGTCCTGGCGCTCCAGCTGCCCGGCGGACAGATCGGCTGGAAGCGCGAGGCCGACGGCACCGCCGTCGACGACGCGCTGCTGACCGGCAGTTCGTCCGTGCACCAGGCGCTGCGCTGCGCGCTCGCCATCGCCGAGGAGCGCGAAGAGGCACAGCCCGACTGGGAGTTGGCCGCCGGATCACTGGCGCACGCGATCAGCGCGCACCCCGAACGGTTCCTCGACAAAAGCCGCTACTCGATGGACTGGTACTACCCGGTCCTCGGCGGCGCGATGACCGGAACGCAGGCCAAGGCCCGTATCGAGGAGGGCTGGGACCGTTTCGTCGTCCCCGGACTCGGTGTGCGCTGCGTGCTGCCCAACCCCTGGGTCACCGGCGGTGAGAGCTGTGAACTCGCCCTGGCGCTCTGGGTGGTGGGGGAGTCCGACCGGGCGCTGGACGTGCTCCAGTCCATCGGGCATCTGCGCGCGGACGGCGGAATGTACTGGACGGGCTATGTCTTCGAGGGCGGGAAGGCCGTCTGGCCCGAGGAGTTGACGAGCTGGACGGCGGCGTCACTGCTGCTGGCCGTGGCCGCGCTCGGGGGGGACGAGGCGACCACGGCGGTCTTCAGCGGTGAGAGGCTGCCGTCCGGACTTGAGCCGGACTGCTGCGAACGGGTCGGCTGACGAAGGATACTGACGTCCTGTCAGATTCGACGGAGCCGGCCGGCCAGTGCGTGGCCGATGAACAGGTAGACGACGGCCGCGAGACCGTAACCGCACACCACCCGTGCCCATGCCTCGTCGAAGGTGAACAGGTCGTACGACCAGCCGGCGAGCCAGCGTGCCGCGTCCTGGACGAAGTTCACCAGGTCGTTGGCGCGGTTGGCGTCCAGCAGGTACATCAGAATCCACAGGCCCAAGATGAAGGCCATGACATCCGCGATCACTATGAGGATCGTGGCTGCTGCGCTGCTTCCACTACGTTGACGTGAGGCCATGACGACCGTGTTGCCGCTTCGGCGCGGGTGAAACCCTTATCTGACCCACATGCTGTCTCTGGTATGCCGACGGCCCCCCGCCCGGCAGGGCGAGGGCCGCGATGGTGTGGCGTACGGGGCCGGTCAGCCGCGCTGGATGCCCGTCGTGTCCTGGAGCAGACCGCGACGGCCGTCCTGCGTCTGGGCGATCAGACCGGGGCCGCGCTGCTCGACCGCCAAGTACCAGGTACCGGGCGCGAGTTCGGCGATCGGGGACGGTGAGCCGTCCTCGCCGTACAGCGGACGGGCCACCGGCACGGCGAACCAGAACGCCTCGAAGTTACCGCCGGCCGAACCGTCCTGCTTCGGACCCGGCGCCCCCGGCTGTCCGCCCTGCGCGGGCTGACCGGGACCGGGCTGACCCGGCTGCGGGCCCCCGTACGACGGCTGCGGCTGGCCCGGCTGGCCACCGTAGGGTCCCTGCTGGGCGCCCGGGTAGCCGTAACCCTGGCCGGGGTGGCCCGGCTGGCCGTACGGCGAGGCGACCTGCGGCTTCGGGGCGCCGACGAGGGGCGCCTTCAGGGCGGGAACGAGCGGGGTGGCGACCGCGCCGGCGGCGAGAACGATCGTGGAGAGCAGGCCGAGGATCATGCCGGCGCCCGCGTTGTCCGCGTCGATGATGTTCCAGAACGCCGTCCACAGGGCGAAGACGGTCAGGGCGACACCGAACTGACCGAGGTCCAGACCGGCCACCTTGCGGCCCGGCACGGCGCGTCCGACAACGATGAGCGCAGCGCCGATGATTCCGGCGATGAACATGCTCATCAGAAGGCCGAGCGCGTCCCAGGCGTTCGAGCTGAAGTTCGAGCAGTCGACGCCCTGCGGGCAGTCGATACCGACCAGGTCGAGGAACGAGGCGATGAACAGCACCACCGCTGCTCCGATCACCACGCCATCGCCTCGTGTGAGGGAGCGGATGTTCACGTGAAAAGTCCTTCTTGGATCGTCTCGTCGGGGCGGTCGCCACCGGCGCGAGGGCGACGGTGCGAGGTGCGAAGCTCGGGGGCGGCTCCCTATCGTACGGATGAATCTACCGTCTGCCCGAGCGGGTCGTCTTCTCGGTTCCGGGCCACCTCGTGAGAGGACAACGGCAAGCCCTCCAACGGTTGCGGGAGTGCGCGCCGAAAGAATCGATCGCGGTCTTTTCGTTGTGAATCCGTTGCCGTTTCCGGCTGTTGGGGCAGTGTTCCGGAAGGCTTACCACCAGTTGTTCCCGCCCGGTGTTCCTCCCGTGTTCGCCCGTGCGCGGCTATCGCGTGAGGAAACCGCTGATGCCGTCCGCCATTCCCCGCGCCGCCTTCTGCCGCCAGTCGGCGCTCGTCAGCAGCGCGATGTCCTTGCTGTCACGCATGTTGCCGCACTCGATGAAGACCTTGGGCACGGTGGAGAGATTCAGTCCGCCGAGGTCGTCGCGCACATCAAGTCCGGTGCCCCCGCCGACGTAATTGGAAGGAGCGCTTCCGGTCGCGCGTACGAAATTGCCCGCGACGCGTTCGCCGAGATCGCGCGAGGGAGTCACGATCTTTGTGGTGTCCGCCCCGCCGGACTTCACCAGTGCCGGGAGGATGACATGGAAGCCGCGGTTGCCGGCGCCCGAGCCGTCCGCGTGGATGGAGATGACGGCGTCCGCCCCGGCCTTGTTGCCGATTTCCGCGCGCTCGTCCACACAAGGTCCCCACGGGCGGTCGTTCTCGTGTGTGAGTTTCACGGTCGCCCCCTCTTTACGGAGGAGAGTGCGGAGGCGCTGTGAAACATCGGCGGTGAATTCGGCCTCCGTGTAACCCGCGTTGCCCGCGGTGCCCGTGGTGTCGCATTCCTTGCGGTTGGTTCCGATGTCCACGAGCTTGTTGATCTCGGCGGTGTGCTTGAAGTTGCCCGGGTTGTGTCCGGGGTCGATGACGACGACCTTCCCCGCGAGCGGGCCCTCGCCCGGCGCCGGGCGCGCGTCCCCGGGGGCGCCGTCGTCGCCCGGCGCGGACGCCGGGGGCGACGACGGGGAGGACTGCGACACGGACGGCCTCGGCTCGGGTCCGGGGGAGCCGGGCCGCTCGGCGGCGGCCGACGAACTCGCGGCCTGGGCGGCGCCCCCGTCGTCGGACCCGCCGGTGGACTGCCAGATCAGCCATCCGGCGAAGGCGGCCGGCACCAGGGCACCGATCGAGAGGACCAGCGTGCTGCGCGGGATCCGGCGGCGGGGGGCGGGGAAGTGGCTCTCGTCGTACGACACGCGGCGATGCTAGTGCGTGCGGGACGGAGCGTCAGGTTCCGGCGCCGGTAGGTCGCCCGTACGTCGCAGGACTCGCAGCGATTCGCACGCCGACACCTCGGCGAACGCGCCGGACGCCAGCGCCCGCAGCCACACGCGGTACGGGGCCTGGCCGCCGTCCGCCGGGTCGGGGAACACGTCGTGGACCACCAGCAGCCCGCCCACGGCCAGATGCGGCGCCCAGCCCTCGTAATCGCCGTTCGCGTGCGCGTCGGTGTGGCCGCCGTCGATGAACACCAGCCCCAGCCGGCCGCCCCAGACGGCCGCGACCTGCGGGGACCGGCCGACCAGCGCCACGACATGCTCCTCCAGGCCGGCGGCGTGGAGCGTGCGGCGGAAGGACGGCAGGGTGTCCATCAGGCCGACCTCGGCGTCGACGACCGACGGGTCGTGGTACTCCCAGCCGGGCTGCTGCTCCTCGCTGCCCCGGTGGTGGTCGACGGTCAGCGCGGTGACACCGGCGGTACGGGCGGCGTCGGCGAGCAGGATCGTGGAACGGCCGCAGTACGTGCCGACTTCGAGCAGCGGCAGCCCGAGGGCTGCGGCCTCGGTGGCGGCGGCGTACAGCGCGAGACCCTCACCGGTCGGCATGAAGCCCTTGGCGGACTCGAAGGCCGCGAGGACCTCGGGCGCTGGGGCGGTGGCGGTCCCGGCGGTCATGCGGTCCTCCTGCGTGGTGCCTGGCGCGGTGTGCGTGGTGGCGGGCACGGCCATGTTCCCGTACGCCGTCCTACGACCGCACCGCGGCCCTGGGCGCCAGGACCAGGTCCACCTCCACCGCGACGGCCCCGCCGAGATACGTCACCGGGTGGGCGTACGGGGCGTGGCCCGTGGCCGAGCCCGCCAGGACGTACCGGCCGGCCGCCGGGGCCGCCAGCGCGTACCGGCCCTCGTCGTCCGCCGTGGTGAGACCCGCCTGACGGCCCCCGGGGTCGATCAGCGTGACGTTCGCCCGCGAGACCGGAGCCCCGTCGGCGTCGAGCACCCGGCCGCGGAAGCCCCGGAGGTCACGCGCGGCGGTGTCGTCCTCGCTGCTCGCCAGCAACTCCGTACGGGTCGACGCCTTGTGGGACGGCAGGAAGAACGCCAGCGCCAGACCGCCGAGCACGGCGGCGGTGGCGATCATGAACGAGACGCGGAAGCCGTGCATGCTGGGCACCGCCGTGGGACCCGTACCGATCGCCGTACGCGCCAGCACCATGCCGATGACGGCGCTGGAGACCGACGTACCGATCGAACGCGCCAGCGTGTTCAGCCCGTTGGCCGCGCCGGTCTCCGTCGGGTCGACGGCGCCGACGATCAGGGCGGGCAGCGAGGAGTACGCGAGACCGATGCCCGCGCCGAGGACCATCGAGATCACGACGGTCTGCCAGGCGGCGCTCATCATGACCAGGCCCGCGCCGTAACCGACCGCGATGACGGCCATGCCGATCATCAGCGAGACCTTCGGGCCGCGCCGCGCCGAGATCCGGGCGTAGAGCGGGGCGACGAACATCATCGTCAGACCGAGCGGGGCCACGCACAGGCCCGCGACCACCATCGACTGGCCGAGGCCGTAACCGGTGGAGGTGGGGAGCTGGAGCAGCTGCGGCAGGATCAGCGACACCGCGTAGAACGCGACGCCGACCATCACCGAGACGAGGTTGGTGAGCAGCACCTCGCGGCGGGCACTGGTGCGCAGGTCCACGAGCGGGGCCTTCAGCCGCAGCTCCATCCAGCCCCACAGGCCCAGGATCACGACGGCCGCACCGAACAGACCGAGCGTCGTGGGCGAGGTCCAGCCCCAGGTGCTGCCCTTGGTGACCGGCAGCAGCAGGGCGACCAGGCCCGCGGAGAGCCCGAGCGCGCCGAACCAGTCGAACCGGCCGCCGGCCCGTACCGAACTCTCCGGTACGGCGACGACCGTCAGCACCATCGACAGCACACCGAGCCCGGCGGCGCCGAAGAAGAGCGTGTGCCAGTCGGCGTGCTGGGCGACGAACGCGGCGCCGGGCAGGGCGAGTCCACCGCCCACACCGATCGACGAACTCATCAGCGCCATCGCCGAGCCGAGCTTCTCGCGGGGCAGCTCGTCGCGCATGATGCCGATGCCCAGGGGTATCGCGCCCATCGCGAAGCCTTGCAGCGCGCGACCGGCGATCATCACCGTCAGATCGTCGGTGAACGCGCAGACCAGCGAGCCGACGACCATGACGGCGAGACTCGCGAGCAGCATCCGGCGCTTGCCGTAGAGATCGCCGAGCCGTCCCATGATCGGGGTGGACACGGCGCCGGCGAGGAGGGTGGCCGTGATGACCCACGTCGCGTTGTCGGGCGAGGTACGCAGCAGCGCCGGCAGGTCCTTGATGATCGGGACGAGCAGGGTCTGCATGACGGCGACCGTGATGCCGGCGAACGCCAGCACGGGAACGACACCGCCGGTCCCCCGCTTACGCGGAACGGCCCCGGGGAGGGGGCCGGATCCGGCGTACTGGTCGGGCGTCGCTTCTGGCATAGGTGGAGCCTCCGGGCAGACGAAAGGTGTGCGAAAGAGTCGGGTAGGGCCGGCAAGAAGATGCTTGAGGCCACTAAGTAGCTTCAGGCTGAACGCTTACGGGACGCTCCCGTATTCCTGCCCCGGGCAACCATCGCGCAGTGGCCCTAGGTCGTACGGTCAGGTGTTCTGTAGGCCGATATCCCGATGTACGGGGCAGGGGTGGGGGTGGAACTATTACCGCCATGGCCCAGGTCCCGGCAGTCACCGATACAGACGCAGACACCGATCACGCGAGCAGGTCCGGCGGCGGCGCGAGGTCGGCCCGTACGTGGGCCGTCGTCCTCGCCGCGTGCGCCGGACAGTTCCTCGTCGTACTCGACGTCTCGGTCGTCAACGTCGCACTGCCGTCGATGCGCACCGACCTGGGCCTGAGCACCATCGGCCTCCAGTGGGTCCTCAACGCCTACTCGATCGCCTTCGCCGGTTTCATGCTCCTCGGCGGCCGGGCCGCCGACATCTTCGGGCGCAAGCGCATGTTCCTCGCCGGGCTGGGTGTCTTCACCGCCGCGTCCCTCGCCGGCGGACTTGCGCAGGAGGGCTGGCAACTGCTCGCCGCCCGTGGTGTGCAGGGTCTCGGCGCCGCCGTACTGGCCCCCGCGACCCTCACCATCCTGACCGCGGCCGTCCCCGCCGGACCGGCCCGGACGCGGGCCATAGCCACCTGGGCGGCCGTCGGCGCCGGCGGCGGCGCGGCGGGCGGGCTCGTCGGCGGCGTCCTCACCGACGTGCTGTCCTGGCGCTGGGTGCTGCTGATCAACGTGCCCGCCGGGGCGCTGGTCCTGCTCGCCGCCGTGCTGTGGCTGACGGAGAGCCGGGCCGACGAGGCACGGCGGCGGCTGGACCTGCCCGGCGCCGTCCTGGTCACCGGCGGTCTCGCCGTCGTCGCGTACGGCATCGTGCAGACCGAGCAGGCGGGCTGGGGCGCCGCCGTGACACTCGTGCCGCTGGTCGGCGGAGTGCTGCTGCTCGCGGCCTTCCTGCTGGTGGAGGCGCGTACGAAGGAACCGCTGATGCCGCTGAGACTCTTCCGGGTACGGGCGGTGTCGGCCGCCAACGCGGGGATGCTGGTGACCGGTTCGGCGTCGTTCGCGATGTGGTTCTTCATGACCGTGTACGCCCAGAACGTCCTCAGCTACACACCGCTGGAAGCGGGCCTCGCGCTCATACCGAGTTCCCTGAGCGTCGTGCTCGGCTCCAAGCTGGCGCCCCTGGTGATGCGGCGCATCGGCGCCCGGCACGTCGCGGTCCTCGGCGCGCTCGTGGGCGCCGTCGGATTCGGCTGGCAGTCGATGATGACCGCCGACGGCACGTTCCTCAGGACGATCCTGGGCCCCGGCATCCTGATGATGGCCGGCGCCGGGCTGGCCATGACACCGCTCGCCGCCCTCGCGACGGGGAGCGCCGCACCCGGCGAGGCCGGACTCGTCTCCGGCCTGGTGAACACCTCGCGGACCATGGGCGGGGCTATCGGCCTCGCGGTCCTGTCGACGGTCGCGGCGGCGCGTACGTCCCACGGGACGGGGCCCGGCGCGCTCACCGAGGGGTACGCGCTGGCCTTCAGGACCGGTTCGGGGCTGCTGCTCGTCGCGGCGGTGCTGATGTTCTTCTGGCTGCCGCGCCACTCGGACACGTGACCCCGTTCGCCGGCACGGCCGTTCAGAGCCAGCCCTGCTGACGGGCCGCCCGTACGGCCTCCATGCGGTTACGGGTGCCGGTCTTGCCGATCGCGGACGAGAGGTAGTTGCGTACGGTCGACTCGGACAGATGCAGCTTCGCCGCGATGTCGGCGACGGTCGCCCCGTCCACGGAGGCGTTCAGCGTGTCGCGTTCGCGCGCGGTCAGCGGGCTCGGCCCCGCGCTCAGCGCGGCGGCGGCCAGCGCCGGATCGACGACGGTCTCGCCCGACAGCACCCGCCGGATCGCCTCGGCCAGCTCCTCCACCGGCCCGTCCTTGACCAGGAACCCGGCCGCCCCCGCCTCCATGGCCCGGCGCAGATAGCCCGGCCTGCCGAAGGTGGTGAGGATCAGCACCCGGCAGTCGGGAACCTCCTCGCGCAGGTCGGCGGCGGCGTCGAGTCCGCTGCGGCCGGGGAGTTCGATGTCGAGCAGCGCCACGTCGGGGCGTGCGGTGAGCGCGGCACCGACGATGGCGTCCCCGGTGGCCACCTGGGCGACCACCTCCATGTCCCGCTCCATGCCGAGCAGGAGCGCGAGGGCGCCGCGCATCATGCCCTGGTCCTCCGCGAGAAGGACTCTGATCATGCCGGTCGCTCCGATTCCATGAGTGAGGCCGCCGCGTCCGTGGGCGCGTCGGTCGCGGGATCCACCGGGAGCACGGCCGTCACCCGGAAGCCGCCGCGCGGCGCCGGTCCCGCTTCGAGCGAGCCGCCCGCCGCGGCCAGCCGCTCGGTGAGGCCCCTGAGGCCCGTCCCCCTGCCACCCGTCCCCTCGCCACCCGTACCGCCGGCCGGTGCAGAGCGTACGCCGCGACCGTCGTCGGTGATCACCAGCCGGACCTGCTCGGGCGCGCCGTGCACCGTGATCTCGCACCGGGTCGCGCCGCTGTGCCGCACGGCGTTGGTGACGGCCTCCCGTACGACCCAGCCCAGCAGCGCCTCCGTACGCGGCCCCAGCGGCGGCCCCGACTGCCGTACGACGGGCTCGATCCCGGCGGCGGTCAGCGCGGAGCGGGCCCGGTCCAGCTCGGTGGAGAGGCTGCTGTCGCGGTAACCGGTGACGGCCTCGCGGATCTCCCTCAGCGCCTGCCGCCCGACGGACTCGATGTCGGTGACCTGCTCCAGCGCCGCGTCCATGTCGCGCGGCGCCAGCCGGCGCGCGGCCTCCGACTTCACCACGATCACCGACAGGGTGTGGCCGAGCAGGTCGTGCAGATCGCGGGAGAAGCGCAGCCGCTCCTCCTCGACCGCCGAACGCGCCAGCTCCTGCCGGGTGGAGTGCAGTTCCACGACCGTCTCGGACAGGGCGAGGATCGCCGCGGTGACCAGCATCGAGATGACCGTGCCGTACGCGATGGTCACCGCGCCCCAGCCGTCGTGGACCGCCGCGACGACCGCGACCGCCACCGTCAGCGGCGCGCCGACCAGGGCGAGGTTCCGGCCGCGCAGCACGGTGCCGCAGGCGAGCCCGAACAGCGGGAAGAACAGCAGCCAGCTGCCGCCGTAGGCGCCGCCGAGACCGAACGTCATCACGGCCATCCCGGCGAGCGACCACCAGGTGGCCGCGCTGTTGCGCGCCATCGGGTGGAAGGCCCGGAACACCACGCTGATGTAGAGGGAGTTGAAGACGAACAGACCGATGCCGCCGAACCAGGGGTTGGGGGTCTCGCCCTGCACGAGGTTGGAGAAGGAGCCGAGACCCAGCAGCAGCCACGGCAGCATGGCGAAGCCGGACGTGGGTCCCGGCCGCCGCCTGCGTACCGCCCTCGCCTCCCGGCGTACCGCCCTGGCCTGCCGGCGCCGCGCTTTCGCCCGCCCGCGCCGTGTCGTCGTCGCGTCTTCGGTCATGGCGTCCTCGCAGATTTCCGGTAGGACGTCACAGCGTACGAACCGAACACCGCGAGCCAGCCGATGAGTACCGCGACCGTCGTGAGCCCGGGGGCGTGGCCGTCGGTGGTGGCCCAGCCGAGTTCGGCGAAACCGTGGGCGGGCGTGTACTCGGCGACGGCCCGGAGCCAGCCCGGGAACGCCTCGATCGGGAACCAGAGCCCGCCGATCACCGCGAGACCCATCAGCGTGGCCACGTTGAGCACCCCGGCGGTCTGCGCGGAGTGCCGGTAGCCGTTGCCGATCCCGAAGAGCGTGAACGGCAGCGTGCCCACCCACAGCAGCAGGACGAGCACCGCCCACTGCCACGCGTCGAGCCGTACGCCGTTGGCCAGGGCGCCGGCCGCCAGGACCGTCAGGATCGCGGGCAGGACGGTCACGGAGCTGGTGACCGCGCGGCCGAGTACGACCTGGCGGGGCCGCATGGGGGTGATGCGCAGCAGGCGCAGCCAGCCGAGCGAACGGTCCTCGGCGATACCCGTGCCGACGCTGACGGCGGCGCCGAGCGCGCCGTAGGCGGCCATGCCGACCATGGCGGTGGTCTTCCAGGCGGCGGCGCCGTCGTCGGCGGCGCCGAGATTGGTGAACAGCAGATACATCAGCACGGGCATCCCGGCGCTGAAGATCACGAATCCCGGGTCGCGCAGGGTGCGGCGTACTTCGAGCCTGACGTAGTCCCGCATCACACCGTCTCCTTCGGCTTCGTGACCCGCTCTTCCGCCGGTCTCTCCTGGGTCAGAGCCAGGAAGGCGTCCTCCAGCGTGGCGTGGGCGACCTCCAGGCCCTTGAGTCTGCCGAGGCCGACCAGCGCCATGACGGTCGCGTCGGAGTTGTCCGTACGCAGCCGGGCCCTGTCCCCCCGTACCTCCACCGACACGACGCCCGGCAGTGTGCCGAGCCCTTCCGTGCCGCGCCCCGCCAGGTCGAAGGCGACGAGATGGCCGCCGACCGTGCTCTTGACGCGCTCGCCGCTGCCGTCGGCGACGATCCGGCCGTGGTCGATGACGACGATGCGGTCGGCGTTCCCGTCGGCCTCCTCCATGTAGTGCGTGGAGAACAGGACGGTGTTGCCCCGGCGGGCGTAGGCCCGCATCGACGCCCAGAACGCGCGCCTGGCCTCCACGTCGAGGGCCGCCGTCGGCTCGTCGAGGACGATCAGTTCGGGGTTGCCCGCGAGGGCGACGGCGAAGCGCACGCGCTGCCACTGGCCGCCGGAGAGCTTGTCGACGCGGCGGGCGGCGAGTTCGGTGAGCCCGGCGAGGCGCAGGGCCTCGGCGACGGGCAGGGGCCGCGGATACGTGCTCGCCACGAACGACACGAGTTCGCCCACCGTCGCGCGGCGGATCGGCCCGCCGTCCTGAAGCATCGCGCCGACCCGCCCGGAACGCACCGCGCGCTCGGGGGTGTCGCCGAAGAGCCGGACGCGTCCGCTGTCCGGCTCGTCGAGGCCGAGCAGCAGATTGATGGTGGTGGACTTGCCCGCGCCGTTGCGGCCGAGGAGGGCGACGGTCTCGCCGCGCGCGATGTCCAGGTCGACTCCGGCCACGGCGCGGACGGCGCCGAAGGACTTGACGGCCCCTTCGACGCTCACGGCGCGCTCTGTTGCTCTGGTCTGTGTCATGCCGACGACGCTACGGAGAGCGGGTGGTCCTCCGGCAGATGCGCATGTACGGACTCGGCCGGGACAAATGTCCTGGCGGCCGCCTGCCGGACCGCCCGCATGAGAATCGCCGGGACGGGCCTGTGCGGCCCGCCCCGGCGATACTTCGAACTTACCTACGCCGCCTCGGAGTTGTCCCCGGGACGGCGGTGGCGGCCGTGTGCCGACGACTGTGAGTCGTCCGTCGTGGCGGACCCGCCGCGGTGTTTTCCGTGGCCGGTGTCGTCCTGGTCGCCGGCCGGCTGGCTTTCAGACATGTGGGAAGTCACCCCGTTGGCTCGCTGATATCCGGTGCTGCCACCGCTGTCACCGCTGGTGGCACACGGGGGCCGGCCGTCCCCGTACCGACCGACCGGACCCGTGGCGAAATTCTAACCAGGCCTATCCGGCGGCCGTACGCCCGGTGAGGGGTGCCTGCTGGAGCGGAACCGGCTTGCGTACGAGGCGAGTTGCCCGGGGCGCGGACCCATTCCCATCTGCGGCTTCCGGTTGTGGGGGTTCTGTGGTCAATTCGGTCCGGACGTCAGGGGGCAGGTCCTGCGGTACGTCCTGCGGCACGTCGCGCGGCGCCTCCAGCCGGGCCACGCCGCAGGGCATCGTGCCCGTGGCGTACGGCAGTTGGAGCACCCCGTCCCGCGACCAGAGCCCCGTGCCCGCCAGCCAGCCCTCCGGCGCCGCCTGTTGATGCAGCCGCCGGCCCGAAGGACGCCAGGTCCCCACCCATGTACCGGCCGGACCGTCGATCCGCAGCGCGACCGCGCAGTTCTCCGGCATCAGCGTCTGCCCCGGCTGGACGGCGAACGGGGTGACCGTGCGGTCCGCCGGCCGCAGGCACTGCGGGAAACGCACCGGCCGCGCGCTGCCCAGCACGCCCCAGCCGAGCCGGTCGTGGCCCGGCGCGTCCGAACGGATCAGCAGCAGACCGCTGTCGGCGTCGGCCAGCAGCAGCCGGTCGTTGCTCCCCTCCGCGATCTGGAGCAACGGGCTGACCTCGCCGCCCCGTTCCAGATCGACGGCCACGGCCTTGACCACGCCGTCCAGTTCACGGTCCAGGGCCAGCAGCCGCCCCGTACCGTCGAGCCAGACGCCGCCCGTGCACCGGCCGCGTACGGTCGCGACCGGCTCCGGGCCGAAGGCCCCGCCCGCCACCAGCCAGACGGTGGCGCCGTGTTCACCGGGCGCCAGCGCGTACGCGCGCGTGCCGTCCGGCGACGGCGGCAGCAGGCTCAGCTCCGCGCACTCGACCGCGCCCAGCGGCAGTTCGCCCGTCACCGGCCCGGTCGGGTAGAGCAGCGAGAACGCCTGCCGGTCCGCCACCCGCCGGTGGATCAGCACCCGCCCGTCGGCCAGCGGCAACACCTCGGTGTCGGGCTCCTCGGGCTGGTCGAGCGGCAGCGGTACGGCGTACGGCTCCGGCCCGTCGAGCGTCCAGCGCTCCGGGAACCAGGCCGCCCCGGCACCGTCCTCCTCGTGGGAAGCCTCGTTGGCACCAAGGGTCAGCCGCGCCGCGTACGAACCGTCCGCCGCGATAGCGAAGCCCGCACGCCGGACGGCCCCTCCCGGCGCCGCGTCTTCCACGTCCTCAATGACACAGGCTGTCATCGCTCCGTCACCTCCGGCGACGACGCTAGGTTCGCACTCGCTGCCGAACAACAGGGGACCGGCCGCTTCACACGTAAGGGTGGCCGGTCACGGTTTTGGCTGAGGGGGAGGGGCCGGTTGTGTTGGGCGAGGCGGGCGTGCATAAAGTAAGGCATCCCTAAGTAAGACTCCTGGAGCGTACACATGTCCGTCAGACGTCGCGGCACGGCCGCACTCGTGGCCCTCGCCGCCGCCCTCTCCCTCGCCGCCTGCGGAAGCGACGGTGGGTCGGAGGAGAAGCCGGCCCCCGGCGCCGGCGCGGACAAGAAGGCCGTCGCGCAGGGCGGCGAGGACTTCGCGGAGGCGGCGGAGAAGACCGCGGGCTACGGCACCGACGCCAAGCCGGGCGAGTTCCCCCGTACCGTCACCCACGCCATGGGCGAGACCGTCGTCAAGGCGCGTCCCGAGCGCGTCGTCGTGCTCGACGTCGGCGAGTTCGACAACGTCGTCTCGCTCGGACTCGCACCGGTCGGCTACGCGCCCACCGAGGGCGACGAGGGCATCCCCGCCTACCTGAAGAAGGGCGCGGGCAGCCCCAAGAACGTCGGCACCATCAACGGCCTCAACCTGGAGGCCATCGCGGCGCTCAAGCCCGACCTGATCCTCGGCAGCCAGCTCCGCGCCGCCGACAAGTACGACGAGCTGTCGAAGATCGCGCCCACCGTGTTCGCCATCCGTCCCGGCTTCACCTGGAAGGAGAACTTCCGGCTCAACGCGGCGGCGCTCGACCGGAGCGCGGCGGCCGACAAGGCGCTCGACGCGTACGACGCGAAGGTCGAGGCGCTGTCCGCCGACATCGGCGCCGACAAGCCGACCGTCTCGATGGTGCGTTACATGCCGGGCAAGATCCGCCTGTACGCGAAGGCGTCGTTCATCGGCACCATCCTTGAGGACGCCGGCCTGCCGAGGCCCGCGAACCAGCAGATCAACGATCTCGCCGTCGAGGTCAGCCCCGAGAAGATCGACGAGGCGGACGCCGACTGGATCTTCACCGGTGTGTACGGCGACCCCAAGGCCACCAAGCGGGACACCGCGCGCTCCAACCCACTCTGGAAGAACCTGAAGGCCGTCGGGGCCGGGCAGGCCGTGGACGTACCGGACGAGACCTGGTACCTGGGTCTCGGCGTCACCGCGGCCGGGCTCGTGCTGGACGACCTGCGCGGGTACCTGGCGAAGTGACGCGCGGGCACGGCCCTGGGCGCGAGGGGTGTCAGACCGTGGCGGTCAGCGGTGCGGCGGCTTCCCAGACGAACCCGTCCGGGTCGCTGAACGGGCCGGCCGCGCCGGCGAGTACGAGCCGGTGCGAGCCGGTGCCGTCGGCGGGGACACCCGCGTCCTTGGCGAGAGCACCGCGCTTGTAGAGAGCGAGCTTGACGGGTCCCGGCCCGGCGAACTCGACGTACGTGCCGCCGAAGCTCCTGCCCACCGTCAGGCCCCGCCCGACGTAGAACCGCTTGCCGGCCTTCACGTCCTCCACGCCCAGCAGGAGCACCAACTCGTCGAAGTCCCGGGTGACCGGGCCGGTGTCCTTCTTCCTGGACGTCGCGATCTTCCAGATCGTGCCGTCCGGGGCCCGGACCACGCCGCCGTAACCCCACAGGGACTTCGAGGCGGGCTTGAGGGCGGTGGCACCGGCGTCCAGGGCCGCGCCGATGATCGCGTCGACGTTGCCGGGCTGGGACACCACGAGCGACAGCGTGAAACCGCGGAAGCCGGTCGTGGGGGCCTCGGAGGCGCGCACGCGCACCTGCGACGGGTCCACTCCCAGGGCGGTGGAGCAGAAGCGGGCGGCGGCCGTGGTGTCGGCCACCTCAAGGGTGACGTAGTCGATGGAGTTCATGTCCTCGACGCTAAGGGCGGGCGGGTCACCGGCGCTTCTCCGAAACCGCCCGGTCCGGCCGGGGCCCCCGGGCTGCCGGGGTGGACCGGCCGTGGTGGGTGCGCCATGGTCGGCAGGTAGCCTTTCCCCCGTGCCCCGCCTGTCCGAAGTCCTCGCCCAGTTCGACGCCCTCTGGCCGCCCGAGCGGGCCGAACAGTGGGACGCCGTCGGCACCGTCTGCGGCGATCCCGAAGCCCCGGTGACCCGTGTCCTCATCGCCGTCGACCCGGTCATGTCCGTCGTGGACGAGGCCCTTGAGCTGGGCGCGGATCTGATCCTGACCCACCACCCGCTCTATCTGCGGGGAACGACGACCGTCGCCGCGGGCACCTTCAAGGGCCGCGTCGTGCACACGCTCATCAAGCACGACATCGCGCTGCACGTCGCGCACACCAACGCCGACAGCGCCGATCCGGGAGTCTCCGACGCCCTCGCCGGCGCGCTCGACCTGCGGGTCGTCGGCCCCCTCGTACCCGATCCGACCGACCCCGCGGGCCGCCGCGGACTCGGCCGGATCTGCGAACTCGACCGCCCCGCCACTCTCCGCGACTTCGCCGCGCGCGCCGCGCACCGGCTGCCCGCCACCGCGCAGGGCATCCGCGTGGCCGGCGACCCCGACGCCGTCGTGCGTACCGTCGCCGTGAGCGGCGGATCCGGCGACAGCCTCTTCGACCACGTACGGGCGGCGGGCGTGGACGTCTTCCTCACCGCCGACCTGCGCCACCACCCGGTCTCCGAGGCCACCCAGCACACCCCGCTGGCCCTGGTCGACGCCGCGCACTGGGCCACCGAGTGGCCCTGGTGCGAACTGGCGGCCACCCAGCTCGACGAGATTTCCGACCGCCACGGCTGGGACCTGCGGGTCCACGTCTCGAAGACGGTCACCGACCCCTGGTCCTCCCACCATTCCTCAGGAGCCCCCAACTGAACGCCGACCCCGCCGACCAGATCCGACTCCTCGACGTCCAGGCCCTCGATCTGCGACTCCAGCAGCTCGCCCACCGGCGCGACTCGCTGCCCGAGCACGCCGAGATCGAGTCGCTGGCCAAGGACCTCACCCAGCTGCGCGACCTGCTGGTCGCCTCGCAGACCGAGGAGAGCGACACCGCGCGCGAGCAGACGAAGGCGGAGCAGGACGTCGACCAGGTCCGCCAGCGCGCCGTACGCGACCAGCAGCGCCTCGACTCCGGCGCCGTCACCTCGCCGAAGGACCTCGAAAGCCTCCAGCGCGAGATCGTCTCGCTCGCCAAGCGCCAGGGTGATCTGGAGGACGTCGTCCTCGAAGTGATGGAGCGCCGCGAGGCCGCGCAGGAGCGTGCCGCCGAGCTGACGGAGCGCGTCTCCGCCGTCCAGGCCAAGTCGGACGACGCCGTGGCGCGCCGCGACACCGCCGCCGGGACGATCGGCGCCGAGGAGGCGACGGCGGCCAAGGAGCGCGAGACCGTCTCCGCGACGATCCCCGCCGATCTGCTCAAGCTGTACGAGAAGCTGCGCGTGCAGCAGGGCGGCGTCGGCGCGGCCCGTCTCTACCAGCGGCGCTGTGAGGGCTGCCGGCTGGAGCTCAACATCACCGAGGTCAACGAGGTCAAGGCGGCGAGCCCCAGCACCGTCCTGCGGTGCGAGAACTGCCACCGCATTCTCGTCCGTACGTCCGAATCGGGTCTGTAGATGCCGAAATTCGTCGTCGAGGCGGACGGCGGGTCGCGGGGCAACCCGGGCCCGGCGGGTTACGGAGCCGTCGTCATCGACGCGGTGACCGGTGAGACGCTCGCCGAGGCCGCCGAGTACATCGGCGTCGCCACGAACAACGTCGCCGAGTACAAGGGCCTGATCGCCGGGCTGAAGGCCGCGAGGACACTCGACCCGGCCGCCGACGTCCACGTACGGATGGACTCCAAGCTCGTCGTGGAGCAGATGTCGGGCCGCTGGAAGATCAAGCACCCGGACATGAAGCCGCTCGCCGCCGAGGCCGCGCGGATCCTGCCGGCGGGGCAGGTCCGCTACGAGTGGATCCCGCGCGAGAAGAACAAGCACGCCGACCGGCTCGCCAACGAGGCGATGGACGCGGGCAAGAGGGGCAAGCAGTGGGAGCCGTCGCGCTCCACGGCCGAGCTGGGCGCACGGGCGCGCTCGGCCGCTCCCGCTCCTGAGGGGCCGCCGGGGGACGCGGCGGCCGGCGCGGCCAAGGCGCGCGCGGCGCTGGCCGCCTCGTACGAGCTGTCCGCCGCCGTTCCCGAGCAGGCCGCGCCGCCCGTCGGCTGGGGCTCGGCCGACCTCGGTACGCCCGCCACGTTCGTCCTGCTGCGGCACGGCGAGACGGTCCTCACCCCCGAGAAGCGCTTCTCGGGCAGCGGCGGCAGCGACCCGGCGCTGTCGGCGGTCGGCCGCAGGCAGGCCGACGCGGTCGCCACCGCGCTCGCCGCGCGCGGCACGATCGAGGCCGTCGTCTCCTCCCCGCTGCTGCGCTGCCGCGAGACGGCCGACGCGGTCGCCACCCGGCTCGGCCTGGAGGTGAGCGTCGAGGACGGGCTGCGTGAGACGGACTTCGGCGCCTGGGAAGGGATGACGTTCGCCGAGGTCAGGGAGCGGTACGCGGACGATCTCAGCGCCTGGCTGGCCTCGCCCGACGTGGCCCCGACCGGCGGCGGCGAGAGCTTCGCCTCGGTCACGACGCGGGTCGCCGCCACCCGCACCACGCTGCTGGCGAGGCACCCGGGGCGTACGGTGCTGGTCGTCACCCATGTGACACCGGTGAAGACCCTGGTCCGACTGGCGCTGGGCGCACCGCCGGAATCGCTGTTCCGGATGGAGCTGTCGGCCGCGTCGCTGTCGGCGGTGGCGTACTACGCGGACGGCAACGCGTCGCTGCGGCTGCTGAACGACACGTCGCATCTGCGCTGAGCGCCCGGGGGAGGGGGCGCGGCATGGGCTGGCAACTGACCGAGGACGTCGAGGAGTTCCGTACGGCGGCCGATCCCTGCCTCGTACGGGACCCCGCCCGATCGACGCTGCTGCTCACGATCAGCGAGTCGATCCGCGTCAACGGGGCGGCGGGGCCCGCCCGGTTCGGCTACTGGCGGGAGAACGAGGCCGCCCCGGTCTCCGCCGGCTTCGTCCAGACACCGCCGCTGCGCCCCCTGCTCGGTCCGATGCCGGACCGGGCGGCGCGCGAACTCGTTCCCGTACTGCGCGCCGCCCAGCCGTCGTTGGACTCCGTGCAGGGCGAGAACGCGTGCGCGGAGGCGTTCGCCGCCGAGTGGACCGGGCGGTCCGGCGGCTGGCGGATCTCGCACCAGGTGCGGCTGTTCCGGCTGGCCGAGCTGACTCCACCGGACCCCGCCCCGGCCGGCCGGGCCCGCCTCGCCGCCGCCGCCGACCTGCCGCTCCTCGCCGAGTGGACGAGCGCCTTCGCGGCCGACACCGGTCAGCCGGGCGCCGACCACACACAGGCCACGGCCGAGCGCGTCTCGACCGGCCGGATGTGGCTCTGGGACGTCGCGGGCGCACCGGTGGCGATGGCCTCGGTCTCCCCGGTCATCGCGGGCCAGGCACGGGTGGCACCCGTCTACACACCGCCCCGGCTGCGCGGTCGCGGTTACGGGGGAGCGGTCACGGCCGCGGTCAGCCGGGCGACGCTGGACGCGGGCGCCGAACAGGTGCTGCTCTACACGGACTTGGCGAACCCGACGAGCAACGCGCTCTACCGGCGGCTGGGATACCGGCCGTTGACGGACAGTCAGACGCTGACCTTCGAGTAGCCGTGGGCATGGCCGTCGCGTCAGCGCAGCGCCGACGCCTCGCGCGCCAGTTTCTCCACCCGGGCCCAGTCCTTCGACGTGATCGCGTCCGGCGGCAGCATCCAGGAGCCGCCCACGCAGCCCACGTTCTTCAGCGCCAGATACGACGGCGCCGACGCCAGGGAGATGCCGCCCGTCGGGCAGAAGCGGGCCTGTGGCAGGGGGCCCGACAGGGACTTGAGGTAGGCCGTGCCGCCCGCCGCCTCCGCCGGGAAGAACTTCATCTCGCTCACGCCCCGCTCCAGCAGCGCCACGACCTCCGACGTCGTCGAGACGCCCGGCAGGAACGGCAGCCCGGACGCCCGCATCGCCGCCAGCAGCGTGTCCGTCCAGCCGGGGCTGACCAGGAAGCGGGCACCGGCCGACACCGCTTCCGTCACCGTGGCCGCCGAGACGACCGTCCCGGCGCCCACCACCGCCTCCGGCACCTCCGCGGCGATCGCCCGGATCGCGTCCGGCGCGTCCGGGGTGCGCAGTGTCACCTCGATCGCGGGCAGGCCGCCGGCCACCAGGGCACGCGCCAGGGGTACGGCGTCGGCGACGTCGTCCACGACGACGACAGGGACAACGGGGGCGAGGTCCAGCACGGAGGTCATGCCGTTATCCTGCCGCGCCGCCCACGCTCCTCGCAACGAGCGTTGCGCCCTGTGCAACAGTGCCCGGCGGGGGACCTCAGTGGATCTCCCGGACCACCACGTCCAGTGCCCACGACCGCCCCGCCCCGCCGGGCGCCGCGACCTCCACCACGTACCCCAACTCGCGCAGCGTCTCCACCAGTTGGGCGGGCTTCTTCGGCCGGGCTCCGGCCGTCAGCAGGTCCCTGACCAGCCGGCCCTTCGTCGCCTTGTTGAAGTGGCTGACCACCGACCGCTTCTCGGCACCGTCCACGATCTGCGCGTGCAGCACGCGCACCGTCGCCGTACGGGCCGCGACGTCGCCCGCCGGCCTCCAGGCCGGCGTGTACGAGGACGAGCGCAGGTCCAGTACGAGCCCGTCGCCCGCCACCTCGGGCAGGACCGGGGCCATGGCCCTGCGCCAGTGGGCGCCCAGCGCGCCGACGCCCGGCAGCCGTACGCCCATCGAGCAGCGGTACGACGGGATCCGGTCGCCGATCCGTACCGCGCCCCACAGTCCCGAGAAGACCAGCAGCGACCGCCCGGCCCGCCGCCGCGCGGCGGTGTCCAGCGTGGCGAGGCCCAGCGCGTCGTACAGGACCCCGGTGTAGATGTCCCCGGCCGGCCGCGTCCCCGCGGTCCGCAGCGCCACGTTCTTGACGATCTCGCCGCGCAGCCCCTCACTCAGGCCCAGGACCTCCGCGGCCTTCTCCTCGTCGGCGGCGCACAGCTCGACCAACTCGTCCAGCACGGCGGCCCGTGCCCCGGCCAGTCCGGGCAGCGACAGTGATTCCGGCTTCAGCGGAGCCCCGCGGCCGGAAGCGGCCTTGCCTTCCGACGGCGGCAACAGCACGAGCACGGTGGTTCTCCTCAAAGATGTACGGACGACGCGGCCCCCGGTCCGCCAGGTTAAGCGGTGCGGCGCGCCCACGCCGAAGGGCCCGCCCCGGACTTCCCGGGGCGGGCTGTGCCTCCCGAACTCGTCAACATCACCCGACCGTGGATCGGGGCGCCTCCCAAACCCATCGACAAGTGACGTCACTACTGCTCGATAAAGCCAATCACAGGACTATTCGGGAAGGTACGCCCTTCGCCGTGCCAACCCGAGGCCGATCCACAGGTCTTGAGCATTGCTCCCGCAGGTAGGTCGTGATGGCTCATACGCGCACTGTCACGGGTTCGCACCTTCTGCGATTCCTCACCTTTAGGGTTCAGAAACAGGCACCAAGCTTGACGCCGTCGGGGATCTTGAAATCCCTGATGCTCGATCCGGACTCCTCCGGGATCTGGCACGCCGTCACGGTCCGCGGCGGCACGACCGGGCCCGCCGACGAGATCGCCGTCCCGCCGGCCAGGCCCCCGGGCCGCCGACGGCCAGATCGCCGGCTTCGTCCACCATCTGGTGGATTCGGTGTGCCCGTCGAGACCAACCGCCCGCCCCGCCGACCCGTGTCCGGCGGGGCCGGGACCTGGCGGCGGTCGGCCTGGCGGCCGGGGATGCGGCGCGGCGGACCAAAGGTAGATCTGGTGGGCATCTGTGCGGAGAGAGCCGTTCCTGTCACTCTGGAAGCCGGGGCGAGTATGTGCTCGGCAGCCCGACAGGCCGGGGGAATTCGACGGGGGACGGCGGATGCCAGGCTTTTTGGGGGACTTACCGACTTTCTGGGCCTTCGCGCTGGTCTGGGTGGGCGGCTTCACGATGTTCATGGCGTGCTCGCTGGTCCGCCTCCGTTACGCGCTGCGGCGCGACCGGCGGGCCGTCGGACGCTTCTTCGAGACGGGTGCCGCCAAGCCCGTTCTCGCCATGTATCACCTTGAGGGAGAACGGGCCGCCACCCAGGCCGGGATGCTGCTGCTCTCCGCAGGGCCCCGCTCCGTCTGCGGCCTGCGCCGCTCGGTACGGGAGACACAGCCGGAAACGCATCCTCTGCCGGCGTCTCTGCGGACGGCCGTTGACGACGCCGGGGAGAGCGGCACTCTGGAGGAGGTGAGAGCCTCGCCCCGCTTCCCGGCTTTCAGTTTCGAGTTGCGGCGGACGGCACGGCGTACCCTCCCCACTCGCCGGACGGGCGACGTGCCCGGCACGAGGGAAGGGTGGGCCGCGGTGTGCGGTCTGTCCGCCGTCCTTGCCCTCGGCATCGGCTTCTACACCCGCGAGCCGGACGCGGGCGGGTTCTGGTTCTTGATCGCCCTGGCCGTGCATGTGCCGGTGGTGGCCTGGCTCGCGAAGGCGGACGGGCTTCGGGGACCAGAGCGGTGGCCCGAGTTCGACGCGCTGTGCGCACGCTGCGTCGCCGAGGCCGGGGTGCGCGTCCCGGAGCCGCGGCGGGTCGCCGGTACGGGCTCCGCCCCTGCCTCCGGCTGGGCCGTCGACGGCGGTGTCGGCGCGTCCAGTTCGTGCGGCGGTGGCTGCGGCGGTGGTGTATGAGCCGGTCACGGCGTACCTTCCGCACCTGGCGGGCCGGGCGGCGCTTCCGGAACTGGCGGCAGCCGAGGCGGCGGGAGTGGCCGGGCATTTTCCGGGATGTCGCGTACCTCACCGAGAAGTTGGGCCGCTGGCACCCCGATACGCTCCGCGCTCGCTGGTGGGTGTCCCAGTGGCTCAGGGACGAAGACCGGCACACCGACGTCCTGAGACTCGCCGAAGCGGAAGTGGCCGACCGAACCGCAGAGTTCGGGGAGGACGACCCCGGCACCTTGCGGTCGCGCAGTTCGCTCGCCTCCGCTCTGCGCGGGGCCGGTGATCTGGACGGGGCCGTAGCCGTGGCGCGGGCCGTCGTGGCGGACTCCGTCCGGGTGCTGGGCCCCGACCACCCCGACACACGCAGCCGCCGGGCAGACATCGCCCGGTATCTCGCCGAGAACGGCAACCCGGCCGAGGGAGTACGCCTGCTGCGCACTCTGTACACAGAGTCCCGGGCCTTCGGCTCGGAGCGGGAGACGCAAACCCGTTCGCTCCGCTACCAACTGATCGTGGCGCTGGAACTCGGCGGCGAGTTCCCAGAAGCCCTCGACCTGCTGGGCGAGGAGATCGCCGACGAGGCGGGGACGGTCTACGGCATCGACGAGTTCACCGGCGACCACAACATGAAGCATCTACGGGAGTGGCGCGGGCGACTGCTCGCCAAGGCGGTCATCAGGTAGCTCCGCGTCGGCCCCAGAGGCGTGTGCCAGCCGAAGCTCATGGCCTGGGCGCCAGCCACACACGGTCGCCCAGGCTGTACAGAACTCCCGCACGGATCCGTCCGGGGAGGACCGATACCCCGCGTCGAGCATCACCCATGACGGCACCCTGTGAGGGACCCCGATCGTCACGGCGTTCCTCACAGGGTGCTCGCATGAGCGACGACTTCCCCGGACACCATCCGTTGCACGGGGACACCGTCGAATTCCCCGGCGCGCTTGCCATGATCAGCAACCCGGGATTTCAAGATCCCCGACAGCGTCAAGCCAAGGCGGAGTCCCGCACCCCGCCCCACTATCCCTGACCGAACGTCACTCTGATCACAGAGAGCCACTTGCCACTTTGCCGCGCCTCGGGAGAGCGGGGCCGTGAAGAAGGTCTGTGGGATGTGCTACTGGTGACCCTCCTCGTGGACGAGTGCGCTGGTCGCCGCCATCTGCTCCTCAAGAAGGAGGAGTTTCACCTGCTGCTGCGACGCCTTGACGGACTGCCGGGCTGCCTCGACCGTGGCCGTGTCGGCTGCGAGGTCTGCCTTGGCCGCTGAGCAGGCAGGGGTCTCCTTCTCCGTTGCGGCTGCTGCGGCGCGCGCCTTCCTGATCTCGCCCAGCCGGGCCACGAGCGCCGCCGGGTCGTCCGCGTGGAAGCGGACCACCGTCGCCGTACCGCGCCCGCCCATCGGACGTACGAACCCGACCGGCTCGCTCAGCTCCACCCGTACCGTCGTCTGGCCGCCCACGATCAGGTCGAGCGTCCCGCCGGGCTCGTCGATCTTGACCAACGAGCCGTCCGGGTAACGGCGTTCGACCCGCGCCGCGGTGATCAGACCACCGGCGATCGGCATGTCGAACAGCACACCCCAGCGCACCAGGAGCGACCCGTCGGCGCCCACGACATGCGGCCGGGTGACGCAGCCCGCGTGCATCGCGAGGACCATCAGCACGCCGTACACATCCACCACCAGCAGGATCCGGTGCACCAGCGGCCAGGGAACGAGCATCGCCAGCGCCACCGTCTCGACGACGGACACGAAGAGGAAGCCGTACATCATCGCCGTCTGCGGGCCGGTGTACGGGGCGGCGAGATCGCCCTCGCGTACGCCGTGCTTACGCCGGGCCACCCACCGTACGAGGCTGGTCAGGCCCCGCGCCTCGTTGACGAGCAGGCGGCGGGCGGTGGCCGGTACGGCGGCCTCCACGGCGCGCGCGAGGGCGGCCCGGGGCTCGGCCCCGGCCCGGCGAGCGGCCTTGTAGTGCCGCCGTAGGAACACGGTCTCGATCACCAGCAGCGTGAGGACGACGGCCTCGGCGCCCCAGATCACCGGCGCCGGGACGGCCACGCCCGCAAGCAGACACACGACCAGCGTCAGCTCGGCCGGTATGAACACCCACAGGGCTTTACTCATCCCGATTCCTCCCCATCCGTCTTCATCTGCGTGCGCAGCCTCTGCTTCTCCACGAGTGCCTCCATCACCCGCCGCCCCACCTCGGCCTGGGCGGGCGCGAGATCGGCGAGGATCGCATCCCCGATCCCTTCGAGCGGCGGCCCGTCCTGCTCCGGCATCGCGTCGAGCACGGCGTCCGAGAGAAGGCCGACCAGGTCCGTGGCGAGCGGCCCGACGCGCGGATCGTCCGGCGCGGCGTCGGCCAGGTCGTCGAGCCGTTCGTAGAGCGCCAGTACGTCGGGGGATTCGATCAGCGAGTGCAGGGCGTCGTAGATCGCCTCCTCGCCACCACCCGCGACATCGAGCAGCGTGAGCAGCTCACGGTCCTTGGCCGCCACCACCGAATCCGTCTCCGGCATGGCCCGCAGCAGCCGCGCCAGCGTCGGCGACACCGGCCCCTCGGGCGGCATCGTCCCCGCCGTCAGCTCCGCGAGCCTGCGCCGCCTGGCCCGGATCTGCTCCTCCTGCCGCGCCAGATCCGCGTCCAGCTCGGCGAGCACCTCCACCAGCTCCCGCCCGGCGTCGTCGGCGAGCACGTCCCGTACCTCGTCCAGGCTGAGCCCCAGCTCGGAGAGCCGGCGGATCCGGGCGAGGAGGACGGCGTCGCGTACGGAGTAGACGCGGTAGCCGTTGGACAGCCGCTGGGGCTCGGGCAGCAGGCCCAGGTGGTGGTAGTGCCGCACCGCCCGCGAGGTGACCCCGACGAGCGCGGCGATCTCTCCGATTCGCATGACCTCAGTAGAAACCCTGACGCTGCGGCAAGGTCAAGGACGATCGACCGGACGGGTACCATGACGATCACGGCAGACGAGCCGGGCGGACGGCCGCGTGAGGATCTCCGGATCCCCCCGAGGAACGTCCGGGCTCCACAGGGCAAGGTGGTGGGTAACGCCCACCCGGGGTGACCCGCGGGACAGTGCCACAGAAAACAGACCGCCGGGGATTTCGGTCTCCGGTAAGGGTGAAACGGTGGTGTAAGAGACCACCAGCGCCCGAGGTGACTCGGGCGGCTAGGTAAACCCCACTTGGAGCAAGGTCAAGAGGGGCCGTCGCGAGACGACCCTGCGCGGACGTCCGAGGGCTGCCCGCCCGAGTCCGCGGGTAGACCGCAGGAGGCCGACGGCAACGCCGGCCCTAGATGGATGGCCGTCTCCCCGGCCGCCGCGAGGCAGCCGGGCGACAGAACCCGGCGTACAGCCCGACTCGTCTGCCTTGCGGGCCGCTGGCCAGCGAATATGCTGGTCAGGGCCTGTTTTTTGTCTCTCCGGGGAGAGATGAGACCCCGTTCCGTACCGGTTCAAAGGGGGACGCGCGGCTACGTACGTAGCCATGAAAGTAGCCGTGAGGCGCGGCGGTGGAGATTGGCGTTCTCGGGACCTGATCTGAGCCAAGCGACCTCTGCCCTGGAGTATCCGGGTTCCGCCGCGAGCAGTCTACGAAGTGGCCAACGGGCGCCCCTTTGACAGCTCTGCTTTAGTCCGAAGGCCCTACGGGGCGAGTTGTACATCGCGCTATCGATCCGGTGAACCGCACTCGTGACGAGGCAGGAGATTTCATCCCGTGGTTGCGGCGGTAGCAGTTGACCTAGCGGCGCTATCCCGCGCTGAGAGCCGCGGCAGTCGATCTCCCAGGCTTCACCAGCTCATGCAGCTTCGCCCGAGTCTCCGGATCTGTCGAGTAGATGGCTGTGCCGACCATGCCGCGCGTCAAGAGCACCTTGTACGTATTGCGGATCAACCGATCCACGTCGATGTCCGATGCCGCAGTCGAGCCGTTCCCCTTCCGCAGGGCGGGGTCCTTTGAAGCGGCCCGGTCGACAACCCAGCCGTTCTCCCGCCAGACGAGGTCGGGCCCGATGATCACGCCGCTCCAGTCGTACTCGAAGCCCTGCGCCGTGTAGACGCAGCCGACTTGACCGAAGCCCGCAGGGTCAGTGGCCCAGAGCGCTGATGGCGGTGCACCCATGATCGACCGCTCACCCTTGAGGTTCCACGGCCGGGCCCAGTCTCCGATTTGAACGTCGGCGGGAAGCGGCTCACCGGGCTTGGCATCCGACCAGCGCCAACAGAACCCGGCTGACAACCTGGCCCCGTACCCCTTCGACCGCTTTTCGTCCAGAAGGGCTTCCAACTCCTCCGGAGAATCGACGACATCGAGCTGCATCCGACCATCGGGCTCCCATACGACGGACTCGTCGCCCTCCAGTCCCAGCAGCCGGACGACCCACCGCAGATACGCGTCGCTCCCACCACAGCGGAACTGGCTGTCCAGTTCCACCACCCGGCACTGCAGGTCCTTCTGCGCGGCCGCTGCCTTGATCTCCTCGACAGTCCCAGTCTCCCCGGGCCGTACAACCTGGTGCTGGTCCAGGAGGAAGACGGGCACGCGGGCCACGTCGATCAGTTCCTCTAGCTGCCGCTTACCCGTGCGTTGCGCTGCTGGCGTGAAACGGCTGGCAGACGTCTCCCGCACGCGATGGGCTTCGTCGCAGACCAGCACGTCCAGGCTGTTGCGCTTGGCGGTCACGAAACTGTTGAAGTACTTGAAGAGTTCTCGCACTTCAGGCTTCCGCGCCCCGGCCACCTTGCGCATGGTCTTCGTGAACGACTGCGAGCCGGTCGCGTGCAGAGCGGGAACGCCACGCCGGTACAGTTCCCCGAGTAGCGACAGAGCGATCACACTCTTGCCGGTGCCGGGCCCACCCGTAATGATTACAACCTCTTTGTGATCGGCCTCGTGCGCCCGCTCGACGGACTTCAGCACGGTCTCGTATGCCACACGCTGCTCATCGAGAAGGATGAACTGCTCCCGCTCGCGGACCTCTTGGGCCGCGACGGCCATCAACTGCTTCGAAGGCTGGACCTTGGCGAGCAACAACTCGTCGGCTGCCTTGGCTCCGGATGCGGCGCTCAGCTTCGACTGCAGGTAGGTGAGGAAGTCTTCGCGTCTGTCCGCCGTGAACATGCGGCCGCGCTCACTGAGTTCGACTTCGTTGAGGCCGGACACGCCGACCGCGGTTGCGTTGTGAAGGTAGGCGACGCCCGAAATCCGCTCAGGATGCTGGGCCAGAGCCCCATTGAAGGCGACGAGGTAGTCGCAATAACCGCGCACCTGCTCAATGGGGTTGAGGACCGGATGGGAGTAGTCGGCCAGGAAGCACAGCAGGGGATCGTCATGGTCGGGGTGAGCCTCACTCCACTGCTTGAGCTCAACGACGACATACGAGGGCTCACCGGTCCGAGGATGGACTCCGGCGAGAACCGCATCGGCCCGCTTGCTCGTCAACGGCAGCCCGAACTCCAGCAACACCTCCACCTGACCCAGCCCCGCATCGAGCAGTGCGTCGGTGAGCGCCGGGATGCTCCGTTCCCAGGAGCGCGCTTCCGCCATGCTCGGCCCGTACCCATGAGCCTGAGTGAACTGTTCGGTGAGGTACAGGCCCATCGATCCTTCGAGGTGGCGGGCGGCGACCGCGGTGGCGGAATCGCGGAACAGCAAGAGAAGCCCCCAGGCAGCACGAAACAACTCGTGCGGGTGGGGGCATGTCCTGAGGCGGAAGCCCGGCGGGCCGCAATGACGATTGATCGAATGCTACCGAACAGCCTGCCGGGCAAACTGGCGGAATAACGTCGTCACGGGCTGACAATCTTGCGCATTTGCTTGGGGAGCGGATGCTGTACCGAGGTGATCACATGCCCGCGCAGAGCGTCCCGCGTGGCCTCGTCCGTCGAGTAGATCACCACGCCCATGATTCCGCGGGTCAGGAGGACGTGGTAGGCGTTACGGACGCAGCGGTCGATATCGGCCTCGTCGATCGTTTTGGGCCGCAGCTCCGGGTCATGGGTGGCGGTCCGGTCCACGACGAAGCGGCCCTCACGCCAGACGAGATCGGGGCCGATGATCACGCCCACCCAGTCGAACTCGAAGGTCTGGGCGGTGTAGACGCAACCGACCTGCCCGGTTCCCCGCGGGTCCGTAGCCCAGAAGTCGGCATCGGGTGCACCCTTCACGGCATGGCCGCTCTTCACGTTCCAGGGCTGCTGCCAACCGTCGATGGTGACGTCCGGGACCAGCTCGCCGTTCTCGTCCGGATTACTCCAAGGCCAGCAAAAACCGGCGACGGTTCGCGTGGTCGCCCCTGTGAGTCGATGCTCTTGAAGGAAGTCCGTCATTTCCTCCGGAGAGTCGGCGAGGTGAACCTGCATCCGCCCGTCGGGCACCCAGACCTGAGGGGTGTGCACGCCCACGCTGAGCAGCTTCAGCACCCAGTCCCGGTAGTAGGCGCTTCCCTGGGCCCGGAACATGCCGCCGAGGTCGATGAGGGTGTGCCGAAGCCCCAACGCCTTCGCGCGTTCGATCAGGTACTCGGCTGTGCCAACCTCGCCGGGGCGGAGGGACTGCCAGTCGTCGAGCAGGAAGACGGGGACACGTGCTGCCTCTATGATCTCGTCGGCTTGGGGGCGCGCGTTCTCCCGCTCCTCGCGGGGCGTGTACCGGTCGACGGAGTGGCGACGAATGCGGTGCGCTTCGTCGCAGATGACCACGTCACAGCTATCCGGCGGCAGCTTCTTCAGCTGGTTGAAGTAGGTGAACAGCCGGGTGGCTTCCTTCTTCAGCTTTCCCTTCATGCCACGCGGCGCGTTCTGCGCGTAGGTCTCCCGAAGAGTCAGGGTGAGCGCCTTGGCCCCCGAGGCGTGAACGACATTCCGGCCGGCCTGGTCGAGTGTGCGCCGGAGTTCGAGCGCGATGGCGCTCTTGCCGCTGCCAGGCCCGCCCCGGACGATGATGACTTCCTTGGTGCCGCCCTCCTGGACCCGTAGTACCGCCTCGTGTACGTCCTGGTGCGCCAACTCCTGCTCGTCCAGCAGTTGGAAGCGCTCCGGCGACCCCATACGTGTGGCGAGGTTGACGTCGGCGATCTTCGGAGGATCGTACTCAGGGGAGTCGATCAGTACCTGGCCGGCCTCTCCACCCGGCAGTGCGGCCAACCGCGCACCCAGCAACTTCCGGAACGGCTCGAGCCGGTCCATGGTGTAGAGCCGTCCGTGCTCGCTCTCCGGAAGCTTGAACAGCTCTCGCACGTCATCGTCGTGAGCGTTGTGCATCAGCACGGCTCCGACGACGCTCTCCGGCTTACCGCGCAGGGCGGCTTTGTACTGCACCAGGTAGTCGCAGTACTTCTGCACCTGCCGGACCGGATGCAGTTTCCAGTTGGCGAAGCCAAGATCGACGGCGACCGACCGCTCCGGGTGCACGGTGGCGGAACGTTGCTGCTTCAGCTCGATCAACACGTATGAGGGTGCGCCGCTGCCCGGGTGCACGCCGGCCAGGAGCACGTCCACATCGGCGTCGGTGTGCGGAAGCCCGAACTCTATGAACACCTCCACCTGACCAAGACCCCGCTCGACGAGGGCATTGACCACCGGAGGAAGACTGTTCTCCCAGGCCTCGACCAGACCGTTCGCCGGAGGCGTCCCCTCCTGATCCTTGCCCTTCTTCCGCTTGTGCTTGTCCTTGTAGGCCAGGATCAGCCGTTCGGTCAGCGGACGATGAGCCGTTCCAGGTTGGCGCTTGACCTCTTCGGCCAACGAGGCAGCAGACTCCCGGAGCAGATAGGACGACAAGACTTCCCCCACGGCACGCCAAATCCCTTGCGGGTGGAGGCATGTCCTGGAAAGCGGAAGCCTGGCGGGCCGCGATGACAGCGTGCAACGTTAGCTCGATTCGGAGCCATGGGGGCAAGATCGAGCCAGGGGCTCCAAGCAAGCATGGGGAGGGAGGTAATCGCTGCAAGGTAGGGTCGGCCGGAAGATTTTAGGCGCATGTTTCCTGTGCCTGCTTGTACGGGAACGGAAGGACACCGCGGAGGTCGGACTGTGACGGCGACAGGCACACCCCCGGTTCCCAAGCCGGGGCCCCCGCCGCGGCCCGTGAACCAGTGGAACCAGGAGCGGCCGTCCCCGTACTCGTGGGAACAGGACGCCCTCGATCACGTGCGGCGTCTCATGCCGCCGGCTGAGCCGTACCGTGCCTGGGCGACGTTCTCCTTCACCGCCCAGTCCGGCCGCATCAACGAGTGCGACCTGCTCATCGCGGTCCCCGCCGGGCTCTACCTCGTTGAGATCAAGAGCCATCCGGGCCGTCTGGAGAACTCCGGCTCAACCTGGAGCTTCCACGGCACCGACCGCACCAGGACGATCAACAACCCGCTGCATTTCAACGACGCCAAATCCAAGGATCTCAAGAGCCAGCTGCAGTGGGCTGCACGTCAACTGCGCTTCACGGGTCCGCTGCCGCGCATCGAACCGGCGGTCTTCCTCTCCTCCCCGGATTTGGAGAGCCACCTCGACGACGTCCAGCGCATCCGGGTCTTCGGTAGGGACGACGGTGCGAGCGGGCTGCCACGTATCTGGCAGGACTTCCTGGGACTGCCGCCGGACCGGCCGGAACGTCGCATCACCCAGGAGTTCTCGAGCCAGCACCTGCCTCGGCTGCTCAAGGCCATCGGTATCCGGCAGTCGACCGCCCACCTCAAGTTCGGTGACGCCTGGCGGATGCGACCGCATCCGCTGGACACCGGTCCCTCCTGGGAGGACCGGTTGGCCGAGAGGGTCGACGGACTGGTGCAAGAGGAGGGCCGGGTACGGATCTACCTCGTCGGCCAGCAGCCGGACGAGTCGGTCAAGCGTGCAACCGAGCGCGCCGCACGCCGCGAGTACCAGGTGCTCCAGGGCATCACGCACCGGGGCATCTCGGCGGCGGTCGAGATCCGCGACCACGAGGCGGGCCCGGCGATCCTCTTCCGCCACCGCAAGACCGACCTCCGTCTCGACCAGTACTTGGCGACGCATGGCGGCAGACTCACCCCCGAGATGCGCCTGGACCTGGTGCGGCAACTCGCAGAGGCCGTACGTCACGCCCACAGCCGCTCGCTCTACCATCGCGCGCTCGCCGCACGTTCCGTCTATGTCAGTGCCCGGCCGGACGGCTCCCGCCCCGAGCTGCGGATCACCGACTGGCAGACCGCGGCCCGGGACTTCGACACGAACGCGACCCTGCTGCGTTCCCTCGGCAACGCCGCTTTCGACGTCGGCCTCATCGAGGACGCCGCACAGGTCTACCTCGCCCCGGAGAGCGAACAGCCCTACGCGGATCCGGCCGACCTCGACATGTTCGGCCTGGGTGCGGTCTCTTACTTCATCCTGACCGGGCAGCCGCCGGCCGACCGGCGCAGTGCTCTGCGGGAACGGCTGCGTACCGACTCCGGGCTGCGTCTCATCGCGGTCGCCGACGGTCTCTCCGAGGAACTCGACCACCTCATCCAGCAGGCCACTCACCCCGACCCCGATCACCGGCTCGCACCCGTCGACCGGTTCATCGACCTCCTCGACGAAGCCGAGGAGGAGAACGCGGTCCCCGAGCAGCCGCCGGTAGCCGAACTCGATCCACTGTCGGCTCTCCCCGGCCAGTCCCTGGATGGCGAATGGTCTGTACGTCGTGTCCTGGGCACCGGTGCGACGGCCCGCGCGCTGCTAGTCGAGCGGGTCGTCGAGGACGAGGACGGAGAGTCGTACACCGAGGAGCGGGTCTTCAAGGTCGCTCTCGACCAGGAGAAGGCGCAGCGGCTGCGGGCCGAGGCCCGCGCCCTGGAACTGGTCGGCGGCGGCACCGTGGTCCAGCTCAAGGGCGGACAGCGCGAGCTGGCCGGGAAGACCATCCTCGAACTGGAATACGCGGGTGAGCGCACCCTCGGCGCCCGGCTGCGGGCCGACGGCAAGCTGTCGTACCACGAACTGGAGCGGTACGGCAGCGATCTGTTCACCGCCCTCGACCAGCTCGCCGCGAAGGGCGTACGCCACCGGGACATCAAGCCGGACAACCTCGGTCTGTACAGGCGCAGTGACCGCACCTGGCAGCTGATGCTCTTCGACTTCTCGCTTGCCGATGCCTCCGACCGCGACATCAAGGCAGGCACCCGCGGTTATCTCGACCCGTTCCTGGACTCGGTGCGCCGAGGACACTACGACGATCACGCCGAGCGGTACGCGGCAGCCGTCACCCTGCACGAGATGGCCAGTGGCGAACGCCCGTTGTGGGGCGAGGGCCAGGCCGACCCGGTCGCCAATGACAAGGCCGAACTCTCCGTCGCCACCGAGCTGTTCGAGGACGCGCTCAGTGACGGACTGACCCGGTTCTTCAAGCGCGCACTGCACCGGGACACCGAGCACCGCTTCGACACCCTGCGGCAGATGCGCGACGCCTGGTACGAGATCTTCCGCGAGGCGGATGCGGCCAAGCCCGTCACGACACCCGCCACGGTCGACACGGTCTCGGACGCAGGTGAGAACAGCCTCGATGCCGCGGCGAGGGCAGCAGGGCTGAAGACTCCGCTGGTCGCGGCCGGGCTCTCCGAGCGAGCGATCTCGGTGGCGGACGGCCTCGGAGCCACCGACGTCGAAGGGCTCCTGGACGTCCCGCCGTACATCATCTCCAAGGCAAGAGGTGCCGGCGCACTCGTACGCAAGGAACTCAACCGGCGCCGCAAGCAGTGGGCCGCGAGCATGCGGCAGCCTGTTGCCCCCACCGCACCCTCAGCACGCCGCGAAACCGAGTCCGGGCCGGTGCCCGTCGAGGCGGGCGCGGTGCTCGCGGTGGACGAGATGGCCGCGCGGCTCACTCCCGCCCCCGGACGCAAGGGTTCCCACCGCAGTGAGGTCATCCACCTCACCCTGGGCCTCCCGCCCGAGGACGGCGGGCTGCCCCCGCTGGGCCCCTGGCCGGTGCAGAAGCGGGTCGCGGACCGGATCGGCATTCAGCAGCCGCCGGTCTCGCGCCACCACCGCAATGCGATCAAGGAGTGGTTCGAGACTGAGTGGCTGGAGCCGGTCCGTGCGACTCTCTTCGAGGTCGTCGAGGCGGCCGGCCGTGTGATGACCGCCCAGGAACTGGCCGTCGAGCTGCGCATAAGGCATGGCGCGGGCGGGGACACGGAGGAGCGCACCCTCGCCAAGGCGCTCGCCGTCGTACGGGCCGCGGTGGAGGGGGAGGCAAGCGAGGGCGATCCCGAAGCCGCTGAGCCCCACGAGCCTCGCCTCGCCTGGCACCGGCGGGAGGAAGCCGTTCTCGTCGCTGCCGAGTCCCTCCCGGGCACTGCCGACCCCGCCCCCAGCGAACTGGCCAACTACGCGGCCGCGTTGGGCAAGGAAGCGGATCGGCTGGCCCAGGAGGACCCCCTGCCGGGCCGGGCCGCGGTCATTCGCGCCTTGCGGAGCGTGCCGGCACCGGATGGCCTTGCCCCACTCGCCGACACACGCCTCGTGGCACTGGCCGCAGCGGTCGCCCCCACGGCCCAGGCGAGCCCGCGTCTGGAGCTGTACCCCCGAGACCTGACCCTGGAGAGGGCGCTGCGCATCTCGCAGGCCGGGGCCGGAGTCCGCCGCGAGAGTGGCATCACCCCCGAGGAGCTGAACAACCGCCTGCGAGCACGGTTCCCCGACCTGTCCCTTCTGACGGACGGTACGGAGCCCACGCATCCCGAGCTCGAAGAGGCACTGCGCGATGCGCGCTTCTCCCTCGAATACGACACGGAGCAGGGCAGGTTCTTCCCGCCCGCGGTGGCAGCCGAGGCATCCTGGACCTCGACCGGCGATGCCACGAGCCTGATGCCTCCGGTCACTGGCATCCGCCCGACGGCCCAGGACCCGCACTCCACGATCAGGGCGCGCCTGGACGCTGCCGTGCGCCGTGGCGGCTTCCTCGCGCTGACGGTCAGGGGAACGCGGCTTCCGGGTGTGGCGGAGGCGGTAGCCACCCGATACCCGGTCGAACCAGTCGACGTGAACAGCGAATTCCTGTCCGAATTCCGCCGGTTGGCGGACGAGAAGGACCAGGCCTGGGACAAGGTGCTCGGCGTCGACGCCCGATTCTCCGCCAGCGGCCAGATCTCCAAGGGCCTGGCGGCGTACGTACGCACGGTGTGGGCACTCATCGAGGACTCACTTCTGGAGCGTGCCGCCGCCCCGCGCACGGTCCTCTTCCTCTACGACGCCGGCCTGCTCGCCCGCTACTGGGACGAGGGCGGACGCGACCTGCTACTCAAGCTCCAGCACGCGGCCCGCCTCCCGGCTGAGGCACCGCACGGGCTGTGGCTGCTGTGTCCGGTGGAGACGCGCGGCCAGGACCCGCATATGGACGGCAGGACGGTCGAGTACATCGGCAGCGACGGGGAGCGTACGCATCTGGACAGCAGGTTCGTGGAGACGCTGGCGACATCCGAGCAGGCATCGGTCACCGGTGCTCAGGACATGTAGCGGATGCTGGGACCGCGGCAGTAGCTGAGTCCTGCGGCAAGCCGCCTCAGCGATGCGCTCACAGACTTCGGCCCAGCTCTGCGCGCCATCCATGTGGGATATTTTGCACCCCCATTCGGGAGCGATGGGTGCCAATCGATTTCGCGGCTGCTGGGAGATGGCGTTCGCGGACTGAGGTGCTGATGGGGCTGGCAGGATGGAGGTTCGAGCTGCCGGTCTGCGGTGGGTGGCGCTGCGGTGCGAGAGGGATATGAAGAGTGACGACTGTCGCGGGTTCGGGTGCGGGAGCTGGTGTGAGCGGGGCGGCCCTGCTCAAGGACCTGAAGAAGCAGGTCACGGCTCTGGAGGACGATCTGCGGGAGCGCAGTGAGTCCGTCGAGGAGTTCCGCACCAGGCTTGAGGCCGAGTACGCGCGAGCCCGCGAGGGGAAGCGGACCGCGGCGACGTACGGCGCCTGGCGTGACGAGCGGGTCACACAGGCCGCGGCGGCGTGGGTCCTGGGCTGTGTCTTCGTGCGGTTCTGTGAGGACAACCGGCTGATCGAGTGGCCGTTCCTGGCGGGGCCGGGGGACCGGCTGCGGGACGCGGAGGAGCGTCATGAGGCGTTCTTCCGGGAGAAGCCGCACCTCAACAACCGGGACTGGTTGGAAGAGGCTTTCCAGCACCTGGCCGATTCGAACGAGACGGCGGCTGGCCTCTTCGACCGCGCGCACAATCCGCTGTGGGGTCTCACGCCGAGCTATGAGGCGGCGACAGAGTTGCTGTCTTTCTGGCGTCGCAGGGGGGCGGACGGCGAGATCCTCTACGACTTCTTTGACCCCGAGTGGGACACGCGTTTCCTGGGTGATCTGTACCAGGACCTGAGCGAGCACGCCCGCAAGACGTACGCGCTGCTGCAAACCCCGGAGTTCGTGGAGGAGTTCATCCTCGACCTCACGCTTGAGCCGGCGATCGAGGAGTTCGGGCTGGCGCCGGAGGGTGGGCTGCGGACGATCGACCCTGCTTGTGGGTCGGGGCACTTCCTGCTGGGGATTTTCGGGCGGCTGGTCGAGAAGTGGCGGGCCGCTGAGCCGGGGACGGATGAATGGGCGTTGGTGCGGCGGGCGTTGGAGTCGGTGCACGGGTGCGACAAGAACCCGTTCGCGGCGTCGATTGCGCGGTTCCGGCTGCTGGTTGCGGCGATGAAGGAGGCCGGGGCGCGGCGGCTGGCTGAGGCGCCGGTGTTCCCGATCAATGTGGCGGTGGGGGATTCGCTGCTGCATGGGC
>NZ_MDCR01000283.1 GCF_001723055.1 Streptomyces niveus
AACCAACTGAGCTAGCGGCGCTTGCTGACGTCGTTGACTTTAGCACCAGGATCGGTGCGAAGAAAAATCGATATGACAGGCCCCTGGATCAGCTCCCGCGAGACGCCCGTACGGTGCTGGTTCCCTGCTCAGGGGTGGGAACCCGGCAGGCTCGTCACCGCGCCGGTCCGGGGCAGGGTGGCCGCCGTGCGCACCAGGGGACGGCTCGCCCGTACGCACGCCCACAGCAGCACCTCGGGGCCGGGCAGCCACGGATGACGGGTGTCGGGGGCCACCACCCAGCGCGGCGTCGCACCGGCGCCGGGGACCAGCGAGGGGACGGTCACCGCGTCGCCCGAGCCGTGGCAGAGCAGCGGCGGAACAGCGGGGGCGGCGCCTTCGGGGGCCGAGCGCCCCCACTCCTCCCAGGACAGCAGCGACGGCAGCCGCTGGGCGGTGCCGGGGGCCGCGAACAGCATCATCCGTCCCCGGTGGGTGGCGACGGGGCCGGAGCCGGGACCCTCGGACCAGAGCCGGTCGAGCATGCGCCTGCCGAAGATCGCGGGCACGTTCACGACGTCGAAGACACCGCCGCAGGGCAGTACGCCGGGCGCGGTCGGTCTGGCCTCCCAGAGGGAGAGCGTGGAGCGGGGATACAGCCCCGCCGAGGCGAGCCAGCCGGCGCCGGCGGCGGTCACCTGCGCGGTGTGATGGTGCCCCTCCTCGCGGAGGTAGTTGAAGATGTCGGTCCGGCGCTCGTCGTCGCAAGCTCCCGGGCTCAGGGGGGATTCATCTCGCAGCCATGCGCTCATGGCACCTACGTCTACCTGGAGTAACTGTCCCGTTCCGGGGAGTTGTCGGAAACCGGGACAGGGTGGTGCGGGAGGGCGTAACCTACGCGTCGGCATATGCCAGGCGGGTGGCGTGAAATGACGCGCCCCTCACTCCCCGGGCGTGCGACCGTTCCGCAGCAGGTCACGGCCGAACTCCACCATCTTCTTGGCGTAGTCCTCCGTCCACTGTGCCCGCTCCGCGATGTCGGCGGCCGTGAGCCGGTCGAACCGCCGCGGATCGGCGAGCTGCGCGGCGGCGACGGCCTGGAACTCCACGGCCCGGTCCGTCGCGGCCCGGAAGGCCAGCGTCAGCTCGGTGGCCCGGTCGAGCAGCGCGCCCGGGTCGTCGATCGACTCCAGATCGAAGAAGTGCTCCGGATCGGCGGCCGCCTCCGACGGCTCGAACAGCAGCGGGGCGGGCCGCAGCCGTCGCTGACCGGACTCGGATTCCGCCATGTGATCCTCCTACTGCTCCTGGTGCGGGCGCCCGCGCCGGCATACGTACGGCTTCGGCCACCGTCCATTGTCCCGCCCCGCGCAAGGGGGCCTCAGGGCTGCCAGGTGATCCGGTGCTCCGACAGGTGGGACAGCACCGCGTGGTTCGCCTCCCAGCCATCGGGGAACTTGATCGTGACGCCCAGTTGCACCGGCTCCGTCGACGGGTGTTCGTCCAGCAGTTCCGGGACTCCCGCGCGGCAGATCACGATGCACGCGTGGCGGTGGCGGGAGGTCAGCACGCACAGGCGGCCCGTCTCCAGGTGGAACGCCGTCGCGTCCGGGCGGCCCGAGAGAGGGTGCAGGACGACCGTGACGTCGAACTCGCGGCCCTGGAGCCGGTTCGCCGTGTCCACGGCCACACCCGTCACCCCCAGCTCCGCGAGCGCCGCACGGATCGCCGCCGCCTGGTCGCGGTGCGCCGTGCCGACGGCGACGCGGTCGGCCGTCAGCGGCGACGTGCCGGGGCCGCGCTCGCCGGTCGTCGCGCCGCCCCGGTCCAGCAGCCGGCGGACGACCAGGGCGGCCGCCCGTACCGCCTCGGGGTCCGTACGGGGCGTACGCCGGGCCGGCAGCTCCAGCAGGCCCCAGCCGGAGGCCGCCGCCTCGTCCACCACGCGGTCCGGGCCCGAGCCGTCGGAGGGGACGGCGAACGTGAGCCGGCGGTCCGCCGGGCCCGTACCGCTGCGGAACGGCGTGTACGGGTAGAACGCGTCCGACACCAGCGGCGCCGCCGACGCCGGCAGCCGCCACGACACCGGGAGCCGGTGCTGCGGCAGTTCGGGATTGTGCGCCAGGAGCGTGCTGACCGCGCTCGCCGACGGGTCGTACGACAGACCCGCCCACTGGTCGGCGCCGACCACGCTGAACGGGTCCAACTGGCCCGGGTCGCCCACGAACAGCGCCCGCTCGAAGAGCCCCGCGACGGCGAGCAGCGCGTCCGAACGCATCTGGTACGCCTCGTCCACGATCGCGTGCCGCCACGGCTCCACCCCCTGCACGTGCGCCCACTTGGCCGCCGTCGACACGACCACGTCGAGGCCCGCCAGATCGGCCGCCTTCGCCGACTTCCGTACGGAGGCAAGCTCGTTGAGCGACGGGTCGTACGGATCCGGGTCGTTGCTGTGCAGCCGGCCCACCGGCAGGCCGGGAGCCTTCTCGGCGAGCCGGGTGACCAGGTCGTCCACCTGCGCGTTGGTCTGCGCTACGACCATCAACGGCCGCCCCGCCGAGGCCAGTTCGAGCGCGGCCCGCACCACGAGCGTCGACTTTCCGGCGCCGGGCGGCGAGTCGACCACCACGCCCCGGTACGCGCCGTACAGCGTGTCGTGCAGGATCGCGTCGGTGGCCCGCGCGGCCTCGGCGCCCGGGTCGAATCCGGCCCGGTCGGAAGATGCGGTCATGGTGCTCACAGGAAGTCGTCCTCGGTCACCGGGTCGGGGAGGGGAAGGGGCGGCGCGGACGGCGTCCCGTCGGCCGGCGTACGGGCCTCGGGAAGCGGTACGGCTCCGGGACCGCGCCCCTCCACGGCCGGCGGCCCCCCGTGCGTCCACGGCGTCTCCTCCGTGGAAGGCAGCTTCGGACCGCCCCGCTGGTCGTGTTCGAACAGGGTCCAGGCGATCACGTCGCCCTTCTCCGGGAGCGAACCCTCGGCGGGCTCCCTCCCCCGGCCCATCCGGTCCGTCAGCCGCACCACCAGCGTGCCGCCCCCGTCCGGCTCCCACCCCACGAACTCCGCCGACTGCGGCTTGCCGTCCAGCGAGCGGTAGACCTTCGTGCGCTCGCCGAGCTGCGGGGTGTCCTCGCTGTACAGCGTGACCAGGGGGCGCGGGCTCGGCCGCTTGCTCTCGCTGTAGGCCATCACCACCTCAGTCACCTCCCCGATGAACGCCTCGCCCGCCAGCCGGCGCCCCGCCAGCACCAGCGGGTCGTCCAGCGCCTCCTGCGCCTCCAACTGCTGCTGCGCCGTCTCCCGTGAGGCCAGCTTCTGCGCGGCCGTCACCGCGTCGTCGTGCCGGGGCTGCGGCGGCTCCCCGGACCGCACCCGGTCCCGGTGGCCCGTGAACGACCAGCGGTCGCGCGTCCACCGGTCGGCGACCCGCGCCCCCTCCGGCAGCTCCCGCAGCAGATCGAGCCCCCGCCACACCGCGTCCCACGTCGGCCGCAACTGGCTCTCCAGGAGCGCGCGGATCTCCCGCTCGGCCCTCGTCAGCCGGCCCAACTGCTCGTCCGCGCCCGGACCGTCCTCGGCCGCCCCGAGGAACTGACGCGCCCGGTCGTACTCGTCGATCGCCGGGGCCAGCAGCCTGTTGTCGAACGCCGGGTCGGTCGCCGGACCCGCGGGCGGGCACCGCAACTGCCCACGCCCGTCCCGGTCCGTCTCCGCGCGCAGCGCCGCGTCCCGCCCCGAACCGCCGTCCGGCGGGTCGATCCAGGCCAGCAGCGCCCCCAGATGCTGATCCTCCAGATTCGACTGCCCCGTCGCCCAGTGCCTGTTCAGCAGGTCCGTCGCCGCCAGCAGCAGCGACGACCCCGGCACCCGCGCCCGCTCCCCGTAGTGCGTCAGCCAGCGGCCCAGCAGCGGCACCCGCGCGGGCGCCGGATACGGCGTGTCCGGGTCCTGCTCCGCCGTACGCCGGAACCGCATCGAACGCCCCAGGAGGCGTACGAAGTCGACCCCCGGCCGGTTCGGCACGATCAACTGCGGCGCGTCCACGCACAGTTCGACCTCGACCTTGACGCGCTTGCCCGTCTCCGGGTCCGTCTCGCTCCGTTCGGCGGGCTCCACGTCGTCCGCGTACGCGTCCAGATGCGGCAGCAGCGTCTCCGCCAGTTCGGCCAGGAAGGCGAACCGCAGATCGCGGTCGCGGGGCTGCGCCACGGTCAGCAGCCGGGGCGACCCCCGGTCCGTACCGACCAGCGCGCCCAGCGGGGCACCGGCCTCACCGGCCGTCGTGAGCGGCACGAACACCAGCGGGCGGTCCGACAGCCGCCGGTGGCACACCGTGGCCAGCGGCTGCGCGCGTCCGCTCTCCACCGCCTCCAGCCGGGCGAGGGTACTGATCAGCGACATCCGGCCACCGCGCCCTCCGGGAGCGACCTCAGCGCCTCGGCGCGCAGCGCGGCGGCCCTGCGCAGCGCCACCACCGTCGGGTCGTCGTCGGCCGTCCCCGGCGCGCTCTCGCCGCGCGCCGCCGCCAGCACCGCGCCGACCGTCGTCAGCCCGCCCAACTCGCCCCGTACACCCCGCCCGAGCGCCTCCACGGCCCCCGCCGAGCGGGCCCGGCCCCGGCAGTGGAAGGCCAGCTCGCACGCGGCCAGACACTCCGGCGCGTACGCCGCCGTCACCGAGTCCACCGCCGCCGTCAGCTCCGCCTGCGAGCACCGCTCCAGATCGAAGCTGGTGCCTTCGGGCAGCTCCGCCGCCAGGTCCTCGATCCGGGTCAGCCGGGTCAGCTGCCGCCGGGTCACCGACAGTTGCTTGCGTACGTCCACGACCGAGGCGGTCGGCAGGTTGGAGAAGTCCCTGGGGCACACCAGCAGCACCGAGTGGTCCACCCGCGCGCCGGTCGTCCGCGCGGCGATCCGCTCCAGCGCCAGCACGTACACGGCGGCCTGCCGCGCGGCGGCGCCCACCTTCGCGGGGTCGGCCGAACTGTCGATCATCGGGAAGGACTTGATCTCCACGACCGTCCACCGGCCGTCCGGGCCCACCACCACGGCGTCCGGCTCCAGATACGCGGGTGAGCCGGCCACGTCCAGCGCGACCAGCGGGTGCACCAGCAGCGTCCAGAGCCCGGGCGAGCCGTCCGCGCCGGTCGCCTCCCGCAGCGCCAGCGCCGTACGCGCGACGCGCCCCTCGGGCCCTGCCGCCGACAGATCGGGGACCAGCACCTCACCGGGCACCGGCGGCGGCGACCCCGCGCCCATCCGCTCGTGCAGCAGCCGCATCAGCTCCGTACCGCCGTCGGCCTTCACCCGCGCCTCGAACGCGTTGCCACGCATGAAGGCGAACTGCGACTGACCGAACGGCGCGGGTGAGCCGAGCGCCGCCGCCAGCGCCGTCTTGTCGACCCCGGCGCCGTCCAGCAGCGCACGGCGTCCGCAGCCGGGATTGGCGGCGAGTGCGGCCAGCGCGCGGGCGTCCAGCGGATGCGGCGCGACGTCCGGTCCGCGCAGCTCAGCGAGCCGCTGTCGCAGCGTCGTCGGCCGCGGCTCCGGTACCGCCTGCGGTGCGGGTGCTGCTGTTGGTGCGGGTGCGCTGCCCGGGGAATCGCTCACCCGTGGAAGTCTCGCATCCGTCACTGACAATCGGAGGTTTGACCGGGGAGTTGACCGGCGTCGTGCCGGTCACCGAAGCCTCGTCGGCCGCCTGCGCCGGCACCGGCAGCCGCGCGTGGCGGGCCACGAACGCGTACCGGCCGGTCGCCAGCGTCCAGCCCCGGTCGGCCGCCCGCAGCGCGGGAGCCGTCAGCAGCGCGCCCGCCCCCATCACGGCGACGCCGGCGACCGCGTCGAGGAAGTAGTGGTTCGCCGTCCCCATCACCACGATCACCGTGACCAGCGGATAGACGACACCGAGAATCCGCAGCAGCGGCGACTTGCCGTGCCGCCACAGCAGCACCCCGCACCACACGGCCCAGCCGACGTGCAGGCTCGGCATCGCCGCGTACTGGTTGGTCATCCCGCCGAGCCCGCGCGGTGCGCTCGCCTCGGCGCCCCACCAGCCGTACGAGCTGTACTGCGCCATCGTGTCGACGAACCCGTAGGACGCGTCGAGCAGCCGCGGCGGGCACGTCGGCAGGAGGGTGAAGCCGATCAGGCCGAGCAGCGTGGAGAGCATCAGCCAGGCGCGCGCCGCCCGGTAGTGCGCGGGGCGGCGCCGGAAGATCCAGATCAGCACGGCCGGTGTGACGAGATAGTGCAGCGAGGCGTACGCGAAGTCGGCGGGTATCCCGAGGGCCGGGGTGCTGGTGAAGAGCCGGTTGAGCGGATGTTCGGCGTTCAGGAAGAACGCCTTCTCTATTCGGAGGATCGCCAGACCGTGGTCGACGGCCGTGGACACATCACCGCGCGCCAGCAGTCGGCCCGCCGAGTACGCCCCGTACACCACTGCCAGGAGCAGCAGTTCGGCCCACCATCGGGGCCGGTGGGCGGTGCGCGCACGGGCGGTCTGCGGCATCCGGAACGTTCTCCCTCGTCAGTTAACGCGGCCTTCCGCCGACGTTCAACCGTACGGTGTAGGCGATCGCGGGCATGCGAGGGGTCCCCCCGAACCCTCGTGCCTCCACGGAACCCCCGTGACCTGACCGTCGGCTGTCCATGGGGACGCGGAGATCGTCCCGGAGATTGCCCTCCGTTCAGGTACGGGATGATGGGGCGGCACCTGTTGTGAACCTCAGGGAGAGATTCCATGGCACCGCGCGTCCTCCTCGCCCGGCACGGTCAGACGGCGTGGTCGCTGTCCGGCAGGCACACCGGCCGGACGGACATCCCGCTGCTCGACGAGGGCAGACGCGGCGCCAAGCTGCTCGGCGAGAGGCTGCACCGCGAGCCGTGGGCGGGCCTGCCCGACGCGGAGGTCCGCACCAGCCCGCTGCTGCGCGCGAGCGACACCTGCGAACTCGCCGGTTTCGGCGGCGGCCGGGCGCGGCCGTGGGACGCGCTGATGGAGTTCGACTACGGCGCGTACGAGGGCATGACCCCGGCCGAGATCCAGGCCGTGCGCCCCGGCTGGTTCATCTGGCGCGACGGCGTCCCCGACGGCGAGACCCTGGCCGGGGTCGCGGCGCGGGCCGACGAGGTCGTGGAGTGGGCGCGCTCGGCCGACCGTGACGTCCTGGTCTTCGCCCACGGCCACATCCTGCGCGCGATCGGCGCGCGCTGGCTGGGCGAAGACATCTCCTTCGCGTCCCGGATCCGGCTGGCACCGACGTCGCTGTCGGTCCTGGACTGGGCGTACGGTGCGCCGGCGATCGGCGTCTGGAACGACACGGGGCATCTCGCGGGCCGGTAGCGCGCGGTCGCGCCAGACGGGATTTGCCAGACACGGCCTAGGTGTATTGCCCTGTGA
>NZ_MDCR01000284.1 GCF_001723055.1 Streptomyces niveus
ACCCCCGAGGGCGCGGTATCCCCGCCGGCCAGGCGGCGAAGGAGATGGTTTACGTGACCGCTACGCCCGTGCTGGCGTTGCGAGGGGTCTCCAAGCGGTTCGGTGCCGTGCAGGCGCTCACCGACGTAGAGCTTGAGGTCCACGCCGGACAGGTCGTCGCCCTCGTGGGCGACAACGGCGCCGGTAAATCGACGCTCGTCAAGACGATCGCCGGAGTCCACCCCATCGATGACGGCGTCATCGAGTGGGAGGGCCGGTCGGTCGCGATCAACANNCACCGTCTACCAGGACCTCGCGCTCTGCGACAACCTCGACGTCGTGGGCAATCTCTACCTCGGCCGGGAGCTGCGCTCCTGGGGCGTTCTCAACGAGGTCGAGATGGAGCGCCGCGCCCGCGAGCTGCTCACCACGCTGTCGATCCGCATTCCCAGCGTGCGCATCCCGATCGCCTCGCTCTCCGGCGGCCAGCGCCAGACCGTGGCCATCGCCCGGTCCATGCTCGGCGAGCCCAAGCTGGTGATCCTCGACGAGCCCACCGCGGCCCTCGGTGTCGAGCAGACCGCCCAGGTCCTCGACCTCGTCGAGCGGCTGCGCGAACGCGGTTACGCGGTGATCCTCGTCAGCCACAACATGGAGGACGTCCGCGCGGTCGCCGACAAGGTCGCCGTGCTCAGGCTGGGCCGTAACAACGGCTTCTTCGACGTCGCCACCACCTCGCAGGAAGACATCATCTCCGCGATCACCGGTGCCACGGACAACGCCGTGACCCGACGCGCGGCGCGCAACGCGGAGGTTACGAAGTGAGTCTCGACAAGACCTCCGTCGGCCCCGCCGACGGTGCGCCTGCCACGGCCGACGACGCGCCCGCCCCCGCGGCCGGCGCGGCGACCGTCGCCATCGACCCCAGGCTCGTCGTGCGCGAGCAGGGCTTCGCCGGCTACATCGGCGAGTTCAAGCGCAAGCTGCGCGGCGGCGACCTCGGTTCGATACCGGTCGTCATCGGCCTGATCATCATCTGGGCGATCTTCGCCAGCCTGAACTCGAACTTCCTCACGGCCGGCAACCTCTCCGACATCTCGGTCGCCATGGTCGGTACCGGCATGATCGCGGTCGGTATCGTCTTCGTCCTGCTGCTCGGCGAGATCGACCTGTCGGTCGGCTCGGTCAGCGGTGTGGCGGGCGCCACCTTCGCGGTACTCGCCGTCACACACGGCATGGCGGAGTGGCTGGCGCTGGTTCTGGCCATTCTCACCGGCAGTGTCGCGGGCGCCATCCACGGCTTCTTCTTCGCCCGGGTGGGCGTGCCCGCGTTCGCCGTGACCCTGGCCGGTCTGCTGTTCTGGAACGGCTTCATGCTCCAGATCCTCGGCGACAACGGCACCATCAACCTGGACCCCGACGGCCTGGTCGCCAAGCTGACCGGGTACTTCTTCGCCGACGTCGCCGCCGCCTACGCCCTCGCGGTGATCGTGGTGGCCGGCTACTTCCTCTCCTCGTTCTTCGACAACCGCCGCAGGGCCGCCGTCGGAGTCCCGTCCCGGCCACTGAGCGAGATCATCGTCCGTACGGCGCTGCTGGCCGTCCTGGCCTTCGCCGTGGCGATCATGTTCAACCAGTACAAGGGCCTGCCCCTGGCCGTACTGATCTTCGTCATCGTGCTGGTGGTGACGGACTTCGTCCTGCGCCGAACGGCCTTCGGCCGCAAGGTGTTCGCACTGGGCGGCAGCGTCGAGGCGTCGCGTCGTGCCGGTATCAGCGTCGTCGGCGTCCGGATCGCCGTCTTCTCGATCGCGGGCACCTTCGCCGCGATCGGCGGTCTGTTCCTCGCCTCGAAGATCGCCTCCGCCAACCAGGGCGCGGGCGCCGGTGAGCTGCTGATGAACGCCATCGCGGCGGCCGTCATCGGTGGCACCAGCCTCTTCGGCGGCCGTGGCCGCACCTGGAACGCGCTGCTCGGTGTGCTGGTCATCACGTCGATCCAGTACGGCCTCGCCCTCCAGGGCATCGCCTCGCCGATCCAGTACATGATCACCGGTGGTGTGCTTCTTGCCACCGTCGTCATCGACGCCGTCACCCGGAAGACCCAGAAGACCGCTGGTCGCGCCTGACAGCCGTCGTAGCACGTCGTGCCCGGTACCGGGAGCCCCGGTACCGGGCACGTCCACGTCCCGGCGGCGCCTTCGCGGGGCGTACGTCTGACATCCGCACACATGCCCGTACGGTGAATTACGCGCCGCCCGATGACGCCCGCCGCGCGGGGAACATTAGACTCGGCCGTCCGGCATGCGAGATCAGTTCAACGCTTAGGAGGCACGGTGACACAGCCGCGCGCAGCGCGACCGCCCGAGTCGGCGATGGGCGACGGATGGGACCTGCTGACCCGGATCAAGGGCCCGCGCGATCTGGACCGCCTCGGCCCGGAGCAGTTGGAGCAGCTCGCCCGTGAGATCCGGTCCTACCTCGTCGACGCCGTCTCCAAGACCGGCGGACACCTCGGTCCCAACCTCGGGGTCGTCGAACTGACGATCGCCCTGCACCGGGTCTTCGACTCCCCGAAGGACAAGGTCCTCTTCGACACCGGCCATCAGTCCTATGTGCACAAACTGCTCACGGGACGCCAGGACTTCACCAAGCTCAAGAGCAAGGGCGGCCTCTCCGGCTACCCGTCCAGGGCCGAGTCCGAGCACGACATCATCGAGAACTCGCACGCCTCGACGGTCCTCGGCTGGGCCGACGGCCTCGCCAAGGCCAACGAGGTGCTCGGCCGCGACGACCACGTCGTCGCCGTCATCGGCGACGGAGCGCTCACCGGCGGCATGGCCTGGGAGGCGCTGAACAACATCGCCGCCGCCAAGGACCGCCCCCTCGTCATCGTCGTCAACGACAACGAACGCTCCTACGCGCCCACCATCGGCGGCCTCGCGAACCACCTCGCGACCCTGCGGACCACCGACGGCTACGAGCGCTTCCTGGCCCGTGGCAAGGACATCCTGGAGCGCACCCCGGTCGTCGGCCGCCCGCTCTACGAGACGCTGCACGGCGCGAAGAAGGGCCTCAAGGACTTCATCGCCCCCCAGGGCATGTTCGAGGACCTGGGCCTGAAGTACGTCGGCCCGATCGACGGACACGACCTGGAGGCCATGGAGTCGGCCCTCCAGCGCGCCAAGCGCTTCGGCGGCCCCGTCATCATCCACTGCCTCACCGAGAAGGGCCGCGGCTACCAGCCCGCGCTCCAGGACGAGGCCGACCGCTTCCACGCCGTCGGCAAGATCCACCCCGACACCGGTCTGCCGATCGCCAGTTCGGGCGTCGACTGGACCTCGGTGTTCGGCGAGGAGATGGTCAAGCTCGGCAACGAGCGCGCCGACATCGTCGCCATCACGGCCGCGATGCTCCAGCCCGTCGGCCTGGAGAAGTTCGCCAAGGCGTTCCCGGACCGGGTGTACGACGTGGGGATCGCCGAGCAGCACGGGGCGGTGTCGGCGGCCGGCCTGGCCACCGGCGGACTGCACCCCGTCTTCGCCGTCTACGCGACCTTCCTCAACCGCGCCTTCGACCAGGTCCTGATGGACGTCGCCCTGCACAACTGCGGAGTGACATTCGTCCTCGACCGGGCCGGCATCACCGGCACCGACGGCGCGTCCCACAACGGCATGTGGGACATGTCGATCCTCCAGTGCGTGCCGGGCCTGCGGATCGCCGCCCCGCGCGACGCCGACCAGGTACGGGCGCAACTGCGGGAGGCCGTCGCCGTCGACGACGCCCCGACCGTGGTGCGCTTCTCCAAGGGCGCCGTCGGCCCCGCCGTCGCCGCCGTGGGCAAGATCGGCGGCATGGACGTGCTGCGCCGGCCGGCCGAGGGCACGGCGGACGTCCTGCTCGTCTCCGTCGGCGCGCTCGCCCCGATGTGCCTGGAGATCGCCGATCTCCTCGACAAGCAGGGCATTTCGACGACCGTGGTCGACCCGCGCTGGGTCAAGCCCGTCGACGAGGCGCTCGCGCCGCTCGCCGACCAGCACCGCGTCGTCGTCACCGTCGAGGACAACAGCCGCGCGGGCGGCGTCGGTTCGGCCGTCGCCCAGTCCCTGCGGGACGCCGGTGTCGACATCCCCCTGCGGGACTTCGGCATCCCGGCCCGCTTCCTCGACCACGCCTCGCGCAAGGAGCTGCTGGCCGAAATCGGTCTGACGGCCCCGGACATCGCGCGCCAGGTCACCGGCCTCGTGTCGCGGATCGACGGCCGGCTGGCCGACGTGCCGTCGGCCGAGGAGATCACCCGCGACTGACGCGATCGAGCACACCGGCGGATGGGCCGGTCGGACTCCCTGTACGGGTGGTCCGACCGGCCCATCCGTGTGAAATAACCGCTTCCGGGCACCGGGGCCGCCGGGCATCTCTCGATCATGGCGGCATCCACCCACTCGGAGGTACGCCGGTGAGCACCCAGCACGACACGGAACCCAGCGGACGGCACTCGCTGTTCCGTACGAAGACCGTCGAACAGTCCATCCAGGACACCGAAGAGCCCGACCACGCGCTCAAGAAGTCGCTCTCCGCGCTCGATCTGACGGTCTTCGGTGTCGGAGTCATCATCGGCACCGGCATCTTCGTCCTCACCGGCGCCGTCGCCAAGAACAACGCAGGCCCCGCCACCGCCCTCGCCTTCGTCGTCGCCGGTGTCGTCTGCGCCCTCGCGGCCGTCTGCTACGCGGAGTTCGCCTCGACCGTGCCGGTCGCCGGCTCCGCGTACACCTTCAGCTACGCCTCACTCGGCGAACTGCCCGCCTGGATCATCGGCTGGGACCTGGTCCTCGAATTCGCCCTGGCCACCGCCGTGGTGGCCGTCGGCTGGTCCGGCTACGTGCAGTCGCTGCTCGACAACGCGGGCTGGCACCTGCCCCACGCCCTCGCGGGCACCGACGCGGAAGAAGGCTTCGGCTTCGACCTGTTGGCCTTTCTCCTGGTCCTCCTGCTGACCGGGATCCTCGTGCTCGGGATGAAGCTCTCCGCCCGCGTCACCACGGTCGTCGTAGCCATCAAGGTGGCCGTCGTCCTGATCGTCATCATCGCCGGCGCGTTCTACATCGACTCCGCCAACTACTCGCCGTTCATCCCCAAGGCCGAGGAACAGCCCTCCGGCGGCGGTCTCAACTCCCCGCTCATCCAGCTGATGTTCGGCTACGCGCCCACCAACTTCGGCGTCATGGGCATCTTCACCGCCGCCTCCGTCGTCTTCTTCGCCTTCATCGGCTTCGACATCGTCGCCACGGCCGCCGAGGAGACCAAGGATCCGCAGCGCGACATGCCACGCGGCATCCTCGGCTCACTGATCATCTGCACCGTGCTGTACGTGGCCGTCTCCATCGTCGTCACCGGCATGCAAAAGTACACGAAACTCACCGTGGACGCACCGCTCGCCGACGCCTTCAAAGCCACCGGCCACCCCTTCTACTCGGGCGTCATCAGCTTCGGCGCCGCCGTCGGCCTCACCACCGTCTGCATGATCCTGCTGCTCGGCCAGACCCGGGTGTTCTTCGCGATGAGCCGGGACGGGCTGCTCCCACGGGTCTTCTCGCACGTCCACCCCAAGTTCCGCACCCCGTATCGCTCGACGGTGCTGCTCGGTGTGATCATCGCGATCGTGGCGGGCTTCACCAGCATCGAGGAACTGGCCTCCCTGGTGAACATCGGCACGCTCTTCGCCTTCGTCGTCGTCGCGATCGGCGTGGTCATCCTGCGCCGTACGCGCCCCGATCTGCCCAGGTCCTTCCGCGCCCCGCTCGTGCCCTGGCTGCCGGCCGCGTCTGTGCTGGCCTCGCTGTGGCTGATGCTCAACCTGCCTGCCGAGACCTGGCTGCGCTTCGCCGTCTGGATGGCCGTGGGCGTGGTCGTGTACTTCGTGTACGGGCGGGCCCACAGCCGCCTGGGCAACTCCCGCTGACGCCAACCCCGTTACCACCCCGCAGGAAAGTCACGCATGTCCGCCG
>NZ_MDCR01000285.1 GCF_001723055.1 Streptomyces niveus
GCAGGGCGTTCGCCGCCCGGCCGATGGGGTGGGCCAGCGCCAGCCGGGCGGCGAACGCCCTGCCCTGGTCGCGGCTGCGGCGCAGGACGACCAGGGTGCGCGCGGCGGGGTCGCCGCCCGCCGCGATCCAGCCGGCCAGTGAGCCCTCGGCGCGGGCGGCGGGGGCACCGGCGATACCGGTGATCTCGCCCGCCGCGTACACGCCCGGCCGGCTCGTACGCTGCTCGTCGTCCACGTCCACGAACGCCTCGGCGGGCGACCCGGCCGCGCCGTCCGGCGCCGGACGCAGCGCGCACCCGGCCGCGACCGGCAGCTCCAACCGCGGGGAGAACCCGTGTCCCACACACACGGCGTCCACGGCGGTGACGCGCTCGCTGCCGGGCACCACCGACCAGTCCGCCCGGACCCGGGCGCTGACGATCTCCTCGACCCGGCCGTCACCACGCGCCTCGACGACCGCCGTGCCCCACCGGTACGGGACCCGGTGGCGCGCCAGCACCGTGCTGTACGAGGCGAGTTCACCGGACTTGCCGAGCTGCGAGGCGAGTTCCCACGGGCGGCTCAGCCAGCCACGTGTCACGGCGCCCGGCCGGCCCGCCTCCAGGACCGCGAGCACCCGCGACCCGGCCTCCAGCAGCGACGCCGCCACCGGCAGCAGGAACGGCCCCGTGCCGGCGACCACCACCCGGTCCCCGACGACCAGGCGCTCTCCCTTGGCCAGCGCCTGGGCCGCGCCCGCCGTGTAGACACCGGGCAGGTCCCAGCCCGGGAAGGGGAGCACCCGGTCGTGCGCGCCCGTGGCGAGCACGAGGGCGTCGGGCGTCAGCACATGGCGCCGCGTACCGCTCAGGACATGCACGAGCGGTGCCCCGTCCGGCTCGCTCTCCGGGTCGCGGCGCTCCAGCGCCCATACGGAACTCTCCGCCCACCAGGAACAGCGCGGGTGCCCGAGCACCCGGCGGCTGCGCCGGTCGAAGGCGGCGTAGCCGTGCTGAAGTGCTCCGGGGTCGGCCGCCTCGTACGCGTCGGGCAGCATGCGGTGGTACTGGCCGCCGGGCCGTTCGGCGCTGTCGATCAGTGTCACTTCCGCGCCCGCCGCCAGGGCCGCGTCGGCGGCGGCGAGACCGGCGGGTCCGGCTCCCACGACAACGACCTGACGCACCGTCACTTTGCCTGCCGCCCTTCATCGGTGGCCCGCGGCTGCGTGGTCACCGCGTCACCGTCCCGGGCGCGGCGGCGGCACGCCCGAACGTCGCGCTCGTCGTTGACCGTCACCAGACAGTCGAAGCAGACACCGATCCCGCAGAACACCCCGCGCGGCGCCCCCGAAGGTGCCCGGCGCCAGGCAGTCCGGTCGGCGGCCAGCAGTACCCCGGCGAGCGTCTGCCCCGCGATGCCGGTGACCGGTTCGCCGTCCACCGTGATGGTGAGCGGCCGGTCGCGGCGTCGGACCGGGTCGGACCCGGCCGGTACGAGACGTGGGCTCATGATTCCTCCTCGGACACGTCGGGGGCGTCGGTGCCGGTGCCGAGCACCGCGGGCCGGTCCACCCGGAACGGGCTTGCGTCGATGGTTGTCTGACCGCCCGTCAGCATTTCGCGCATGAGCCGCGCGGTACCGACCGACAGCCCGATCCCCGCGCCCTCGTGGCCGGTCGCGTGCCAGAGACCGGGCAGCCGCGGGTCGGCGCCGATGACCGGCAGATGATCGGGGACGTACGGGCGGAAGCCCCCGTACGCCCGCATCACGGGCACGCCCGCGAGCGACGGGAAGAGTCTGAGCGCCTTGGCGGCGATCGCCGACAGCACCTCTGGGCGCAGCCGGTCGTCGAAGCCGACGCGCCGCCGGGACGACCCGAGGAGGACGCTGCCCGCCCGCGTGGACTCCACGACCGCCGATGTCTGGAGATCGCCCGCGCCGCTGCCGACCGCGCCCACGTAGTCGGCGTCGTACACCTTGTGGAAGACCGTCGGCGGCAGGGGAGTGGTCACCAGGACCTCGCCTCGGCGCGGGCGGATGTCCAGCGGAACACCGAGCCGCCGGGCGACCTCGCCGGACCACGGACCCGCGGCGTTGACGAACACATCCGCCGCCACCGGGCCGTCCGCCGTGCGCAGCGCCGTCAGCCGTCCGCCGCGTACGACGGCGCCGCGCACCTCGCGTCCGGTACGCAGCCGGGCACCGGCCCGGAGCGCGTCGGCGAGCAGGGCGGTGGCCGCGCCGGCCGGCTGCACCTGCGCGTCGTCCGGGTAGTGCACGGCGGCGGTGCGCCGCTCGGTGAGGAAGGGTTCGGCGGCGGTCAGGGCGTCGGAGTCCATGGCCTCGGCCCGGACCCCGGCGGCGCGCTGGGTGTCGGCGAACCGGCGCAGCCCCTCGGCGCCCTCGGCGGTGGTGGCCACCACGATGCCGCCCTTCGGATCCCACTCGACCCCGGCCACGACCTCCGCGCCGCGCGCCGGGCCGGCGGAGTTCTCGCGGACGGCGGCCAGCACCTCGGGCCACAACTGCCGTGAGAGCTGGGCGAGTTCCAGCTCCGCCCCCGGACCCTTGTCGGAGACCAGGATGTTGCCCTCGCCGTGCGAGGTGGTCGCGGCGGCGGCGCCGGCCCGGTCCAGCACGAGCACGTCGAAACCGGCGACGGCGAGTTCGCGGGCGCAGGCGGCGCCGATGATCCCGGCGCCGATGACGACGACTCGTGTTCGGTTCACCGGTCCTCCGCGTTCTGTTTAACGAACGAGGTTGAGGCTATGGCGACGCTTCGGAGGTGTCAACGGCATCCGTGCGTACCACCGCGCGTACGGCCCGTGCGCGCCGCCCTCCGTGCTGCCGTCAGTGCGGCGTGCCCGGCGCCTCGGACGGGGCGCCGCCGCCCGACCGGTAGTGCAGCAGCAGCACCGAACGCACGGGTCCGTCGTTCGCCGTGTACTGGTGCGGCAGCGAGGCGTCGAACGACACGTAGTCGCCGGGGCCCAGCTCCACCTGGTGGCCGTCGACCTCCACCGACAGCGTGCCGCTCTGCACCACGGTGTGTTCGGTGCCGGCGTGCCCGAGCGACGGCTGCCGCGAATCGGCGCGTACCTGCTGGTCGTACACCTCCATGATGACCCCGTCCGCCTCGATCCGCCGGAGCGGACGCAGGTCCACACCCTCGCCGCTCAACACGTCCACCTCGGCGGCCCGCACCACGGTCAACGACTCCCGGTGGCCGGTGTCCAGCAGATCCGAGATGGGCACACCCAGGGCGCGGGAGAGGCTGAAGACCGTCTCGATGGTCGGATTCCCGGTGGCCGACTCCAGCTGCGACAGGGTCGCCTTGCCGATCTTCGACAGCCGCGACAGCTCGGAGAGCGACAGTCCGCGACGGCTCCGCTCCCGGCGGAGATTGGCGGCCAGAGTGCTGCGGACCGGACTGCTGGGGGACATCGGGCGCTCTCCTTCGACTTCGACCGTCAGGTCTGTTCGCTGCTGTTCGCTTCAGTGAGCGGGAACGGGCGAGATGCGTTCGGTATCGCGAACGGGCGGTCGATGGTATCCGCCGTCAGGCGTGTCGTGGGCTCCAGGCCGGCGATGATTCTGTCCAGCTCCGGCCCGGCGTGGTAGCGATACTCCCCCGACCAGCGCTCCCAGGGATCCTCCTCGGGCGACTTCGGCACGGCGACGCCGAAGACGGGATCCGCCAGCCGGACCGCCAGGGCGACCGGGACCCGATCGGGCAGCCACTCGGCGTAGGTGAGCGGCGCCGGCCCGTAGTGCCCCGTCCATGTGGTGATCCACCGGAGCGCGTCGCTGTCGGAGAAGAGCGCCGCCCGTCGCAGCAACTGGCTTCCCACCGGCGCGGATTCGGGACTGTCCATCTGGAAGTCGCGGCACGCCCAACGCGGGTTGAGCGCGAGCGACCACACACCCCGTGGTTCGATCACTCGTCCCTCGATCGTGTGACCGCGACCGCGACGGCGACCGGAGTGCTGAGGCGACCGCACCCGTACGACCACCCGCGCGGCCTGCCGCGCCGGATCGTCGACCCGGTCGACCAGCTCGTACCGGTCGCCGACCGGCAGGTCCCCCTTGATGAAGCCCGCCTCGGCGAGGCAGGTGGTGAACCTGGGTGAGACGACCAGTTCGAGCCCGGTCGCGGTGGGACGCGCCTTCTCGACACCGAGAGGCGGCGGGCGGTCGTACGGATGGCTGGACGGCGTCCAGGTCCTCGGCGGAGCCGTGCCGTACGTGCTGGTCAGGGCGATCATGATCTGTGACTCCAACCGCCGCTGGTGGTCGTCCGCCGCCTCGGGCAGCGGGACCGGACAGGCACGCAGAGCCTCGTACGCCTCCTGATAGCTCTCGCCCGTGTACGCCGTGCGCCGCCGGGCCAGGCGCTTGTGGGTCGTGTGCGGCATCAGGAGGCGGCCTCGCCGGAACCGCGGCGGATCTCCCGGCTCCAGCCGCGCACCTCACGCAGGAGCGTGTGGAAGTGCCCGTACCGCGAGGGGCAGCACACCGCGGTCACGCCGAAGAGAAGCAGCAGGAGGGACGCACCCAGCAGCGGCAGATGGGCGAGCACCGAGTTCAGCGCTCGTGAGCCCCGAAGTACCGGAAGAAGTGGCCACATGACTCAACCCGTTCTCACCAACCCGGCTTGGCGATCACTGGTCAGGAGTCGGGAACCGACCGTGCGCCGTCATGGAATCCAGGGGCCCGAGACCCTTCGGCCGTCTCCTCGGGAAGATCCGGGCTCCCGAACGGCCTGGCTGCTGTGTCGCCAGGATTCGGACGCTAGCACGAACACCGTTGGTGCGACGGCGAGTTCGGGAGAAGCCCGGCCCCGTGTGGCCGGCGTCACGCGCCGAACGGCACCGTCCGCCACGGGCTGTCCGGCGCCGTCGCCAGCGCCTGGTGGGCGTCGAGCACCGTCGTGTACCAGGGGCCGAACTCCTCCTCGTCGAAGTGGAGACACCGCCCCAGCACATAGCCGGCCGAGAACTCCTCCCACGAGTCGTACACCGACCGCGCGACGTCCGAGGCGCGTATGAGCGCGGCCCGCATCTCCGCCTCGGTGGCATACCGGGAGCCCCGGCCCCACCGGGCCATCTTGGAGGCGCGGCCGACGTCCCACGCCGCGACCGACCGGACGACACCGTCGGGCGGCAGCAGCCCGTCGGCGCGGAAGCGGGACTCGTACCGCAGCAACTTGCCCACCAGCGACCGCAGATGAGCCACGAACTCCTCGAACTCGGCGTCCTCGCCGGACGACCCCACCTTGCGGACGGCCTGGTCCCGCAGCGTCGCCTCCACGCAGTCGCGCCACTGCTCGGCATCGACACGTGTGCCCTGCGCGGCGATCAGCGCCGTACGCGCTCCGAGGACGAAGTCCCAGTACCACGGGCTGACTTCGCGCTCCAGCAGCCGCTCCTCCATCGCGAGCCAGTCCTCGCGGCCATGGACGCTCCACGACTCCGCGACCCGCTCCCGCTCGCCCCGGTAACCCATGCCGTGCCAGTGCGCGGTGTTCCACGCGTCGCCGTTGGTGAAGCAGAGGTGGGCGCCGCAGGCCAGACCGTGCAGCAGCGCTCCGCTGGGGAGAGCGCCGGTGCGCCGGGTCACCAGACGGTTCATCAACTCGTCGGAGGAGAACAGCTCGTGGTGCAGGTCCAGCCACACGTCGCGCTCCTCGTCGTCCGTGTGGAAGTGCTGCTCGCAGGGCGTGGCCGGATTGACGGCGAGCATGGCCACGTCGTCGGGGAGGATCTGCGCGAGGGCGCCCAGCGTCGCGTACTCGAAGACGAGATACGGGTGTGGCCGGGGCAGCAGGCCCGCCGTGTAGACGTGCGCCACCGTGCGGCCCTCGGGCGTCCCGGTGGTCAGGATCGGGTACGAACCCTCCTCGGCCGCCTGTGTCTGGTCGAGCGCGACCGGGTAGTAGACGCCCTCGATCGCCAGCGCCCGCAGATAGCCGTACGCCCTGCCGGCGCGGGCCAGCCTGTACAGATACTGCTCCAGATCGGCGGGCGCCGACCAGTGGGCGCCGTCCGGCGGGCTGGGGACGAGCGGAAAGTACTCGTCATGGATCTCGTCCTCGGCCACCGCGTGCATGAGTGCCTCCCCCGTACCGGTTCAACCTCGCTCGGCTGCAAGATCGTCTCTACGTTACCGGTGACGACGAGTGCTCCCGTGCACCCGCAGTTCAGTCAACTGGGCCTGTGCGGTGGTGAGATGGCAACCTCCGGCCCCGCGGTCAGTGGGCCGGCTTCTGCCAGACCGAGACGTGCCCGGTGCTCTCGTTCGTGAACGGCTCGCGCCCCCAGTCCGCCCACCGGTCGCGCAGCCGCATCCCGGCGAGCTGGGCCATCAGGTCGAGTTCCGCCGGCCAGACGTACCGGAACGGCACCGACCAGTACGTGCCGCGCCCGTCGACGACCTCCACATGGTGGGAGCTCATCTCCTGCGTCGCGACGTCGTAGCTGTCGAACGACCAGCGGGTGTCACTCGCGTGGAACGGTACGAGGTTCTGGCCGGGCGGCAGTTTCCGCAGGTCGGGCACCATCGTCTCGATGACGAAGCAGCCGCCGGGCGCGAGCTGGTCGGCGACGTTGCGGAAGCAGGCCACCTGCGCCTCCTGCGTCGTCAGATTCATGATCGTGTTGAAGACGAGATACGCGACGGAGAACGCCCCTTTCCCCTCCGTCCCGCCCGCCTTCGTCGTCGCGAAGTCCCCGATGGTCACCCCGATCGCGTCGCCGCCCGGCTTCTCACGCATCCGCGCGACCATCGCCCGCGACAGGTCGATGCCGTGGACCGGCACTCCACGCGCCGCCAGCGGGAGGGCGACCCGCCCCGTACCGATGCCGAGTTCGAGGGCCGGGCCGTCGCCGGCGAGATCCGCCAGTAGTTCGGCGACGGGTGCCACGGTCTCCGGTTGGAACTCCCGCGCCGCCGGATTGTCGTACGTGGCCGCGACGCGCTCGCTGAAGTAACCGTCCTCATCGTCCATAGGCCGGACCGTAGGGCAGAAGACGCCCCGGGCGCCCGTGATTTTCCGTGTGGCTGGATATGCTCGGCCGAAAGCGCGCAAATGCCATCAGAGTGCGCAAGTTACCCCGACCTCACCGGGAGACGGATGTACCGCCCACGACACCCGGCGCCGACCGTCACGCCGGAACGGCTCCTGGCCTTCGGCGACGCCGTGTTCGCCATCGCCATCACCCTGCTGGCGCTGGACATCAACGTGCCGAACGGTCTGCCGGAGGGACAGGTCGACGAGGCGCTGCGCGACGTGCTGCCCGACGTGGGCGCCTTCCTGCTGAGCTTCAGCGTCATCGGACTGCTGTGGCTCGCCCATCACCGTATGTTCGCGCTGGTCGGCCGCATCGACCGCCCGCTGCTCTACCTGTACTTCGCGCTCCTGGCCGACGTCGCCGCGCTGCCCTTCCCGACCCGGCTCGTCAGCGAGTACGGCGACACGGCCGTCGCCACGGCGGTGTACGGCGGTGTGATCGGCCTCGCGTCGCTGCTGACGACGGGGATGGCGTACCACCTCCTGCGTCACCCCGACCTGCGGAAGCCGGACGTGCCGATGGCGCGTGCCCGCCGGACGGTGCTGGAAGGGTCGATCGTCGCCGTCGTCTTCGCGACGTCGGTGCCGATGACCCTCGTGTCGCCGACCGCCGCGAAGTACTGGTGGCTGCTCATCCTTCTGCGGCACTTCCCGCTCAACCGTGAGACCCCCGACGAGGACGACACGGCCCCGACGGCGTGAGCCGGGCGGCTGCCCGGACCGGTCAGCCGCCCGCTGCGGGATCACCCTGGCCGGGTGTCGCCCGCAACGCCTCGACGACGTTGTCCAGATGGGCCCGCGACGCCGCCTCCGCCGCCTCGGCGTCGCCGGACAGGACGGCGTCGATGATCGCCACATGCTGGGGGAGTGACTGAGCGGGGCGGCCTGGGCGTAGCGCGAGGCGGAACTGGAAGCGCACCATCTGCCCGTTCAGCCGGTCAAGCAGCCCCTGCGCCACCTTCTGTCCGCTGATCTCGGCGATGAAGTCGTGAAGCCGGCGGTTGAGCGCGGAGTACGTCTCCGGGTCACCGGCGGCGACGGCCTTGAGCATGCTCTCCCGAGTCTCGCGCAGCACCTCCCGGTGCTCCTCGGTGGCCAGTTCGGCGGCCCGTCGTGCGCAGAGCCCCTCCAGCGAGGCGCGGCACTCGGTGATCTGCACCGCCTCGTCCACGGAGATCACCCGTACCCGCGCGCCCCGGCGGGGGATCAGCTCGACCAGGTCGTCGGCGGCGAGATCCTGCAACGCCTCGCGGACGCTGCTGCGTGTGGCGTGGAACGTCTCGGACAGTTCCTGTTCGACCAGTCGCTGTCCCGGCACCATGTCGCCCGACGACAGTGCCCGACGGATCCCCGCACTCACGACGCGCCGTCCCTCTTGGCCGGTCACACGCTTGTCCGCCGTCCCTGCCACCTCTGCCGCGTCTGCCATCTTCGCCTCTCCCGTGTCCCCTCGGTCGCACAGAGTCTATCGAGCGCGCGGTCTTTGCCGACGAGGGCGGGAAATTTTTCGTCCACGACATTGTCAACAATCGTGTCGACGGTTAAGTTGCCGTGAACAACACACGGAACACAAGACGCACAAGACGCACAAGCGACGCAAGAAGCACGAGCAAGGCAGCAGGGAGAGCAACGGTGCAACCCACGTCGGCCGGACCACGGCCCCCAGTCAGTCCCCGTCCCGGTCCCCGTCCGCGACGGCGCGGAGAGCAAGTGGCGATTCCCTGCTGGTTGATGCGCGGCGGCACCTCACGCGGACCCTTCTTCCGTGCCACCGACCTGCCGTCGGACCCCGGCGCCCGCGACGCCGTACTCCTGGCGGCGATGGGATCCCCCGACCCCCGCCAGATCGACGGTCTGGGCGGTGCGGCGCCGCTGACCAGCAAGGTCGGCATCGTCGGCCACAGCGACCGCGCCGACGCCGACCTCGACTTCCGGTTCGCGCAGCTCCAGCCCGACAGCGACGTCGTCGACACCACGGCCAACTGCGGCAACATGCTCGCCGCCGTCGTCCCCTTCGCTGTCGAGTCGGGACTGCTCGCCCCGCGCGGCGACACGACCACGGCGCGGGTGCACACCCTCAACACCGGCCTGACGGCCGAGATCACCGTCGCCACACCGCGAGACGAGACCGGGCCCGGGCGCCATGTCGCGTACGCCGGCGACACCCACATCGACGGTGTTCCCGGCACCGCCGCGCCCGTCACCGTCAACTTTCTCGACACCGCGGGCTCCGTCTGCGCCGCGCTGCTCCCCACGGGCCGCGCCCGCGACCGCGTGACGGTCGAGGGCGTCGGCACCATCGAGGTCACCTGCATCGACAACGGACAGCCGCTGGTGATCATCGACGCCGCCGACCTAGGCCGTACCGGCGCCGAGTCCGTCGCCGCCCTGAACGCGGACACCGAACTTCGGGGCCGTCTCGAAGCCCTGCGACTGGCCTGCGGCGCGCTGATGGGGCTCGGCGACGTGACGAGCAAGAACTATCCCAAGATGACCCTCGTCGCGCCCGGCACCCACGGCGGCACGATCAGTACGCGCAGCTTCATCCCGCATGTCTGCCACGAGTCGATCGGGGTGCTCGCCGCCGTCACCGTGGCCACGGCCTGTGTGCTCGACGGCACGGTCGCCCACGCGAAGGCCACCGGTGCGAAGGCTGATCGCGCCCCCGACAACGCCGCCCCCGCCGCCATCACCGTCTCCGTCGAGCATCCCGCCGGTGAGTTCAGCGTCGAACTGGGCCTCGAACCCGGCGCCGGGGAAGGCGAGCCACCGCGCGTCACCGGATCCGCCCTGGTCCGCACCGCGCGACTGATCATGGCCGGTGACGTGCTCGTACCCGGCCACCTCCACCCCGGACACCTCTACGCCACGTCCCCCGAGGAGCCCCAGCGATGATCATCGACTGCCACGGTCACTACACCACCGCGCCACCGGCGCTCCAGGAGTGGCGCGACCGGCAGATCGCCGGACTCCAGGACCCGGCCGCCGCCCCGGACCCCCGCGACCTGCGCGTCAGCGACGACGACCTGCGCCGAAGCGTCGAACCGAACCAGCTCCGGCTGATGGACGAACGCGGCATCGACCTCACGATCTTCTCCCCGCGCGCCTCCTTCATGGCCCACCACATCGGTGACTTCGCGACCTCCGCACGCTGGGCCGCCCTCTGCAACGAACTGGTCCACCGCGTCAGCCGGCTCTACCCGGAGCGTTTCGTCCCCGCCGCGATGCTCCCGCAGTCACCGGGTGCCGACCCCGCGACCTGCGTCCCGGAGCTGACCAGATGCGTCGAGGAGTACGGCGCTGTCGCGCTCAACCTCAACCCCGATCCGTCGGGCGGCCATTGGACGGCCCCACCGCTCACCGACCGTTCCTGGTACCCGGTCTACGAGAAAATGGTCGAGTACGACATCCCGGCCATGGTCCATGTGAGCACCAGCGTCAACCCGGCGTTCCACACGACCGGCGCGCACTACCTCAACGCCGACACCACCGTCTTCATGCAGCTGCTCCAAGGGGATCTGTTCAAGGACTTCCCCACCCTGCGGCTGGTGATCCCGCACGGCGGTGGCGCCGTCCCCTACCACTGGGGCCGCTTCCGCGGGCTGGCGATGGCGCTCGGGAAACCGCCGCTCGAAGAGCATCTGCTGCGCAATGTCTTCTTCGACACCTGCGTCTACCACCAGCCGGGCAGCGACCTGCTGTTCGATGTGCTGCCCGTACGCAACCTCCTCTTCGCCTCGGAGATGATCGGCGCCGTCCGCGACATCGATCCCGCCACCGGCCACCACTTCGACGACACCCGCCGCTACGCCGAGGCCGCCGGACTCTCCACCACCGCACTCGCCGACATCCAGGAGAACAACGCCCGCACCGTGTACCCGCGTCTGGACGCCCTGCTGACACAGCAGGGGCGCTGACCGGATCCCGGACCGGGCGGAAGGAGCAGAAACCATGAACGACATCGGAGTTGTGCACCGCAACATCACCCGCGCGGCCCGCGCGGACGTCGACGTGCTCGCGCCGTTCGGCGTCAGCACACTGCACGAGGCGATGGGACGCACCGGGCTCATGCGCCCGTACATCCGGCCCGTCTACCCCGGCGCCGCGCTGTGCGGTACGGCGGTCACCGTGCTCCTGCAACCGGGCGACAACTGGATGCTGCACGTGGCGGCCGAGCAACTGCGCCAGGGCGACGTCCTCGTGGCGGCCTGCACCACCGAGTGCGAGGACGGCTTCTTCGGCGAACTGCTGGCGACGTCCGTACGCGCGCAGGGCGGGGCCGGTCTGGTCATCGACGGCGGCTGCCGCGACATCGCGGCCCTGGAGGAGATGGACTTCCCCGTCTTCAGCCGGGCCGTCAACGCCAAGGGAACGGTCAAGGCGACCCCGGGCTCGGTCAACATCCCCGTCGTCTGCGCCAACGCGCTCGTCCGGCCCGGTGACGTGGTCGTCGCCGACGTCGACGGGGTGGTCGTCGTCCCGGCCGAACGGGCCGGCGAGGTCGCCGAAGAGGCCGCACGCCGCGAGGCCAACGAGGAGGACAAGCGCCGCCGGTTCGCGGCGGGGGAGCTGGGCCTGGACATGTACGCGATGCGCGAACCGCTCGCCGCCGCCGGCCTCACGTACATCGACTGACGCCGGCACCGCCGACACCGGAAGAACAGAGCAGAGAGGCAACCAAGCAACTCATGAGTTCAGAGTCGAGTTCGGAGTCAGGTTCAGAGCCGAGGCCGGAGTTCACCAAGACGCCCGGTTGGCTGGATTGGTACGAGAACCCCTCCCGCCCCACCTTCGCCCTCCCGCCGGGGACCGTCGACACACACTGCCATGTCTTCGGACCGGGCGACGTCTTCCCGTTCGCCCCGGAACGCAAGTACACCCCCTGCGACGCGAGCGCCGACCAGCTGTTCGCCCTCCGCGACCACCTCGGTGTCAGCCGCAACGTCATCGTCCAGGCCACCTGCCACGGCGCCGACAACAGCGCGATGGTCGACACCGTCCGGGCCGCCGGCGGACGAGCGCGCGGGATCGCGACCCTGCGCCCGGACGTCACCGACGCCGAGCTGCGCCGGCTCCACGAGGCGGGTGTGCGGGGCGTGCGCTTCAACTTCCTGAAGCGCCTGGTCAGTTCGGCCCCGAAGGATGATCTGGCCGTCATCGCGCGGAAGATCGCCTCGCTGGGCTGGCATGTCGTCCTCTACTTCGAGGGCGCCGAACTGGCCGAGCTGGACACGTTCTTCGCCTCACTCCCCACCCCCCTCGTGGTGGACCACCTCGG
>NZ_MDCR01000286.1 GCF_001723055.1 Streptomyces niveus
CGCCGCTCGTGCCCGCGTGGGCGAGCGGCGGCGGCCCCGCTACCGATGCCGGACGTCGGAGCCGGCCACCGGCCCTTGCCGCGCCTGGTGATCGGGCTCCGAGCCGGGCGCGGCGCCATGCACCGACCCGTACTGCGGTCCGTACCCCGCCCCGTACCCCGGGCCCGCGTCCGCCGCCCAGGGGGCCGCCGGTCCTCGCGCCGGTTCCGGTGCCGGTCCCCGGCCCGCGAACCAGACCACCACACCCGTACGGCTCGTCCGCATGGTCTCGATCAGCGCCCGCGCGGGTCGCGTCAGGGCCAGGACGACGAGCGTCGCGACCAGCCCGCCGAACAGCAGCCCCACGGCCACGTCGTGCGGATAGTGCACACCGACGAAGACCCGCGAGAACGCCGCGAACAGCGCCAGCGGGATCGTCAGGAACGCGATCGCCCGCCAGGCGATGGCGAGCGCGACGGCCGCCGCCGCCGCGATGGTCGAGTGGTTGCTCGGGAACGACCAGTCGCCGACCGGCGGGCACGTCGCGAGCGACGCGGCGGCGCCGGCGACCGCGCGGCACGGGCGTTCCTCCTGCACGGCGCTCTTGAACAGTTCGCTGCCCACGTACGCGACGGCGGTCGCCAGCGGCCCAACTACCGCCACGGCCATGGCGCGTGAGTCCCCGGACCGCCTCCGCCACCAGCTGGCGAGGAACAGCAGGCCCAGGATCACGATCACGGCCTCCGTCCCTATCTCGACGAAGTGCCCTACCCAGGAAGGCGAGTCGTGGGCGAGATCAGTAATGTCGCGGTAAAGCCCGCTGGTGACGGAGGGGTCCATGCTTACGGACCGTACCTTCCTGACTCCTGCTCACGCACCTTGCCCTCGGGGGCCGAACCCCTGACGAAAGTGGCAAGTGGGGTCACTCCGGCGGCCGTAGCGTGATGATGATCCGTAAAACTTGCGAGACGGGCGGCATGTGGGGCGGGAGTTGGCCGTGAACTCTCGTAGAGTTGCGCCGTGGGATCTATGCGCAATCCGGTCGGGCCGCTTCCCTCCTCCATCTACTGGCGACGGAGGGCAGTAGCGGCGACTCTGATCGCGCTGCTCGCGTTGCTTGTCGTATGGGTCGTCACATCCGGTGGTGGTGACGGCGGAAAGAAGCGCGACGACGGCGCGAACGGCGAGGCGCCCGCCCCCTCGATCACCCCCGGACCGTCCGGATCCGGACCCGCCATCAGCGAACAGCCTGGCGGGCGCGACGAGTCGGGCGAGACCGGGGGCAGCGGCGGGAGCGGCGGGAGCGGCGGCGGCGACACGGGCGGTACGGACGCGGGCGCCGACGGCGGCGGCGGTGGCGACAACGGCACTGGCGGTACGGGCGGTTCCACCGGCTCGGGCGGCGGCGCGGCGAGCGGTGGCGGTGGCGGTGGCGACGACGGCGCGGGCGGCAGCAGTACGGGCGAGCAGGTGCCCGTCGGATCGAGCCTCCCCAACTGCCCGGCGAGCGCGCTGAGTCTGAAGCTGGAGAGCCGGAAGGTCGCCTACGAGCCGGGCGAGAAGCCCTCGTTCAAGATCGTGGCCACCAACGGGTCGGCCAAGGACTGCAAGGCGGACCTGGGGCCGAAGTCCGTGGTGCTGACCGTCACCGACTCCGAGAGCGACGAGATCTGGTCCTCCAAGGACTGCCCCAAGATCGGCCCCCTTCTGTTGAAGGTGCCCGCGGGCGGGACCGTCACGCGGACCGTCACCTGGGACCTCACACAGAGCGCCCCGCAGTGCGCCACACCCCCGCCCGGCAAGGCCAAGCCCGGCACGTATCTGGTGGAGGCGGTGGCGCCCGGCGCGACGGTGAAGCAGGGCCAGACGTCGATCCGCCTCGACAAGGACTGAGCGGCCGGGCCGACCTCCGTACAAAGAAGGGCCGCGCCACCGTCGTTGAACAGTGACGCGGCCCTTCCTCGTACGTAAGCGCTTGCCCGTACGTCAGACGTATCGCTCCAGGATCGACGACTCCGCCAGCCGCGACAGGCCCTCGCGCACGCTGCGCGCCCGCGCCTCGCCCACCCCGTCCACCGTCTGAAGATCGTCGACGCTCGCCGCCAGCAGCTTCTGCAACCCGCCGAAGTGCTCGACCAGCCGCTCGATGATGGCGCCCGGCAGCCTCGGCACCTTGGCCAGCAGCCGGTAACCGCGCGGCGAGACCGCCGAGTCCAGCGTCTCGGGCGAGCCGCTGTACCCCAAAGCGCGTGCCACGACGGGCAGTTCCAGCAGCTCGGTGTGGGAGAGCGCGTCCAGCTCGGTCATCGCCTCCGCGACCGTACGGGACCGCTTCGCCGTCGGCTCGGGCACGTAGTCCCGTACGACCAGCTCGCGCTCCGGGTCGACGCCCGCGATCAACTCGTCCAGCTGGAGGGAGAGAAGCCGCCCGTCGGTGCCCAACTCCACCACGTACTCGGCGATCTCCGTGGCGATCCTGCGCACCATCTCCAGGCGCTGCGAGACCGCCGTCACGTCCCGGACCGTCACCAGGTCCTCGATCTCCAGCGCGGAGAGCGTGCCGGCGACCTCGTCCAGCCGGAGCTTGTACCGCTCCAGGGTCGCCAGCGCCTGGTTGGCGCGCGACAGGATCGCCGCCGACTCCTCCAGGACCCGGCGCTCCCCGTCCACGTACAGCGCGATCAGCCGCATCGACTGCGAGACGGAGATCACGGGGAAGCCGCACTGCTTCGACACCCGGTCCGCCGTGCGGTGGCGGGTGCCGGTCTCCTCGGTCGGGATGGAGGCGTCGGGGACGAGCTGGACACCGGCCCGCAGAATCTTGGTGATGTCTTTGTCGAGGATGAGCGCGCCGTCGAGCTTGGCCAGCTCGCGGAGCCTCGTCGCGGTGAATTCCACGTCCAGCACGAAGCCGCCCGTGCACATCGCCTCGACGGTCTTGTCCATGCCGAGGACGATGAGACCGCCGGTGTTCCCCCGGAGGATCCGCTCCAGGCCGTCACGCAGCGCCATGCCGGGCGCCACGGCGCTCAGTGAGGCGCGCATCAGCGCTTCGGTGCCGGATCCACCGGAGCCACCACCGGACTTTCCGGGTGCTGCTGCCCGGTCGTTGGCTGCCACTGCACTCCTCCGGCTCGTACGGATGGGCGAGACCAGGGCAAAGTCTACCGGCGCTCCTTGCCGTCCCGTGGGGCGTCCGCGCGACCCCGGCGCGGAAGCACACTCAGAGCCGCGCCCATATCGGCAACTTCTGTGACCTTCATACCGGCGGGGATCTTCCCCGGATCGGTCGGGACGAGAGCGTGCGTGAAGCCCAGCCGGTGTGCCTCGGCCAGTCTGCGCTGGACGCCCGTGACCCGTCTGACCTCGCCCGCGAGGCCCACCTCGCCGATCGCGACCAGGTTCGTCGGCAGGGGGGTGTCGCTCGCCGCCGAGGCCAGGGCCAGCGCGATCGCCAGGTCCGCGGCCGGCTCCGAGAGCTTCACGCCACCGACCGTCGCGCTGTAGATGTCGCGCTTGCCGAGCGCGCTGATCCGGCCGCGCTGTTCGAGAACGGCCAGCATCATCGAGACGCGGGAGGTCTCCAGGCCCGAGGTGGTGCGCCGGGGCGAGGGGATCTGCGAGTCGACCGTCAGCGCCTGGACCTCGGCGACGAGCGGGCGGCGGCCTTCGAGCGTGACGGTGAGACAGGTGCCGGGGACGGGCTGATCCCGGCGGGTGAGGAAGAGACCGGAGGGGTCGGCGAGACCCGTGATGCCCTCGTCGTGCAGCTCGAAGCAGCCGACCTCGTCCGTCGTCCCGTATCTGTTCTTGACGCCGCGCACCAGCCGCAGCCGCGCGTGCCGGTCGCCCTCGAAGGACAGCACGACGTCCACCAGATGCTCCAGGAGCCGGGGGCCCGCGATGGCGCCGTCCTTGGTGACATGGCCGACGAGCAGGGTGGACATGCCCCGCTCCTTGGAGGTCCGGATGAGCGCGCCGGCGACCTCCCGGACCTGGGCCATGCCGCCGGGCGCCCCGTCGATCTCCGGCGACGCCACCGTCTGTACGGAGTCAAGGATCAGCAGCGACGGCTTGACCGCGTCGAGATGCCCGAGAACGGCGGACAGGTCCGTCTCGGCCGCGAGATAGAGATGGTCGTCGATGGCCTTGATGCGGTCCGCGCGCAGCCGCACCTGGCTCGCCGACTCCTCGCCCGTCACATACAGCGTGCGGTGCTCGGGGCCGGCCGCCTTCGCCGCGACGTCCAGAAGCAGCGTGGACTTGCCGACGCCCGGCTCACCGGCCACCAGCACGACGGCGCCCGGCACGAGGCCGCCGCCGAGGACCCGGTCCAGCTCGTCCACGCCCGTCGAGCGCGCCGTCGCCGTCCGGCCGTCGATCTGGCCGATCGGCAGCGCCGGGGTGCTCACCCGGCCGACCGCCGTCGTCCGTACGGCGGGCGCCCCGTACTCCTCGACGGTGCCCCAGGCCTGGCACTCGGGGCAGCGGCCGAGCCACTTGACGGTGGTCCAGCCGCACTCGGTACAGCGGTAGGACGGCCGGTCCTTGGCGGATTTGGTACGGGCTACAGCCATGGCGCCACCGTATAGGCGACCACTGACAGTCCTTGCCGCGGCGGTCACTTCGCGGCTCGCGGGCGAGGCACGGCCGAAGCGGTCGTTTCACCCGTAATGATGAAAAGTAGGCGAGGGCGGTGAGAGTCGTGCGCTCCCCTGTCTACCGTCGCCGGGTGACGAGCAGCAGACTGGAGCCCCCCGCCTACACCACCGGCGCACACCGTGCGCCCCGTCGCGCGCCCCGATCGGAGTCGGGGACGGACCGGCCGCCCGTGCGGTACGAGCCGTATCTGGACGGGCTGTTCACCTACTGCCTGTCCGTGCTGTGCGACCACGACGCCGCGACCGAGGTGCTGGGCGAGGTCCTGGCCATCTCCGAGCGCCAGTACGGGCGTTGCCCGGCGGGCGACGGCGAGCGCAGGGCCTGGCTGTACGCGCTCGCGCGGTGGGCCTGTCTGCGCAGACTCGGCGAGCGGCGCGGCGGCCGCCCGGGGGCGCACGCCGGCCGCCGCGAGCCGGGCGAGGAGCCCGGAGCCGGTGCGAGGACCGATGTCCCGCCGGAGGTCACCGTCCGCCGACGGCGTGAACTCGCCATGCTGGCCTGGCCCGAGGCCGCCGGTACGACGCCCGAGCAGCGCGAAGCGCTCGAACTGGCCGTACGCCACCGGCTCCGCGCGCGTGACGTCGCCGCCGTCCTGTCCATGGAGGCGCTGCCGGCCCGCGAACTGCTCAACTCCGCCGCCTGCGAGGTCGAGCGCACCAGGGCCGCGCTCGCCGTCGTGGAGACGGGCAACTGTCCCGCCGTCGCCCGGCTCACCGGCGACGACCAGGTGCTGCTCTCGTCCGCGCTCCGGCGCGAACTGGTGCGGCACGTGGACGACTGCCCGCGCTGCCGCCGCGCCGCCGAGCGCGCCGAGGCGGCGGGACCCTGGCCCGGTTCGGCCGCGTCCGCGCGGGCCGCCCGGCCCGGCGCGCCCTCCCCGGCCGCGGCCTCGCCCGCCGTCCTGCCGCTCGTCGAGGCGCCCCGGGCGGCGGCGTACGGCGCGATGACGAACACCCCGCGCTCCCGTGCCACCACCCCGCGCTTCGGCCGGGACGGCTTCCCCATGGACCCCAAGGACCGCGCCGCCCGCCGCGAGAGGCTGCGCGCGCGGGCCGTCACCACCACCGTCGTGGCGACCGTCGTCGCGGCGCCCGTGCTCGCGCTCTGGGCGGCGTACCGGGGCGCTCCGCCGGCCGGCGAGGGCCACGACGGGACGTCGGTCAGCGCCGGTGACGCCGAGCGGCGCGGTGCGCAGGGCGCCCATCCGTACGACAACTACGAGAACGCGGGCAACGCCGAGAACCGGCCCGGCGACCCCTTCGCCACCGGCAGCCGGGACCCGGACGTCTCGGTGGAGGTCATCAGCGACGGCACGGAGTCACCGTCCGTCACGCCACGGCTCTCCGTCACGGCGGAGTCGACCGGCGACCGTACGAGGATCACGCTCACCGCGACCGGCGGCGAGCCCGTCGCGTGGTCGGCCTGGACCAGCGCGTCCTGGCTGCGGCTGAGCCGTACGTCGGGCACGCTCGCCCCCGGCAGGTCCGTCACCGTCCATGTCCACGTGGACCACGCGCGGGAGCCGTCCGGCCCGTGGCGCGCCCGCATCGGGCTGACCCCGACGGGCTCGGTGGTCGCGATCAGCGGTTACGGTGCCAGGCCCCCGTCCTCGTCGAACCCGGACCCGGACCCCGTCCACCCGACACACCCGACCCGCCCCCCGTCCTCACCGCCACCGACCCCGACCGACCCGGGCGGCCCGACGACCCCCACGGACCCACCACCCGGCACGTCCGACCCGACGGACCCGCCGCCGTCGACGGACCCGCCGCCGTCGAGCGACCCGCCCGTTCCGCCGACGGAACCGGGCGGCGACCCGGACACACCGCCGGCGTCGCCGTGAGGGGTGGGGGTGTCAGGCGGTGAGCCGTCAGACCCCGGGCTTCGCGCCCAGCGGCGGGTCCGCCGGGTGCGGAGCCAAGAGGGGGAGCGCGCTCGCCAGGCGGGTCTCGCACAGCTCGACCAGTGCGTCGTACCCCGCCTTGCCCATCAGTTCGGTCAGCTCCGGGCCGTACGTCTTGAACACCGGCTCGCCCGCGCCGTGTGCCGATGTCGCCGAGGTGCACCACCAGTGCAGGTCGTGGCCGCCGGGGCCCCAGCCGCGGCGGTCGTACTCCCCGATCGTCACCTGGAGCACCCGCGTGTCGTCGGGCCGCTCGATCCAGTCGTACGTACGCCGGACCGGCAGCTGCCAGCAGACGTCGGGCTTCGTCTCCAGCGGCTCGCGGTCCTCCCGCAGCGCCAGGATGTGCAGCGCGCAGCCCGCGCCGCCGGCGAAGCCGGGGCGGTTCTGGAAGATGCACGAGCCGTTCCAGCGGCGCGTCTTGCGGGCGCCCTCGTCGTCCGTCTCCGTCCAGCCGCTGTCCGCCCCCACACCGTGGAACTGCCATACCTCCGGCGTGAGGCGCTTCACATGCCCGGCGACCCGCTTCTCGTCGTCCTCGTCCGAGAAGTGCGCCCCCAGCGTGCAGCAGCCGTCGTCGGCGCGCCCCGCCTCGATGCCCTGGCAGCCACTGCCGAAGATGCACGTCCAGCGCGAGGTCAGCCACGTCAGATCGCAGCGGAAGACCTGCTCGTCGTCCGCCGGATCAGGGAATTCCACCCAGGACCGGGCGAAGTCCAGCCCCTTCTCGTCGGGCGGAACCTGCTCGTGCTGCTTCTTGGCGCGGCTGGCTTTGCCCGGCTTCGCCTTGTTCGTCTTTGGCACGGCTCCAGCGTATGCGTGTCGCCGCAGTAGCGTTCGCCCATGAGACTCGGAGTTCTCGACGTCGGATCGAACACCGTCCACCTGCTGGCGGTCGACGCCCACCGCGGGGCGCGCCCGCTGCCCGCCCATTCCCACAAGACCGAGCTGAGACTGGCCGAACTGCTCGACGCGGACGGCGCGATCGGGCCCGAAGGCGTGGAGCGGCTGGTCGCCACGATCGCCGAGGCGCTCGTGGCCGCCGAGGACAAGGGCTGCGAGGCCGTGCTGTCGTTCGCCACCTCCGCCGTGCGCGAGGCGAGCAACGCCGACCATGTACTCGCCCGGGTCAAAGAAGAGACGGACGTTGACCTCCACGTCCTCACCGGCGACGAGGAGGCCCGGCTGACCTTCCTCGCCGCCCGCCGCTGGTTCGGTTGGTCGGCGGGAAAACTGCTGGTCCTGGACATCGGCGGCGGCTCGCTCGAGATCGCCTACGGCATCGACGAGGAACCGGACGCCGTCGTGTCCCTGCCCCTGGGCGCCGGCCGCCTCACCGCCGGCTGGCTGCCCGGCGACCCGCCCGACCCGCAGGACGTACGGGCGCTGCGCCGCCATGTGCGGGCCCAGATCGCCCGTACCGTCGGCGAGTTCACCCGCTTCGGCGAGCCGGACCATGTCGTCGCCACCTCCAAGACCTTCCGGCAGCTGGCACGGATCACCGGGGCGGCGCGCTCCGCCGAGGGGCTTTACGTACAGCGCGGCCTGACCCGTAAATCGCTGGGGGAGTGGGTGCCCAAGCTGACGACGATGACCGCCGCGCAGCGTGCCGGACTGCCCGGTGTGTCGGAGGGGCGGGCGCCCCAGCTGCTCGCGGGCGTGCTGGTCGCCGAGGCGGTGATGGAGCTCTTCGGCGTCGAGGAGCTGGAGATCTGCCCGTGGGCCCTGCGGGAGGGCGTGATCCTCAGGCGGCTCGACCAGCTGCCGACGACGGAGGTCTGAACCGGGGTCCGAGGGGCGCTTCTCATCGACAGGCGGCGGTCCGTTGCACACGTCACTTTCCGCTCCCGCGCCCCCGATGCCGCCCACCGGTGCCCGTACCCTGTCTCCGTGGCAGAAGCAGTGGTACGCGTCCCGGATGCGAAGGTCGCCCTGTCGACGGCCTCCGTCTATCCGGAGTCCACGGCGACGGCCTTCGAGATCGCCGGACGCCTGGGGTACGACGGCGTGGAAGTCATGGTCTGGACGGATCCCGTCAGCCAGGACGTCGAGGCGCTGCGCCGCCTCTCCGACTACCACCGGGTGCCGATCCTCGCCATCCACGCCCCATGTCTGCTGATCACCCAGCGCGTCTGGTCGACCGACCCGTGGACCAAGCTCCAGCGGGCGCGGTCGGCCGCCGAGCGCCTGGGCGCCTCCACCGTCGTCGTCCACCCGCCGTTCCGCTGGCAGCGCCAGTACGCCCGCGACTTCGTCACCGGCATCTGGCGGATGGCCGACGAGACGGATGTGCGCTTCGCCGTCGAGAACATGTACCCGTGGCGCTACCGGGACCGTGAGGTGCTCGCGTACGCCCCCGACTGGGACGTGACGAAGGACGACTACCGCCACTTCACCGTCGACCTGTCGCACACGGCCACCGCCCGCTCGGACGCCATGTCCATGGTCGAGCGCATGGGCGACCGGCTGGGGCACATCCATCTCGCCGACGGAAACGGCTCGGCCAAGGACGAGCATCTGGTGCCGGGCCGCGGCAACCAGCCCTGCGCCGAGCTGCTCGAACGGCTGGCGGGAAGCTCCTTCGACGGCAATGTCGTCATCGAGGTCAACACCCGGCGCGCGATGTCGTCCGCCGAACGCGAGGCCGATCTCGCGGAGGCGCTGGCCTTCACCCGGCTGCATCTGGCATCGGCCTCCACCTCCCAGGCGGCACCGGTGGCCTCGTCGCCCCCGCAGCCCCGCCTGTCCCACGGCCGCCCCCGGATCCGCCGCCCATGACCGACGCGGCCCCCCGCCGCCGAGGCCGCCCCGCCCGCTCCGACGCGGACACCGGACCCGGCGCGCGCGAGCGGATCCTGGAAGCGGCCCGTACGGAGTTCGCCGAGCGCGGCTACGACAAGACCTCCGTACGAGGCATCGCCAAGGTCGCCGGGGTCGACCCCGCCCTCGTACATCACTACTTCGGTACGAAGGAGGAGGTCTTCGGCGCCGCCATCGAGGTCTCCTTCGAGCCGGCGCTGGTTATCCCCACCCTGCTCACCGGCGGTACGGACGGCATCGGCGAGCGCCTGGCGCGCTACTTCATCGGCGTGTGGGAGAACCCGGTGTCCCGCGCCCCGCTCCTCGCGATCGTCCGCTCCGCCCTGACGAACGACGCCGCGGCTGCCATGCTGCGCAAGTTCGTCCTGCGAAGGCTGCTGGAGCGGATCGCGGTCGAACTCGACGTACCCGACCCCACCCTCCGCGCCGAGCTGGCCGCCTCCCACATGATCGGGATCGCGCTCCTGCGCTACGTGATCAAGGCCGAGCCGCTGGCCTCGGTGGAGACCGAGGAGATCGTCCGGCTCGTGGCGCCCACCCTCCAGCGATATCTGACCGAGAGCTGAGCCGGCGTCCCGCATCTCGGACGGACCGTCCAGATCTTGGAGCGGTGGGCGTAGGCTCGAAAAAGTATTTCCACCGATGGATCTGCCGAAGGAGCGAGCGACGATGCCCGAGCTGAGGTCCCGCACTGTCACCCACGGCCGGAACATGGCGGGCGCACGCGCCCTTATGCGGGCGTCGGGCGTAGCCAGCGAGGACATCGGCAAGCCGATCGTCGCCGTGGCCAACTCCTTCACCGAGTTCGTCCCCGGACACACCCACCTCGCCCCCGTCGGCCGGATCGTCTCCGAGGCGATCAAGGCCGCCGGAGCCGTCCCGCGCGAGTTCAACACCATCGCCGTCGACGACGGCATCGCGATGGGCCACGGAGGCATGCTCTACAGCCTGCCGTCGCGCGACCTGATCGCCGACTCCGTCGAGTACATGGTCGAGGCGCACTGCGCGGACGCGCTGATCTGCATCTCCAACTGCGACAAGATCACTCCGGGCATGCTGATGGCCGCGATGCGCCTCAACATCCCCGCGGTCTTCGTCTCCGGCGGCCCGATGGAGGCCGGCAAGGCCACCCTGGTCGACGGCACCGTCCGCAAGCTGGACCTCATCAACGCGATCTCGGACGCCGTCGACGAGTCCGTCTCGGACGAGGACATCCTCCGTATCGAGGAGAACGCCTGCCCGACCTGCGGCTCCTGTTCCGGCATGTTCACCGCCAACTCGATGAACTGCCTCGCGGAGGCCATCGGTCTCGCCCTGCCCGGCAACGGCTCCGTGCTCGCCACGCACACCGCGCGCAAGGCGCTGTACGAGAACGCGGGCACCACGGTCGTCGACATCACCAAGCGCTACTACGAAGGCGGCGACGAGACCGTCCTGCCGCGCAACATCGCCACCCGCGCGGCCTTCGACAACGCCATGGCGCTCGACATCGCCATGGGCGGCTCCACGAACACGATCCTGCACCTCCTCGCCGCCGCCCAGGAGGCCGGTCTGTCCTACGGCCTGGACGAGATCGACGCCGTCTCGCGACGCGTCCCGTGCCTGTCGAAGGTCGCGCCGAACGTCGCGCCCGGCGGCACGTACTACATGGAGGACATCCACAGGGCCGGCGGCATCCCCGCCATCCTGGGCGAGCTGTACCGCGGCGGCCTCCTCAACGAGGACGTGCACTCGGTGCACTCCGACTCGCTCGACGAGTGGCTCAAGACCTGGGACGTGCGCGGCGGTTCACCCTCGGACGAGGCCGTGGAGCTGTGGCACGCGGCGCCCGGCTGCAAGCGCTCGGCGACCGCGTTCTCCCAGTCCGAGCGGTGGGACACGCTCGACCTGGACGCCGAGGGCGGCTGCATCCGCTCGCTGGAACACGCGTACTCCAAGGACGGCGGACTCGCCGTGCTGAAGGGCAACCTGGCCGTCGACGGCTGCGTGGTGAAGACCGCCGGCGTGGACGAGTCGATCTGGACCTTCGAGGGCCCGGCCGTCGTCTGCGAGTCGCAGGAGGACGCCGTCGAGAAGATCCTCCGTAAGGAGATCGCGGAGGGCGACGTGATCGTCATCCGTTACGAGGGCCCGCGCGGCGGCCCCGGCATGCAGGAGATGCTCTACCCCACGTCGTATCTGAAGGGCCGCGGCCTCGGCAAGGCGTGCGCCCTGGTCACCGACGGCCGCTTCTCCGGCGGTACGTCGGGTCTGTCGATCGGCCACGCCTCGCCCGAGGCGGCGTCCGGCGGGACGATCGCGCTGGTGCGGGACGGCGACCGCATCCGGATCGACATCCCGGGGCGTTCGATCGAACTGCTCGTCGGCGACGACGAGTTGGCGGTCCGGCGGGACGCGCTGAACGGTGTGTACGAGCCGGTCTCGCGTGAGCGCAAGGTCTCCGTGGCGCTGCGCGCGTACGCGGCGATGGCGACGAGCGCGGACAAGGGCGCGGTCAGGGACGTCTCCCGACTGGGCTGATGAACTGAGTTCCACGAACCCCGGCACCCGGTGCGAGTCACCAGGTGTCGGGGTTCTCGCTGTCCACGGCGAAGACGGACCCGTCGGGCGCGCCCGCGTAGATCCGGCCGGGCGCGGTCGCGGGGACGGGCAGCGCCGCCATCACGGCGAGCCTGCCCGACGCCAGACGCGGTTTCGTACGGCCGATCAGGGTGCCGTCCGTCGTGTCGACCGTGATCAGCTGCCCGTCGGCGGCGGAGAAGTAGAGCCGGTCGCCCGCCGTCACGACGGGCCCGGACGAGCGGGCGACGTCCGTCTCCAACTGCCAGCGCGCCTTGGGCTTCCCACCCGTACGAGTGGTGTCGACCGCCAGCAGGGTCCCGCCGGACACCAGCAGGTACGCGGTGTCGTCGCGCACGGCCATCTGCGCGCCGGACACCAGGTAGGGCAACGGCGCACGGCGTACGTCCCGGCTCCCGGGGTCGTAGCGCACCACCGCGTCCGTCATCGAGTCCGCGTCGAGGGACGCGAGGAACAGCGCGCCGCGCTCGGTGGTCACCGGCTCCAGGTTCCCGTCGAGCCGCCGCTGCCAGGCCAGCTCACCGGTCTCCGGGTCCACCGCGCTGACCAGCGTGGTGGCGCCGTCCTCCGAGGACTCGGCGGCGTACACGTGACCGGTCTGCCGGCTGTGGACGCCGAGGACGGGGGCGACGTGGCCCGGCAGCCGGTGCTCCCAACGCCGCTTGCCGGTAGCGCCGTTCAGTGCCTCCACCCGTCCGTCGGGCTTGACGACCAGGACGGTGTCACCGGCGTGGTGGACACCCGGGCTGCCCGAGACGTCCGCGCTCCAGACGGGGGTGCCGTCGTCCTTCTCGTACGCCTGGAGGCGGGTGGTCTTCGTCGAGGTGAGGACCGCGTGGACGAGACCGCCGGAGACGACGGGTACGGACGTGGTCCCGGCCTTCGACCCGTGCGACCAGAGCACCCGCCCGTCGGCCGGGTCGAGCCGGGCGGCGGCGACGCCGCGCGTGGAGCAGAGCAGCGCCGCCGAGACGCCCGAGACGCTCGGCGTGTACGAACACGCCGGCGCGGTGCCCCGCTCGGCGGTGTCGCCGATGTCCGTGGCCAGCCACGGGGCGAAGGCCACGTCGGCGGTCGTCGCCGCACCGGAGCCCCGCTGGCCCGACGAGGGTGCCCGGTTGTCGCCGAACCCCTGCGCGGCCCACAGACCCCCGTACACCAGCACCGCGGCGCCGACGGCGAGCGCCGGCCACTTGGCCCGCCGGCGCCGGTCGGCCGCGGTCCTCGGCTCGGCCGCGCCCGCCTTCGTGGCCGTCTTCGGTTCGTGCTTCGCATCCTGCCGCGAAGCGGGGCGCGAGGCCGTCCCGGCCTCCGGCGCGCGCCCGGACGGTGAGTGCGCCCCCACATGGGTGCGCTGCTCGCCGCCCGGCGCCGCCAACGGTCTCTCCAGGGAACGCCGTTGCGCCGGTATGAACGCGTCCGCCTCGTACGAAGGCGGGCTCAGCTCCGCCATGATCTCGTCCGGCGTGGGACGTTTCTCCGGATCCTTGGCGAGACAACGCCCCACCAGCGGCGCCAGATCGGCGGGCAGACCGACCAGATCCGCCTCGTCGTGAACCACCTGGTAGGCGACGATGTACGGGCTGTCCGAGTCGAAGGGCCCACGCCCCGTCGCCGCGTGGACCAGCAGCGACCCCAGCGCGAACACGTCGGCCGCGGGCCCCACTTCACGCGGACGCTGGAACTGCTCGGGCGCCATGTACGGCGGCGAGCCGATCAACTTCCCCGTCTCGGTGCGCAGATCGCTGTCCACCGGCCGCGAGATGCCGAAGTCGATGACCTTGGGACCGTTGTCCGTGAGGAGTACGTTGCCCGGCTTGAGGTCGCGGTGGACGACACCGGCCCGGTGGATGTCCCGCAGCGCCTCGGCGAGCCCCGCCGTCAGCCGCCGCAACTGGGCGGGCGACATGGGTCCGTTGCTCTTGACCTGCTCGGCCAGGGTCGGACCGGGGATGTACGAGGTGGCCATCCAGGGCCGCTCCGCGTCCGGGTCCGCGTCCACGACGGGCGCGGTGAACGCACCGCTGACGCGTCGCGCGGCGGCGACCTCCTGACGGAAGCGGGCCCGGAACTCCGGGTCCGCCGCGTACTGCTGGTGCACCACCTTCACGGCGAGGCGCAGCCCCGACGCGGAGCGCGCGAGATGCACCACGCCCATGCCACCGGAGCCGAGGCAGGCCTCAAGGCGGTAACTCCCGGCGAATTCCATGTATGTGTCCCCCGTGTCGCTTCTGCGAGCGCGACTCACGGAGCCTAGTCGATGGTGCGGCTGTGGCTGAAGAGTGTTGCTAGCCTGCGCGTCGCACAGAGTGAACATTCAACAAGATCGACAAGGGGGAGGCAGCGATGGCTGTTGACGAGGTTGGAGCGGTGGAAGAAGCGGAAGGGACGGAAGTGGTCGCGGAGGCGGGTGCGGACGCCGAGGTGGGAATGCTGGCCGCGACCGGCGTCAGATATCCGGTCGCGCCGGGCTACCGCGTCAATGTGCGCTCGGGTCCGGGGACGAACTACAACGTCGTACGCACTTTGCAGTACAACGCCACGGTACTGATCAACTGCCAGAAGGCGGGCCAGTCGGTGTCAGGGCCGTACGGCACGTCGAAGATCTGGGACAACATCGCCAACGGCGAATTCATCTCGGACGCGTACGTCAAGACAGGCAGTGACGGCTACGTCGCTCCGCGCTGCGCCTGAGCCCTGGCCGGGAACCGGGCCGGTCCGGCCCGGTTCCCGGCTCTCGACCCCGACTCCCGCCGACAGGGATAATCGCCCTGTGAGCCAGAACAAGACCCAGGGCAAGAGCCGGACCAAGAGCGAGGGCCAGCACGAGAGCGTCGGCCCGTACGAGAGCGGCGAAGCCGCCGAAGCCGCCGACGGCGGCCCTCGGCCCGAGCCCCTCCGCTTCTTCGGCACGACCTGGCTCGCCCACGACGGCGGCTACGCGGCGCGCCGCGCCGCCGTCGCCGTCGGCTCACTCGCCGCGGCCGTCGGCGCCTGCCTGTTGCTGCGCTTCGCCTACCAGGGCCTGACGATCGCGGACGCCAGCCCGTTCATCGGCATTCTCGTCATCGTGATGTTCTCGGTGTGCAGCGCCATCGCCTTCCGCAAGACCTGGGAGGGCTTCTCCAAGCGCCCCGTCGACCGCGCCCGTGAGGAACAGCTGCGCAGCCTCAAGGGCATCGGCTTCATCGGCTCACTGGTCGCGTACTTCCTGCGCTCGCTGACCGAGGCGCCGGGGGAGCGGCTGCGGCGTACGGAGTACGAGACGGCAGTGGCGCGCTACGAGCGCCGGCGCACCACCCGCACCGGCAACCCGGCCGCCCGCAGGACGAGCCGCCCCAAGCGCCCCAAGCGCAAGTGAGCCGGGGCCCGTCCGGCGCCCGGGATCCGGCGCGCGACAGGATGGGGTCCATGACCGATCGCGCGCTCTCCTTCGATGTCGTCGCCGACCAGTACGACTCCGGCAGGCCCGGCTACCCACCGGCGCTGTTCGACGCCGTCGAGGAACTGTCCGGCCGCCCCCTCCGAGGCGCCCGTGTCCTCGACGTCGGAGCCGGGACCGGGATCGCCACCCGGCTGCTGCGTGCGCGCGGCGCCGAGGTCATCGCCGTCGAGCCGGGCCCCGGCATGGCCGCGCGACTGCGCCGTACGCAGCCCGACACCCCGCTGGTCAGGGGCTTCGGTGACGCCCTGCCCCTCGCGGACGCGTCCGTCGACCTGATGACGTACGCCCAGTCCTGGCACTGGACCGACCCGTCCCGCTCCGTCCCCGAGGCCCTGCGCGTCCTGCGGCCGGGCGGTGCGCTCGCCCTGTGGTGGAACGTCTCCGACGCCGACGTGCCCTGGGTCGCCGCCCAGGACGAACGGCTGCGCCGGCTCGGCGGCGGCGGAGCCCACGGCTCCGGCGGCCATCGCGCCGAGGGACTGCCGGACGAGCTGCCGCGCGTACGCCGCGAGCTGCGCTGGACGCGGACCGTCCCGCTAGACCTCCACCTCACCAACCTCGGCAGTCACTCCCTCTTCCGTCTGATCGGCGAGGAGGCCACGGCCGCCTGCCTCGCCGGGGAACGCGCCGAACTGCTCAAGGTCTTTCCGGACGGGCTCGTCGAGGAGGCGTACACGGTCCAGCTGATCGTCACACTTCGCCCGCCCGCGTCGTCTGGTAA